>DAHVAF010000308.1 GCA_027314765.1 Clostridia bacterium | reverse complement strand
CCACGCGACCGCGCGAACGAGCCGGCGGTCGGGCCGCCCCAGCGAGACACCATGCGACCCCGCGAACGAGTCTGCGGTCGGGCCGCCCCAGCAGGCCGCCACGCGCCCAGCGGACGGACCGCGGCAGGAGCCGCCCCACCGAGAGACCATGCGACCCCGCGATCGAGCCCGCGGACGAGCCGTCGGACGGGTCGCTCGTCCCGCCGCCGGACGAGCCGTCCAAGCGAGCCGACCGAGCGCGCCGCGCGAGCAACCCGCCCGATGGACCCGCCGCCCCAGCCGGCGGACGACCCGTCGCACACCCCGCCGAGCGACCCGCCGCGGCAGGGCATCGACCGCCCGGCTCGAACCCTCTTGGCGAGGAGGCCGTCGCCTTGCCCGCCGCCGACCCGGTCCCCGCCCTCACCCTGGAGGACATCCGCGCCGCCCGCGCCCGCGTGTACGAGGCGGCGCTGCGCACGCCCCTGATCCGGCTCTTCGCGCCCGAGCTGCCGGCGGGTCGCCGCATCTACCTGAAGCTGGACTGCCTGCAGCCGATCGGGTCCTTCAAGATCCGCGGCGCCTACAATCTCATCGCGCAGTTGCCCGCGGATCGACTGCGCGCCGGCGTCTACACGGCCAGCGCCGGCAACGCCGCCCAGGGGGTGGCCCTGGCTGCATCGCGGGCCGGGGTGCCCTGTACGGTCGTTATGCCCGACCACGCGCCGCAGATTAAGCTGGACGCCGTGCGGCGCCTCGGCGCCCGCATCATCCAGGTGCCCTGGGACGACATGTGGACCTGCATGCAGACCCGGAGCTTTCCCGGCCTGGAGGCGGCCACGTTCGTCCACCCCTTCGACGATCCCCAGTTCTGGGCGGGCAACGGGACCTGCGGGCTCGAGATCGTGGAGGACCTGCCGGAGGTGGACACCGTGGTCGTGCCGTTCGGCGGCGGCGGGCTGGCCATCGGCGTCGCGACGGCAGTGAAGGCGCTGCGGCCCCAGTGCCAGGTCCTGGCCGCCGAGTCGATCAACGCCCCTCTGGCCGCCTCCCTGCGGGCCGGGCGCGCCACGACCATCGAGCGCCGGCCAAGCATCGCGGACGGCATCGGCGGCGGCAGCGTGTTCGAGAGCATCTACCCCCACGTGGAGCGCCTGCTGGACGGCACGCGGCAGGCGGATGAGCCGGCCATCCGCGGCGCCATCCGGTTCCTGGCCACGCGGGCCCGGGTGGTGGCGGAGGGGGCGGGCGCCTGCCCCGTGGCCATCGCCATGGCCGGGGACGCCGGCGAGGGCAACATCGTCTGCATCGTCTCCGGCGGCAACATCGACCCGAGCCTGCTGGCCGAGATCCTGGCGGAGGGGTAGCGGGGCCTCCAGCGCCGCGGGCGGGAGCGTCATCGGGGCACTTGCAGCACCCAGCAGGAGATCGCCAAGGTCAGCCCCACCATGGCCAAGCCGGCCGCCCAGGTCCAGAGGTCGTGGACGTTACGGAAGATGGACGTGCCGCCCCACGAGACTCGGGGCGCCGCTTGCCAGCCGCAGCCACGTGTATCGGCTGACCATCCGTCATCCGTCCCGTCGCGCTAGCGTGGCCCCAGCAGCAGTATTCGCCAGGGTCTCCCGGGCCCGATCAAGAAGACCACCACTGGCAGCCCAGACCAACGCGCTGCGTCAGGTGGTGGCGCTGATGCCCGCTGGCCATGCCGGTACCGGCCTTGCGGCGCTGATCGACGTGGAGACGACCGGCTTCAGCCCCCGCTGGGACGAGGTCGTCGAGCTCGCCCTCATCCTCTTCGCGTTCGACCGCGCGGCCGGCGGCCTGCTGGGGATCGTCGAGGAGTACGTGGGCCTGCGCCAGCCGACCCAGCCCATTCCGGCCCAGGTGGTCGCTGTCCATGGCATCACCGACGACATGGTGGCGGGGCGCAGGCTCGACGACGCCCGGGTGCGCCAGCTGCTCGACCGCGCCGAGTTGCTCGTGGCGCACAACGCGGCCTTCGACCGGGGCTTTGTCGCGGCCCTGTATTCCGAGAGCAGGGCCAAGCCCTGGCTGTGCTCGCTCCACGACATCGACTGGCGGGGCTGCGGCGCGGTTTCGGCCAAGCTTCCCGACCTCCTGCGCGCGCACGGCATCGCGGGCGCGGGCGCCCACCGCGGCCTGGTCGATGGCCGCGCCACCCTGGATCTGCTCGCCTGCCGCGGCCGGGATGGCTCGACCTACTTTCAGCAGATGCTGCGCCGCCGCGGGCTGCTGCCGGCGGCGGCCGCCTCCGGCAGCGCCTGACCGCCCGCGGCTCGCCCGCACCGCACTGGGCTACAATGGACCCGAGCGGAGGAATTGGCCATCGCGGTGCTGCGGCCCGAGGACAGAAAGGCCATCGAGGACATGTTTGCGGGCGCTGGCGGGACGGTGGAGGCGCTGGTCCTGACGCGGGGCGAGATGCCGAAGGGCCTGCACGAGGTTCTCGCGGAGCTGGCGGGGATCGCGCCGGCCGTCACGATCACCGAGCGGCCCTGGCACGAGGCCGAGGACGCGGCGCTGGCCGAGCGTGCGCCCGCCATCGTGCTCCTGGACGCGGACGGCCAGCCGACCGGCGTCCGCTTCTCCGGCTACCCCTCCGGGTACGAGTTCGGCGTCTTCGTGCAGGACCTGGCCGACATCGCGCAGGGCCAGACAGCCGTCTCGCCCGCCATGCGCACCTTCCTGGACGAGCTGAAGGAGCCGCTGGCCATCAAGGTCTTCACCACGCCCACCTGACCGCACTGCCCCCGGGCGGTTCGCCTGGCGCATCAGATGGCGATGGCCTCGGACAAGGTGCAGGCGGAAGCGGTGGATGCCGCCGAGTTCCCACAGCTCGCGGACCTCTACCAGGTGAGCGGCGTGCCGCGCACGGTGGCGGGGCGGGTGCACATCGAGGGCGCGGTGCCCGAGGCGCAGCTGCTGGCGCGCCTCAGGGCCGGCCTCTAGCCCCGGGGCGGCCTGGCGGCATGACCCCGGAGCGCATGTTCCGGCGCCGCGAGCAGCAGGCCCGCGTGCTCGCCGACCTGCTGGACCACCTCGGCATCGCGCCCGGCGACCAGGTGCTGGACGTCGGGTGCGGGCCGGGCTACGCCAGCCTGCTGGCCGCCGAGCGGACCGGCCCGGGCGGGTGCGTTTGGGCGGTCGACGTCTGGACGGAGGCCCTCGCCTACCTCCGCGACCGCTGCGCCGAGCGCGGCATCGGCTGGGTGCGGACCGTCGCCGGCGATGCGGCCAGCTTTCAGTTCACGCCACCCGCCCCCCGCATCGACCGCGTTCTCGTGGTCGACATGCTGCACCATGCGGCCGATCCGGAGGGCATCGTCCGCCACCTGGCCGGCATGCTCCCCGCGGGCGCGCGCGGCGTCGTCTGCGACTACGCGCCCGTCGCCGAAAAGCGCTTCGGACCCGACCCCGCCATGCGGATCCCCGAGGCGCGGATGCAGGCGTGGCTTGTGGCCGCTGGGTTCGCGATCGTGGCCGCCTGGCGGCCGCCGGATGAGCATTACGCCTTCCTGATTGAGCGGGAGGGGCGCTGAAGCATTCATTGTGAGGCCGCGCGCAGTGCGCGCGGCCACCTGCATCGCTGCTTCGGCGACCTGCAGGCCGCGGCGGCGCGGGTCCTCCTGGCGCGAAGATGGCGTCGCCGGTCGGGGCCGCACCCGCGCCCGGCGATGGCGGCTCCTCCGGCCGGACCGCCGGAAGGTCGCGCGCGTACGCTGAATCGGCGACGGCACCCGCGTCGGCATCGCCATCGGGTGGCGGCGCGGACAAGGGCGGGGCCTCCTCGCAGATCCCCGCCACTCTATCGTCAGGCGAAAGGTCGGGCAGTCGCAGCATGGCGGGGCGACAGGGCCCGTCGCCGCATGCGGGGCAGGTGAGCTGCGGGAGGTGGCTGGTACGGCCGTTGAGTTGGCCCGTGCAGTGGTGGAGGGGTTGCTGAGCCAACTGGTGGCCATCCCCTCCGTCAACCCGTCGCTGGATCCGGCGGGGGACGGCGAGGGGGCGATGGCGGCGTTCGCGGCCGGGTGGCTGCGGGCACGGGGCCTGCTGGCACAGATCGAGGAGGCGCGCCCCGGCCGCCCGAACGTGCATGCCGCCGCCGGAGCGGGCGGCCGCGATCTCTGTCTCTGCGCGCACCTCGACACGGTGGGGGTCGGGGGCATGGAGATCGACCCGTTCGCCGCCGCGGTGGCCGGCGGGCGGCTTTACGGCCGCGGAGCCTACGACATGAAGGGCGGCATGGCCGCCGTGATGGCGGCGGCGGCGGTGCTGGCGGCCGAGGGGCCGCGCGGGGGCCGGCTGTCCCTGGCCCTGGTGGCGGACGAGGAGTATGGCAGCGTCGGGGCCGACGCCTACGTGCGCATGCACCGGCCGGATGGCTGCATCCTGGCCGAGCCGACGGACGGCCGGCTGGTGCTTACGCACAAGGGCTTTCTCTGGCTGGAGGTGCGGACGCGGGGCCGCGCCGCTCACGGCAGCCGCTGGGACCTCGGCGTGAGCGCGATCGGGCGCATGGCGCCGGTGGTGGCGGCCCTGGAGGTCTTCGACCGCGACGTGCTGCGGGCGCGCCAGGACCCGCTGGTGGGGCCCGCGTCCCTGCACTGCGCCGTGATCGGGGGCGGCACGGGCGTCTCGACGTACGCGGCCGAGTGCCGGCTGCAGGTCGAGCGGCGCCTGCTGCCGGGAGAGTCCGCCCACGCCGCGGCCGCGGAGATGGAGCGGGTGGTGCGGGGCGCCGCCGCCGACGCCGAGGTGCGGCCATACTTCTCCCGGCCGGGGCTGGTGGGGGCCGTCGACGCGCCCCTGTCGCGGGCGGTTGTGGGCGCGGGGACGGCCGTGACAGGCGCGGCGCCCCCCGTGGAGGGCGCCGCGTACTGGACCGATGCGGCGATCTTCGCGGAGGCGGGCATCCCCGCGGTCATCTTCGGGCCGACGGGAGCGGGGGCCCACGGGTCGCTGGAGTGGGTGGAGGTCGACTCGGTCGTGGCCGTCGCGGGGGTCCTGGCGGAGGCGACACGGCGCTTCTGGGGCCAGTGAGGGCGGGCCGCGGCAGGGTCAGGCGCCTCGGCGACCGAACTCTTGCGCCATGCGTGCGGCGGGACGGCGGCGTGGCATTCTGGCCGGTTTGGCGCTCTGGGTCGCGGTTCTGGCCGCCGGCTGCGGCGGCCTGATCCAGGGGGACCCCTCGACGCTCGTCCTGGCCGCCGGCCAGGTGCCGAGCGGCTTTCACCTGCTGTCGAAGGGCACCTACACCAATGCCGACGTGGCGCAGGCCTTCGGCATCTCCGCGAGCGCGGTCACCAGCAGCATGCAGCGGGTGACTGGCTACCGCAGCGCCTTCGTGCGGAACGTGACGGCCGCCAACATGAGCCAGGGGCCCGTGCGCATCGACAGCGTCGTCTCCCTCTACCAGGGCGCCGTGCCGGCGGGCAGCGCGCTCAACCTGGAGATCCAGGCCAACAAGCAGCGGATCACCGGGCTGCAGACGCTGTCGCTCGGGAGCGTCGGCCAGCAGAGCTACTCGTTCGCGTATAACCAGGCCGACTCCACCATCAACGCCACGCTGCGCTTCGTCGACGTGTACTGGCGCGAGCGCAACGCCATCGCCGCCATCTCGGTCGCCGGCGTGAAGGGGTCGTTCAGCGACAGCGAGGCCATGCAGCTGGCCCGGACGCAGGACGCCCTGCTGAAGAGGGCGCCGTAGGCTCGGGCGCGCGGACGGTCCCGAGCGGGCGGGTGCGTTCTGCGCCACCGGCAAATGACACGGCCTCCTGGGTCAGGCGTGGACCGCCGCGAGCGGGCGGATGGGGACGCCCTCAGCGCAGCCGTGACGTGGCGCGTGTCGCTGCGAGCGGGGGCGGACACGTTCACGGGCCCGTGAAGTGGCCTGTGTCGCCGCGAGCAGGCGGGTGGCGCACGCGTTGAAAGGCCCGTGCCGCAGAGTGTGTCGCCGCGAGCGGGCGCGTGGGGGACGCCCTCAGCGCAGCCGTAGCGTGGCGCGTGCCTCCGCGAAAAGGGCTGGGGGCGGTCACCTTCAGCGGGCCCGCACCGTGGCGCCTGTCGCTACGAACGGGCAGCGGACGCGTTGAAAGGGCCGTGACGTGGCGCGTGTCTCCGCGAACAGGGCGTGCGGCGGTCACCTTCAGCCGGCCCGCAACGTGGCGCCTGTCGCTGCGAGCGGGCGGGTGGCGGACGCGTTCAAGGGCCCGTGACGCAGTTGGCCACGGCCGTGTCGGCCTGGAACTCCTCGCAAAAGCCGACAGCGGCGTTGAACAGCCGCAGAAGCACGATGAACGTGAAGTCGTCCCAGTGGCCGACGACGGCTGACAGCGGCGCGGCAGCCGCGATCATCCAGGCGATGGGCCCGGAGAAGCATCCGACGAGCCGGCGCAGGGAACTGACGCGCTTGTCCGCAAGGGCATTGGCACCGTATCGGCTGAGCCTGGACGTCGCCTCCGCGGTGGAGAGCCCGTCCGGTGTACTCCCCAGGCGGTCGAGCGTGGCCGCCGGCTGGGCTGGGGCAGCGGGCATGGCCTCGCCCCACGCTGACCGCTGGCCTGACCTGCCGGGCGGGGTAAGGGTTGAGCGGGCGGCAAACATGGTCCCAATGGCCCGACGCCTGCGGGGGTACGATGAGGCACAGGGGGCCTGAGCCGATGACCGCATCCGAGATGCGCCACGAGGTGGGCACCGCCCGGACCGTCGCCGACGCCGTGGCCGCCGTCACCGAGGCGCTGGCGCGTCGCCAGTTCAGCGTGCTCTGGGACCTGGACGTCAACGCCAAACTGCGCGAGAAGGGCCTGGAGCTGGGGGTGCCCTACCGCATCCTGGAGGTGTGCAGCGCGCCGCGGGCCAAGCAGGCGATCGAGACCAACCCCCACGTCGGCTACTTTCTGCCCTGCAAGGTCGTCGTGTACGCGGCCGAGGGCGGCACGCGCATCGGCCTGGTCCGGCCCCAGGCACTGATCGACCTGGTCGAAGACCCCCGGCTGGCCGACCTCGCCGCGGAGGTGGAGCGGACCCTGATCGAGGCCATCGCCGAGGCGGCCGGCTGAGGCGGCACGGCGGCGGCCGCAGTCGGCAGCAGCCGACCGCCAGACCGCGCCGCCCGTCCGCAGCTCGCGCAGCCCGACCTGAAGGCAGGCTGCCGTCCACCAGCCCGTCGGGCCGCCCGCGCGCGATCCACGCGGCCGCGTACCACGGGTAGCCCGCCGTCCACATTCAAGTCGAGCCGCCCGCGCGCCGCGCCTGCAGGGGGGCGGGCCAACGGACTGCCTCCGTCCACGTTCTGCCTCCGTCCACGTTCGATCGCGCCGCCCGCGCGCGATCCACGCGGCCGGGTCCCACGGGCACCCAGCCGTCCACCATCCCATTGCGCCGTCCGCGCGCACGGACGGCACATCTGCGTACCGGGCCCGCCACCGACCATGGCCCAATCCAACCAGCAGCACGTGACACCCGCGCCCATGGGCAGCCGGCCGCCGTCGTTCCGCCTGCAGGACTCCCTGTCCTGTCCCGCGAAGCGATAGCGCCAATTCGCGCGCGTCTTCCGCGCTGCACCAGTGCGGGGGCGCCCCGCGCGCCAAGGGGGGCTGGCCCGTGTCGACGCCCTCGCCATCCGCCGCTCCGTCCGCCCCGTCCCTGAGCGCGTGGCGCCTGGTCGACGCCGACGTCCATCCCCTGGTGCGCGGCGGGATCCGTGCCCTCTTTCCCTACATGCCGAGCGCGTATCGCCGCCGCTTCGAGCTGAAGGGCGCAGACCTCCGGCTCTCAGCCGCGCCGATGCGCTACAACAACCCGAAGGGCTCCGTGATCCGCCCGGACGCCACCGGCCCCGACGGTGCCCCGGGCGGCTCCGACCCGCAGTTCGTCCGCGAGGATCTCCTGGACCGCCATGGCGTCGACTGCGCCATCCTCGACGATCTGGAGTCCGGACGTCTGGCGACGGTCCTCGCCGGCCCCGCCGAGAGCGTGGTCCTCTGCTCGGCCTTCAACGACTACTACATGAACGAGTGGCTGCCGGCCGACCCCCGCTTCCGGTACACCCCGACCCTGCCCGTCCAGGACCCGCGCGCTGCCGCCGCCGAGGTCCGCCGCGTCGCCGCCCACCCCGGCGTGGCCGCCGTGTACCTGCCGCCGACCAACACCCTCATGGGCTCGTCCCACTACGACCCCATCTACGAGGAGGCGGTGGCGGCCGGCCTGCCGATCTACGTGCACGCCGGCGGCGTCGACGGCATCTACCACGGCGCCCCGGCCCCCATCGGCCTGCCCTCGACCTACGTGGAGCGATACATCGACGCGCACCTGGTGGCCCAGGCCAACCTGACCAGCCTGATCTTCGAGGGTACCTTCGAGCGCTTCCCCACGCTGAGGGTGATCCTGGTCGAGTACGGCTTCGCCTGGGCCCTGCCGCTGCTCTGGCGCATGAACCAGGCCTGGCAGGGCCTGCGCCTGGAGACCCCCTGGGTGCAGCGCCGCCCGTCGGACTACGTCCGCGACCACGTCCGCTTTGCCACGCAGCCGCTGGACGAGCCGGACGCGCCGGCCGACTTCGAGGCGCTGGTGCGGATGCTTGGCCCCGAGCTGCTGGTGTTCAGCACCGACTACCCCCATTGGGACAGCGACACGCCCGGACGCGTCCTGAAGACCCTGGCCGGGGATGTTCAGGCCAAGATCTTCGCCGGCAACGCCATCCAGCTCTTCCGGCTCTGATTGCGGCGCGCGGGCGTGCGCCCGCGCGCTCCATCCCTGTGCCGATGGGGGTGACGGCTTGGACGTCCCGCTCGGTCCGGAGGAATCGTTTCCAGTCGGGCGCTTCCGAGTGGTCGGGGTCGCGGGTCGCGAGATCGGCATCGCCCGCCTGCCCGGCGGCGGCATCCGCGCCGTCCGCAACACCTGCCCCCACCGCGGGGCGCCAGTCTGCCAGGGGACTCTCGGCGGCACCATGCTGCCCTCGCCGCGCGGCGTGCTGGACTACGGCCTGGAGGGCGCCGTGCTCCGCTGCCCCTGGCACGGCTGGGAGTTTGACCTGGAAAGCGGGCGCGCCCTCTTCGGCACCGCGAGCAAGCACCTGGTGACGTATCCCGCCGCCGTGCGCGACGGGATGGTCATGGTGACCATTCGGGACGGAGGTGCATCGTGATGGCGAGACGCGGGATCCTGCCCGTGCTCCTCGGCTCCGTCCTGCTGCTGGCGGCCTGCGGCGGCTCGGCGGCGCCCGCCGCCACCGGAACCGGTGCCACCGCCTCGACGGGCTCGGCCGTCACCGCCTACACGCCGCAGCAGACGCTGATCGTGGCGACGGCGCTCGGCGGCGTGCTGACCATGGACGGCAACAGCGCCTTCGAGGTGCCCGACCAGTCCGCGACCCGGTACATCTACGACCAGCTGGTGACCTTCCCGTACGGCGACCTGACCAACGTCCAGCCGGGGCTGGCGAAGTCGTGGACGGTATCGCCGGACGGCAGGACCTGGACCTTCGACCTGCGCACGGACGCGCACTTCTCCAGCGGCAACCCCGTCACGTCGGCCGATGTCGTGTACTCGTTCACGCGCTTTCTCAACCTGAAGGTCGAGCCCGCGCTCTCGCTGCTGACGCAGACTGGCCTGAACAAGAGCAACGTCGCCCAGGACGTGGTCGCCGTCGGCCCGTCCACCGTGAAGATCACACTGCCCAAGCCCTTCAGCCCGGGCGCGTTTCTGGCGGTGCTGACGAACACCACGCTGAGCATCGTCGACTCCAAGGTCGTGCAGGCGCATACCGTCAACGGCGATTGGGGCCACGCGTGGCTCGACAGCCACTCGGCCGGCAGCGGCCCCTACCAGCTCGCGAACTTCACCCGCAACGTGCAGATCGAGCTGACGCCCAACCCCCACTACACGGAGGGTCCGGCGCCGGCCATCAAGCGGATCGTCTTCACCAACGTCAACACGGCCACAGGCGAGCTGGACATGCTGCAACGCGGCAACGCGGACGTGGCCATGGACCTGTCGCCGGAGCAGCTGGCCTCGCTGCAGGGCAACTCCAAGTTCAGCGTGTTCAAGGGGCCTGAGATCACGCTGACCTACCTGGCCATGAACGTGAAGAACGTCCCGGCCTTCGGCAGCGCGGATGTGCGTGAGGCCGTGAAGTACGCCATCGACTACAGCTCGATCGTCAAGAACCTGCTGCAGGGCGACGGCGTCGTGTGGCAGGGGATCATTCCGAGCGGGATCTTCGCGGCCACCGAGGCCCTGCCGTTCACCTACGACCCGGCCAAGGCCAAGCAGCTGCTGGCGGCGGGCGGCTACCCGAGCGGCTTCTCCTTCGAGCTCACCATCCCCGGCGCCACCTCGCCGGGCGGGGTGAGCGCGACCCAGCTCGGCGAGGCGATCGCGGGCGACCTGGCCAAGGTCGGCATCACGGTCCACCTGCGCCAGCTGGCCTCCTCCGAGGCGCTGTCGGAGTTCCGGGCGCAGAAGCTGCAGGCCGGCCTGTTCGGGTGGGCCATGGACTACGCCGACCCCAGCGACTTCGCCGACGCCTTCGCCGACTACACGGCCCACTACGTGACCTTCCGCGAGAGCTACGACAACCCGCAGCTGAACCGGCTGTCCGAGCAGGCGGCCGCCTTGGCGAACGGCCCCCAGCGGGCGGCGCTCTATGCCCAGATCAACCAGGTCGACGAGGCCGGTCCGACGGCGATCCTGTATCAGCCCGAGCAGCTCGTGGCCTACTCGAGCGCCCTGAAGGGGCTCTCGTACGACGGGGCCAACTACCTGGACCTGCCGCAGATCACGAAGTGAGGTTGGCGAGGTTCGCCGCGAAGCCGCGAACCTCAACCTCGGCCCTGCGCCGCAGCAGGGGGGCCGCGAACTCGCCCAGCCGTCCGCCCACGACCACGTCGGCCCTGACGGTGACGGCGCCGTCCGCGAGATCTACGGCAAACGTGCCGTAGATCGAACCGGCCGCGTCATGCAGCGACACGGTGGCCGTCAGGGCGCGGTCTTCCGCAACCACGGCCGCCGTGCCGCGCAGGCGCAGGCGCACCGGACCCAGGCCCACGGCCGCGGTCAGGGCGTAGCCTTCCGCGGCGGGTTCGCAGCCCTCCACGCCGGGAATGCACTGGATCACGGCGACCGGGTCGGCAAGCGTGGTCGCCGTGGTCGGCACCGTCAGCTCGAACGTCATGCCAGCAGGCCCGCCATGGCCCGGCGCACGCAGACAGCGGTCATCGCACGCTTGTAGGCTGCCGAGCCGCGGAGATCGTCAAGGGGATCTGCGGCGGCCGCGGCGGCGGCGGCCGCAGATCCTGGGTCCGCCGGGACGGCCAGACGCAGGGGGGTCATCGCGACTCCTGCGAGTGCGATCACCGCCTTCGTCCCACTGACGCAGCACGCCACACCCACGGTGGCATAGTCGTCCTGGCTGCGGGGCGCGAACTTCAGGTACGTGCTCCGGCCGCTGGGCGGCGGCAGCTCCACCTGCACGATGAGCTCGCCGGGCAGGAGCGCGGTCTCCATGTACCCCGTGAAGAACCCGTCCAGCGGCAGCGTGCGCTGGCCGGACGGGCGCTGGATGCGCACCGGCGCATCCAGCGCCAGCAGCATGGGCGGAAGGTCCTGGGCGGGGTCCGCGTGGGCGAGGGCGCCGCCCACCGTGGCCACGTTGCGGATGCGGACGTTGCCGATCCCGTCCGCGCAGGCGGCGAGGGCAGGGTACGCGGAGCGGACCTCCTCCGCAAGCTCGCTGAGCGTGGTGGCGGC
>DAHVAF010000297.1 GCA_027314765.1 Clostridia bacterium | reverse complement strand
GCCGCCCCCGCCGCCCGCGCCGCCAGCGCCTCGCCGTCCACCTCCGGCGCCACGGCCCGCGCCAGAGCCGCCGCCACGGCCGCGGCCGCAGCCGCACCCGGCGCCTGGGGTGTGAGGGCGGCGAGCCGGCCCAGGTCGTCGAAGGCGTTGGGCGCAGCCAGGTCCGTGTCCTTGGTGACCGGGTGGCCCAGCAGCCGGCCGAGCTTGACGATCTGCCCTTTGTGATGGAACTCGTGCGTGATCGTGTGGGTCATGAGCCAGCGCGGCGTGCGGGCAACGGGCGTGGCTCGCCATGGGGGCGTCACCACGAGCGGCTGGTCCATCTCCCCGCCGTACCGTCCGACGAACCGCGCCACCAGTGCATCCACATGCTCGAACAGGCGGCGCGCCGCCCCCGCATCCTCGCCGTCGGCCCGCGGGGCCGGCTCGCCCATCGCCAGGCGGCCGAGGTGCGTCGTGTAGCACTCCGCGGTGTGCAGCTGGAGGTCGCGGATCGACTCATTTCCGTAGGCCGGGAGCACCTGCCGGTATACCTCCCCCGGCAGGGCCTCGCAGTACCGGAGCATCCCTTCGCGCGTCTCGCGGACCCAGTCATACACGTGCACGGCGCCCGGCCTCCCGCAGGTCGGCGATCAGCAGGGGCAGGAGCTGCGGCCGCCGCCGGGCCGCCAGAGGATGGTACGTGACGACAGCCGGACAACCCTCCCAGTGCAGGTCCGCTCGGCCCCGCGGCGCCCTGACCCTGGCCTGCGCCCCCCGCAGCGCCCTTGCCACAGTGTCCCCCGTGCAGATGACCAGCTGCCGCCGCAGGGCGCCGACCTGGCGCAGCGGCAGGGACAGGCTCGCGGTCCACGCGGCAGGATGGTCGTCGGCGCGCCGCGGGCGCCGCTTCAGCAGATCGGTGAGGCAGAGCGCGTCATCGTCCAGGCTGCCGCCGCCATCGCCGCCCGCGCGTCTGGCGCGTGCCGCACACGAAGGGCCGGCCAGCGGCGTCCTCGCGCGCCCCCGGGTTGTCCAGGACCCCGACCGTCGCCGCGGCGGGGTTGCCCGCGCCCCCCACGAGGCAGCCCCCCTGCTCACGAAGCGCCGGCACGTCCACGCCCGCGGGCGGGGCATCCTCCGGCCAGGGCACCATGCGGGCACCTCCCGCATTGCAGGGTTGATCAAGGGTGCCGCGAAGTAGCCGAGCCGAGGGAGGCGGGCCGTTCTGGCCGCGGCGAAGGGCCTCTTCATCGACGGCGCCTGGCGCGATACGGCCGAGCGCATGGCCGTCGTCCACAAGTTCACGGGCGCCACCCTCGACGAGGTGGCCGTCGCCGGCGCCACCGACGTGGACGCCGCCGTGCTGGCCGCGCGCGGGGCCGGTGGGCGCCCCCTGAACCCGGCCGAGCGCCACCGCGTGCTGGCCGCCGTGGCCGACGCGGTCCGGTCGGACGCCGATGGCCTGGCAACCCTGATCGCCCGCGAGGGCGGCAAGCCGCGAAAGGACGCCCTGACCGAGGTCGCGCGCGCCGTCGAGACCCTGACCCTCTCCGCCATGGAGGCGCGGCGCCTGGGCGGCGAGGTGGTGCCGGTGGAGGGCAGTCCGGGCGCCGAGGACCGCCTGGCGTTCACCCTGCGCGTTCCGGTGGGCGTCGTGGCGGCGATCACGCCGTTCAACTTCCCCCTGAACCTGGTCTGCCATAAGGTCGGCCCGGCCATCGCCGCGGGCAACGCGGTGGTGCTGAAGCCGGCCTCCGCGACCCCCCTGACGGCGATCCGGCTCGTCGAGCTGTTCGCGGACGCCGGGCTTGCGCCCGGCGTCTTCAACATGGTGCTCGGGCCGGGCGCGACGGTGGGGGAGGCGCTCCTGCGGCACCCGGGCGTGGACCTCTACACGTTCACAGGCTCGCCCCCGGTCGGGCGGCGCATCAAGGAGGCCACCGGCCTGCGGCGGGTGCTCCTGGAGCTCGGCAACAACTCGCCGAACATCGTCTGCGCCGACGCGGACCTGGAGCGGGCGGCCATGCTGCTGGCGCGGCGCGGCTTCGGCTCCGCCGGCCAGTCCTGCATCTCCGTGCAGCGCATCTACGTGGAGCGCGATGCCTTCGAGCCGTTCCTCGACCGCCTGCTGGAGGAGACGGGACACCTCGTCACCGGCGACCCCGAGGACCCCGCGACGGATGTGGGGCCCATGATCAGCGAGGCGGAGGCGCGGCGCGCCGAGGCCTGGATCCGCGAGGCCGTCGACGGCGGTGCCCGCGTGCTGCTGGGCGGCGACCGCCAGGGCGCCGTGCTGCAGCCGACCGTGCTGGTGGACGTGACACCGGCCATGCGGGTCGTCTGCGACGAGGTCTTCGCCCCTGTCGTCTCCGTGGTTCCGGTCGACTCCCTGCACGAGGCCATCGAGGCCAGCAACGCGACCGAATATGGCCTGCAGGCCGGCATCTTCACCGCGAGCCTCGGTCACGCGGTGGTGGCGGCCCGCCGCCTGCGCTTCGGCGGGGTGATCGTCAACGACGCCTCCGCCTTCCGGGCTGACGTCATGCCCTACGGCGGCGTGCGCGGCTCCGGGGCCGGGCGCGAGGGCCCCCGCTACGCCGTCGAGGAGATGACCGAGGTCCGCGTGGTTGTCATCCGTCCCTGAGGCGCAGGTCGGCCCGCGCGCACGCGGAGTGAACGGAGGTGCCGCCGGTGGTCGAGGGGTTGCCGCCGACTGGGGAGGACCTGTACTGGGCCCAGCTGGAGGCTGGATTGCGCGCGGACATCGCGCGCTGCGATGGCGCGGCCGGCCTCTGCCTGCTGGATGCGCGCGGTGGCCGCAGCATCGAGATCAACGCGGATGTCGAGTTCGGCACCGCCTCCTCCATCAAGATCCCCGTGCTGCTCACCCTGCTGCGCCGGGTCGAGCGGGGCGAGCTCTCGCTGGATGCGCGCCAGACCCTCGGCGCGGCTGAGCAGGTCGGCGGCTCAGGCGTCCTGCAGACCTTCGCCGACCGCGTGGAGCTCTCGGTGCGCGACCTGGCGCGCCTGATGATCCGCTACAGCGACAACACGGCCACCAACGCCTGCATCGACCTGGCGGGGGGCATTGCCGCCGTGAACCACTTCCTGGACGGCCTCGGGCTCCAGCGCACGCGCCTGCGGCGCAAGATGATCGACTGGGAGGCGGCGGCCCGCGGCGACGAGAACGTCTCCACGCCGCGTCAGATGGCCACCCTGATGAAGCGGTTCGCCCTCGACGGCGAGGTGCTGGGCGCGACGGCGCGCCAGGTCGCCATCGACGTCCTCTGCCTGCCCAAGGACAGCGCCTTCTCCGTCCTGGCGCGGCCCGACATGGCCGTGGCCGACAAGCCGGGCGGCTTGGAGGGCGTGAAGTGCGACGCCGGCTACTTCTTCCAAGCGCGGCGCCCGTACGCCCTCGCCATCATGACCTCGTACGGCGACGAGGACGCGAACGAATGGCTGCGCGCCGCGGCCCGGCGGATCGCGGCCGCCAGGGCTGTCCTGGATCTCACGGCAGCCGGCGGCCGCCGGCTGCCACCGGAGCAGCTGCTGCCATGAAGGTGCTCTGGGCGGAGTTCACCCGCGACGAGATCAGGGCGCAGGCACCCGGAGCGTTGCTCCTGGTGCCAGTCGCCGCGACCGAGCAGCATGGCCCGCACCTGCCCACAGGCACCGACACGTATATCTGCACCGAGCTGGCGACGCGAGTCGCCGCTTCCCTATCCGGGCGCGTGCCGATCGTGGTGGCCCCGACCCTGCCGTTCGGCTTCTCGGCGCACCACCAGGCCTTTGCCGGTGTGTTGACGCTGTCCGCGGCGACGATGACCGCCGCCCTGCGCGAGCTGGGGGAATCGGCGGCCAAGAGCGGCTTCCGGCGCATCTTCTACCTCAATGGGCACGGCGGCAACGACGAGATGATTCGGATCGCGGCCCGCGAGGTGGCGTTGGCCCACCCGGTCCGGGTGGCCGCCGCCTCGTACTGGAGCATCGCCGGTCCGGCGCTGGCCGGTGAGGGCAACGAGCCGATTCCCGGCCATGCCGGCCTGTTCGAGACCTGCCTGATCCAGGCCCTCCACCCGGAGCTGGTCCGAACCGAGAAGCGCCCCACCACGACCATCGGCCACCTCCAGCCGTCCGCATCGGGCGTCTTTGCGGCCCAGGGCACCGCCGACTTCGCGCGCACCGGCGGGTACACGGACCCCTCGGACAGTGCGTCCGCGGCCGCGGGCCGGCGCCTCCTGGACATCATCGTGCGTGAGGTCACCGAGGCTCTGGCAGCCTTCCATGAGGTCGACTAGAATCGAGCGGGTGATGCATAGTGGCAGCCGCGATGGAGTACAGCGCCGGTAGGCTCCACGTTCCGAGCGAGCCGATCGTCCCCTTCATCGAGGGCGACGGCACCGGCCCCGACATCTGGCGGGCCTCCGTGCGCGTATTCGACGCGGCAGTGGCCAAGGCGTACCGCGGTGAGCGGAGGATCGCCTGGCGCGAGGTTCTGGCCGGCGAGAAGGCGTTCAAGCAAACGGGCGACTGGCTCCCGCAGGCCACGCTGGACGACATCCGCCGCTACCGCGTGGCCATCAAGGGTCCGCTGACGACGCCCGTCGGCGGCGGCTTCCGCAGCCTGAACGTGGCCCTGCGCCTGGAGCTCGACCTGTACGCCTGCGTGCGCCCCGTGCGCTGGTTTCCGGGTGTGCCCTCGCCCGTCAAGCGGCCCGACCTCTTCGACATCGTGATCTTCCGCGAGAACACCGAGGACATCTACACCGGCATCGAGTGGAAGCGGGGCAGCGAGGGCGCGCAGAAGATGCGGGCCTTCCTCAAGGACACGTACAACATCAGTGTCCGCGAGGACGCCGGCATCGGCGTGAAGCCGATCTCCGAGTTCGGCACCAAGCGCCTGGTCCGCTCCGCCATCGAGTACGCGATCGCGCGCGGGCGCAGGTCGGTGACCCTGGTGCACAAGGGCAACATCATGAAGTTCACGGAGGGCGCCTTCCGCGACTGGGGCTACGAGTTGGCGCGGGAGGAATTCCCGGAAGCGACGATCTCCTGGGACGAGGTCGCGGAGAAGCACGGCGGCAAGGTGCCAGCCGGCAAGATCCTCATCCAGGACTCCATCGCCGACATCATGTTCCAGCACCTGCTGCTGCGCCCGACCGACCACTCGGTGCTCGCCTGCCCGAACCTGGACGGCGACTACCTCTCGGATGCCGCGGCCGCCGTCGTGGGCGGGATCGGCATCGCACCGGGCGGCAACATCGGCGACGGTTACGCCTGCTTCGAGGCGACGCACGGCACGGCGCCGAAGTACGCGAACCAAGACAAGGTCAACCCCGGCTCGGTGATCCTCTCCGGCGTGATGATGCTGGAGTACATGGGCTGGCAGGAGGCGGCGGACGCCATCGTCGCCGGCCTGGAGAAGACCATCGCTCAGAACACCGTGACCTACGACGTCGCCCGCCAGATGGAGGGCGGCCGCGAGGTCAAGACCTCCGAGTTCGGGGACGCGATCATCAAGAACCTCTGACCCAAACCCGGCGTGGGACGAGGTCCCCATCCACCAGCACCAGATCGGCAGCCTTGCCCACGGCGAGGCTGCCGATTTCCTGATCCAGGCCCAGCGCTCGGGCAGGGTTGAGGCTGGCCATGCGCACCGCCTCGTGCAGCGGGACGCCCACCTCGCGGACCATGGTGCGGACGCCCACGTACAAGGGAGCGACGCTGCCCGCGATCGTGCCGTCGTGAAGGTGCGCGCGCCCCGCGCGCACCTCGACCGGACGGCCATCCAGGTCGTAGGTCCCGTCGGGCAGCCCCGCCATCGCCATCGCGTCGCTCACCAGAATGATCCGGTCCGTCCCCTTGGCGCGCCACATGATCTTCAGCACGTCGGGATGCACGTGGACGCCGTCGGCGATGACCTCGCAGTCCAGGGCGTCGTCCGATAGGGCGACGCCCAACGTCCCCAGCGTCCGGTGGTGCAGCCCGGCCATGGCG
>DAHVAF010000295.1 GCA_027314765.1 Clostridia bacterium | reverse complement strand
CGGCGGAGCGCGCCCCGCGCACCGCCCCCCACGAGGACCTGGCCGTCCTGCATGCGACCCCGGGCATCACCGCCAGAGTCGAACGCAGGGAGCGGCTCCCCCGGTGGGCGAGCCTGGCGCGGGTGGACCCGGCGAGGCGGCTGACGCTCCGCGCCGGCCGCCGCGCCAACGACCCGCATGGTCTCGCCGGGTCCTTGCGCGGCGCCGGCCTCGGCACCCAGGAGGACCTCGCCCCCCGCCTGCGCGAGATCGCCTGCCCGGCGCTGCTGATGGCAGGTGCCCTCGACACCCGGTACGCCGCGCTGGCGGCCCGCATGGCGGCCGCAATGGCGGCCGCCGACACCGCGATTCTGCCTGGCACCGGCCACGCGGCCCACTTCGAAACCCCTGCAGCGTTCGAAGAAAGGGCCCGCTCGTTCCTCGCGGGCCAGCAAGGAGATGACGGCCAGTGGCGCTAGCCTGGGAGAGGGTGCGCGAGTACAGCGACATCCTCTACGAGCGGGCCGAGGGCATCGCCAAGATCACCATCAACCGCCCCGAGGTCCATAACGCCTTCCGCCCCGAGACCCTGGACCAGCTCCTCGACGCGTTCGCCCACTGCCGCCAGGACCCCGACACCGGCGTCGCCGTCCTCACGGGCGCCGGCACGCGCGCCTTCTGCTCGGGCGGCGACCAGCGCACCCGCGGCCACGGCGGCTACGTCGGCGGCGACGGCGTCCCGCGCCTGCACGCCCTGGAGCTGCAGCGCGCCATCCGCTGGCTGCCCAAGCCCGTCATCGCCATGGTGGCCGGCTACGCGATCGGCGGCGGCAACGTCCTGCACCTGGTCTGCGACCTGACGATCGCCGCCGAGAACGCCCGCTTCGGCCAGGCCGGCCCCCGCGTGGGCAGCTTTGACGCCGGCTACGGCGCCGGGCTGCTGGCGGAGGTCATCGGCCAAAAGCGCGCGCGCGAGGTCTGGTACCTCTGCCGCCAGTACACGGGCCAGCAGGCCTACGAGATGGGCTGGGTCAACGCCGTCGTGCCGCTGGAGCGCCTGGAGGAGGAGACCGTGGCCTGGTGCCGCGAGATCCTCGACAAGTCGCCCACCGCCATCGCGTTCCGGAAGGCCTCGTTCAACGCCGCCACGGACGGCCTCGCCGGCCAGCAGGAGTTCGCCGGCAACGCCACCGCCCTCTTCTACATGACCGAGGAGGCGCGCGAGGGCCGCGACGCCTTCCTGCAGAAGCGCAAGCCCGACTTCAGCCGGTTTCCGAAGATGCCGTGACCCCGCTGGAGGACTGGCTCGCGTACCGGGCGGCGGCCACGCCGGAGCGGCTGGCGCTGGTGGCGGGCGGCCGGCGCCTGACCTACCGCGAGCTGGAGGGTCGGGCCCAGGCCCTGGCGTCGGCGCTGCGGGCGCGCGGGGTGGCGGTGGGCGACCTGGTCGCCGTGCTGCTGCCCAACGGGTACCGCTACGCCCTGACGGTGTGCGCCCTGATGCGGCTGCGCGCCGTGCTGGTGCCGCTGAACACGCGCCTGGCCGCGCCGGAGGCGGCATGGCAGGTCGGCGATTGCCGGCCGCGCCTGCTGATCCACGACCCGGCCTGTGCATCGGTGGCCGCGGCGTCCGCCGCGGCCTTCCCGGGCCTCGACCTGTGGGAGATGGCCGATGAGCGGGCCGAGCCGCCCGAAGGCCGCGCCGAGCCGGTGGACGCCGACCCGCTGGCCGTGCAGGCCGTGGTGTACACCTCGGGCACCACGGGCCGGCCCAAGGGCGCCATGCTGACCTACGGCAACCACTGGGCGAGCGCCATGGCCTCGGCGATCAACCTCGGGCACCACCTGGACGACCGCTGGCTGCTGGTCCTGCCGATGTTCCACGTCGGGGGCCTGGCCATTCTCCTGCGCGGGCTGATCGGCGGCGTGCCCGTCTTCGTGCACGAGCGCTTCGATGCGGGTGCCGTCAGCGGGGCCCTCGACGCCGACCGCATCACCCTGGTCTCCCTGGTGGCGGACATGCTGCGGCGGCTGCTCGCGGCGCGCTCGGGCAGGTTCCCCGCGCACGTGCGGGTGGCCCTGCTGGGCGGCGGCCCCGTGCCGCAGCCCCTGCTGGAGGAGGCGGCCGCCCGCGGCCTGCCGGTGGTGCAGAGCTACGGTCTCACGGAGACGGCCTCGCAGGTCGTCGCCCTGCCGCCGGAGGAGGCCCTCAGCCACCTGGGCGCGTCCGGCCGCCCCCTGCCGGGCAACCGCATCCGCATCTCCGCCGATGGCGAGATCCTGGTGCGCGGCCCGAGCGTGATGGCCGGCTACTTCAACCGGCCTGAGGCCAGCGCCGCGGCGCTCGACCGCGGCTGGCTGCACACCGGCGACATCGGCGAGATCGACGGCGGCGGCATGCTGCGGGTGCTGGCGCGCCGCGACGACCTGATCGTGCGCGGCGGCGAGAACGTCTATCCGGCGGAGATCGAGTCGGCCCTGGCCGCGCACCCCGCCGTGATCGAAAGCGGCGTCGCCGCGGTGGCGGATCCCCGCTGGGGGCAGGCGCCGGTGGCGTACGTGCACGCGCGCGCGCCCGTGGCCGAGGACGAGCTGCTGGCGTTCTGCCGCCAGCGTCTGGCCGCATACAAGGTCCCCTCGCGGATCGTGTTCACGGGGCCGCTGCCGCGCAACGCGGCCGGCAAGCTGCTGCGGAACGCGCTCTCGGCGCCAGCGTGATGGACTTCGGGCTGGCGGGGGTCAACCGCACGCTGCTGATGCCGCTCTGGGGCCGGGCCAAGGCCACGCGCGCGGGGAGCCGGATCCTCTCCGACCCACAGGCCGTCGCCATCGTGGAGCGGCTGGGCATTGACCTGAGCGACCTCGACCGCACCCTCCACCCGTCGAACGAGCTCTTCACCATCGCGCGCGCCCGCGCCCTGGACGACATCACGCGCCGGTTCCTCCGCCGCCACGCCGCCGCCACGGTGGTCAACCTCGGCGCCGGCCTCGACACCGCCTTCCACCGCGTCGACGACGGCCGTGTGGCGTGGTGTGACGTGGACCTGCCCGAGGTGATCGACCTGCGCCAGCGCCTGATCCCGTCCGCGGAGCGGAGCCGCTGCATCGCGGCGTCCATCCTGGAGCCGGCCTGGGTGCGGGAAGTCACGCCGCAACCGGCGGCCATCCTTTGCTTGGCGTGCGGCCTGCTCGCCTACCTGGCCGCTGCGGACATCCGAAAGCTGCTCGCCATCCTGGCCACCGCCTTTCCGGGCGGTGAGCTGGCGTTCGACGTCCAGTCGCCGGTCACGAACTTCTTCGGCAACCGCCGCCTCCCGGCGTCGGGCATGGGGCACGCGCGCTTTCGGTGGGGCGCATTCTCCGCGGCCGCCATCCGCGGCCTGTGCCCAGGGGTCGAGGTGCTGGAGTGCTCCGGCATCTTCGCGCGCCTTCGCCGCGGGGACTTCGCCGATGAGCGCGCGTGGCGAACGGCCCGCGCGATGGACCGCATGCGCGCCATGTCGGTAGGGCACCTGCGCCTTCCGGCGCGGTAGCCGTCCCAGCCGAGCTTCCCCTCAACGGCTCCGGTTTCGCCAGGCAGCCCAGACCCGTCTGATCGGCCGTGCGCCCCACGACCATCCGGTGACCGGGTGGCCGCCGATTCAGGGCCGTTGGTCCCACCGAAACGTGGGCCTGACGCGCGTGCCACCAGGACCGCCGCTCTGCGATATTCGTGGGGAAGGCGATGGACCGCGTCGACCCCGGCAACCGCAAAACCGCGTAGGTAAGTCGTGCAATTGTTCATCTGGCCTTCAGGTCCCACAGCGGTGGGGATGAAGGCTTTGAGAAGGCTGCGGTCCTCGGGGGCTCCGAATTCCGCGCGAGCGCTCATCGAGAGGGATGCAGCATGGAGAGCCGGCCGACCCGGCGCCGCTTTATGGAGTGGTTCCTCGGACTGGGCACCGGGCTTTTGGCGGTCTTCTACGGCGGGGCGTCGGCCCTGGCCCTGTGGCCGCCCGCGCCCACCAGCGCCAAGCTGCAGGACATGGGGCCGGTGAGCGCCTTTCCGACCGGCAAGCCCACCTTCGCCGTCTACACGGCCGGGGGCGCCCAGGACGGCGTGTTTGTCGTGAGCCAGACGAGCGGCCCGCCGACCGTATTCGACTTCCACTGCACCCACCTGCAGTGCGCGATCCAGTGGTCCTCCGGGGCCAGTGAGTTCTTCTGCCCCTGCCACGGCTCCACGTTCAACATCGACGGCGCGGTGACCGGAGGGCCGGCGCCCCGCCCGCTGCACCGGCACTTCGCGGAGGTCCGCAACGGTCACGTGTGGGTGGGGGGCCTCTCGTCATGAGCCGACAGCAGGGACCGGATGAGAGCCGCCGGCCGAGCCACCTGAGCTGGCCCGAGTGGTGGGCCGAGCGCCTCGGCCTCGGGGCCAGCTGGCGCGAGGCCCTCTACCATCCGGTGCCCCGCCGCAGCAGCGTCTTCGACCTCCTCGGCTTCATGACGGCCCTGGCCTTCCTCAACCAGGTGGTCACGGGCATCATCCTCATGACCTTCTACAGCCCGTCCGTGGCCGGCGCGTATCAGAGCATCCTGGCCATCGACGCCGTCCCCGCCGAGCACTTTGTGCGCGACCTGCACTACTGGGGCGCCAACGCCATGGTGGTGCTGGTCGGGCTGCACCTGCTGCGCGTCTTCTACGTCGGCGCCTACAAGCGGCCGCGCGAGTTCCAGTGGGTGAGCGGTGCGCTCCTGCTCGCCGTCACGATCGGATTCGCCTTCACCGGCTACCTGCTGCCCTGGGACCAGCAGGCCTACTGGGCGACCACGGTCGGCACCGCCATGGCCAGCTACTTCCCCGGCATCGGCAGCTTCCTGCAGGGCCTGGCCCGCGGTGGCGACACCGTCTCCGGTGCCACGCTCGGCCGCTTCTTCACGGTCCACGTCCTGGTGCTGCCCCTGCTCCTGCTGGCGCTGCTCGGCCTGCACCTGCTGCTGGTCTTCGTCCACGGCCAGAGCAAGGTCGAGGAGGCCCTGCCGGAGGGCTACCGGGCCAAGCACCGCACCGGCGACCACAGCGACTTCCCGGCCGGCGACTTTCAGCCGTTCTGGCCCAACACCGTCGCGACCATGCTCGGGTCCGCCCTGGTGCTGGTGGCCGTCCTGGTGGCGCTGGCCGCCACGCACCCCGCTCCCCTGCTCCAGCAGGCCGACCCGCTGAACCGCGCCAACTACCAGCCGACGCCGGCCTGGTATTTCCTCTGGATCTACCAGCTGCTCAAGCTGTTTCCGGGACGGCTCGACATTCTGGGCATCGTCGGGCTGCCGCTGCTGAGCGGCTTCTTCCTCATCGCCCTGCCGTTTATCGACCGCAACCCCAGCACCCAGCGCCGCAAGCGGCCCTTCGCCCTGGCCGCCGGCGCGGCGGCGATGGTCTTCGTCCTCGGCTTCAGCTATGTCGGCAGCAGCAGCGCCGTGGGACCCACGGCCGCGGCGACGACCGCCAGCAGCCAGGCGATCGCGCACCCCTCGTTCGCCCACAACGTCGAGCCGCTGCTGACGGCGAGCTGCCAGCAGTGCCACAGCGCGAGCAGCCACTCCGGGGGCCTGGTGGTCGTCTCGTACGCGGACCTGATGAAGGGCGGCGGCCTGGGACCGGTGATCAGGGCGGGAGACCCGGCCGACTCGCTGATCATCCAGGCCCTGAACGGCACCTCGCAGCAGGTGACCCAGATGCCCCTCGGCGGCCAACAGCTGCCGCAGTCGGACATCCAGCTGCTGTCCAACTGGATCGCTGAGGGAGCCCCCGACAACTGAGGACAGCGCGGGTCCACCCGCGCTGTCACGGAGTCAAGGGAGGGCCACAGGATGGCGGACCGTCTCCACCGGCTGGGCTGGATTCTCATCGGAGTCGGCGTCGTGTGCTTCCTCTCGCTCTTCTTCATGGCCCCGGGCGTGGTCGCGGCCGCCGCCGGCGTCGCGCTGCTGGTCGCCGGCGCCATCCTGCGCGCGCTGCCAGGACGTCGCCAGACCCCGGCCGACAAGGACCATGAGTCGGCCTGACATCGAGGGCGCCGGCCGCGGGACGGCCGGCGCCCTCCCGTCTACGGCATCCCACGGATAGCGACCCGGAAACCGGCCCGCGACAGTTCACTCCATCGGACCCGGCACGGCGCCCGGGCGGCGCATGCCTAACCGTGCTGCACGCGCGAGACTGAGAAGGGGTGGCAGCATGGGGGCCGTCAGCTGGCTGCTGGCGGCGGGCATGGCTGCCCTCATCAGCCTCGCCGGCGTCGCAAGCGGCGTGTGGCCGCACAGCGCGGCCGCATCCGGCGGCGTCACCGCACCCGCGAAAGCGCGCAGCGTCTCCACCGACGTCCTGGGCGCGCGCGTGCAGGGTCCTCCCGCCGCGTGGCCCGTCCGGGGCTGTGAGGTGATGACGGTCCAGCCCGGCAGCACCGTGGCTTCGCTCGGCCTGGTCGGCGCCAGCCAGCGCATCGACCCGATGGGCGATGTGATCACCGCGGTGCAGGATGTGACGGTGGGCGGCGGCACACAGGCGACACCCGACTGCGCGGCACTGGCCGCGGCAGCGGCGCGCGCCCACGACGGCGACACGATCACCGTCACATACGATCACCGGATCGCCGGCCTGCTCGGCGGCAGGTGGGTGGTGGAAACGGCCTGCGGCACCGTGTCCCGTGGGGCCGCACTCGCGTGTCCATCGCCCCTGGCGGGCACGATCACGTCCTCGCGCAGCGGCAACCGGATCCAGATCCCGATCGAGATCCGCGGGCCGCAGGGCTCCGCCGCATATTCGGCGGTGGTGGACACGGGCGCGGATGAGACGATCGTGCCGGACGGCATCCTGCGCAGCCTGGGGTTCAGCCCGGCCGGGACGACGATCACGGCCGGCCTGATCGCGGGCACCCAGAGCATGTCGTTCGTCTACCGCCTGCCGAGCTCCGCGATTCTGGTCAGGGACCAGGGCAGCCTCGTGCCGCTGACGACGGGCACGGTGCTGGTCTGGGGCATGCCGCAGGAGAGCGGCGTCTGGCTCGGCCCCAACATCCTCGAGCTCGGCGTCACGCTCACCACGTCCGGGCGGCAGTGGACGCTGACGCCGCCCTGCGCCCCCTAGCCAGCCGGCAGCGCCGGCTCCACGCGCGCGCCGTCGCCGGCACCGGCCCGCACGAGCGCGTACATCCGAGGGGTCCCGGACCTCGCCCCTGAGGCGAACGACCTGGCGCAGCATCCCCTCCCGGCGCATGCCGAGCTTGGTCGCCACAGGCTGCGACCCCGCGTTCTCGGGATCGATCAGGGCCTCGATGCGGTTCAGGCCCGTCTCCGGGGACCCGAAGCGCACGAGCGCGCGCATGGCGGACGAAAACGAGCACCGGGCAAGGCCGTGATCGTGGGGCCCGGCGATACGCCGGGCCCTTCACAATTTGACGCGCATGATCGCGAACCGGCGGCGCCACCACCCGCGGATCGCCTTGCCGGCGCCGAACAGCACGGCCCCGGCCGAGGCCGCCACCAGCACCAGCGACCAGCCCGTGACCGTCGGCAGCTCCAGGTGGAACAGCGCCCGCAGCCCCGGCAGGTACATCACCGCCGCCAGGACGCCAAGCGAGCTGGCGGTGGCCGCCACCAGCGCGCGGTTGCTGAGCAGGTTCTGCTCCCAGAGGGCCGCCGTCTGCGAGCGCGCGTCGAAGGCATGCAGCAGCTGGCTCAGCACCAGCGTGCACATCGCGAGGGTGCGCGCCTGGCGCAGGCTGCCCCCGTCGTGGAGGCAGATCATGAACACCGCCAGCGTGGCCAGGCCGATGATGACGCCGCGCACGACGATCAGGCGGCCGAGGCCGCGCGCGAAAAGGCTCTCCCGCGGCGGGCGCGGGCGCCGCTGCATCACCTCGGGCGACGGCGGGTCCAGGCCCAGGGCGAGGGCGGGCAGGCCGTCGGTCACCAGGTTGACCAGAAGCATCTGCAGGGGCAGCAGGGCGACGGGATACCCGCACACCGCGCCCAGCAGCATGACCAACCTCACACTCTGCTAACACATATACTGGGCGCGGGGACATCTCATTTGGCCGGAGGGATGCGGGCACGGGCACGGCCACGGACATCCGCCCCGACCACGTCGCCATCTACGTGCGCTGGTCGACAGACGACCAGGGCAGCGGAACCACCCTGGACGTACAGCGTGACCGCTGCACGCACTTTGTCGCCAGCCAGGGCTGGATCTTCCGCGACGACTTCCTGTTCATCGACGACGGGCAATCCGGAGGTAGCCTCGACCGGCCGGCGATGAACCGCCTCCGCGAGCACGTGCGGACGCGCGAGGTCGACTGCGTGGTCGTGTATAAGATCGACCGCCTCTCCCGCAACCTGGTGGACGCGGTCAGCCTGGTCCTGCGCGAGTGGCGCGGCCGCTGCCACCTGAAGAGCGCGACCGAGCCCCTGGACACCATGACGGACCTCGGCCGCGCCATCTTCGGGATCTTGGCCACCTTTGCCGATTTCGAGCGCTCGATGATCCGCGAACGCACAAGCTCGGGCAAGGAGCGCCGGATCCGCGACGGCGCGCAACTGCACGGCAAGCCGGCGTACGGCTACCGGTTGGATGCCGACCGTCGCGGCCGGTGGCTGGAGCAGCCGGAGGAGGCCGCCATCCTTCGCCGCATGTTCGCCCTGGTGGCGGAGGGCTGGTCCCTGAACCGAGTGGTCCGCCAGCTCAACGCCGAAGGCGTGCCGACCCGCTTCGGGCGCGAGTGGAACACGGGCACCGTGGCCCACACCCTGCGCAACCGCATCTACATCGGCGAGACGATCTACGGCCGCACCTCGCTGGTCAAGCCCGATGCGCTGGATGCCGAGATCCAGCCCGGCGGCCCTGTGCCGCGGCGGAGGCGGCCGAAGCTGGAGAAGGTGGTCAACGCCGCGCCCAAGTACCAGGGACCGACACACGCCGTTGCCCCGTTGATCGATCGGGAGCTGTTCGAAAGGGCCCAGGACTTCCTGACGCGGCACCGACTGGCTCGGGGAAAGACCGGCAGTCGCGCGTTCGGATCTCCCTATCTGCTGGTCGGGATCTCCCGGTGCCCCTGCGGGAGCCCGCTTGTCCATACGGGCCGGGGCGAGCACGGTCACTACGTGTGCGCCCGGACCAGGTCCGCCCACTGCAAGCTGAGCGGCTACGTCCCCGTCCGCGAGGCCAATGCCATGATCGAGGCAGCGTTTTTAAACCTGTTCGGGGTGACCGAGGAGCGGGAGGCACGCCTCAGCCCGGCGCTCGCCACGATCCAGGAGGAGCGGACCGCCCTGCAGGCTGCCCGGGACGCGATCGAGCAGGAACTGCGGCGACACGCGGCTGAGGATGAGCGAATCCTGCGCGCCGCCCGTGCCGGCGAGATCCCGTTCGGGCAGTTGGGTGACCTGCGCGTCAGCCTGCGCACAGACCACGAGCGGGCTCAGGCTCGGCTCGCCGTGCTCGATGAGCAACTCGCGGCTCAGAGACTCCGGGCCCGGGCCATCCAGGACACGCTGGACGGCCTGGCCGCCGTGCAGCAGTGGCAGGCCCTTCCGGTCTGGCACAAGCGCCAACTGCTGCGATCGGTGTTATCCGACCGGATCGTGATGGCACGGGTCGGTTCCGAGGTCAGCGTGGAGATTCCGTGGGCAGTGGGGTGAGAAGTGCCCGGGTCACGGCTGCGTCGAAGCACGCGAGCAGTTCGGCCCGCGCACCCGGCCGGTACGTGATCCGGTTGGTCACACGCCACGTGATCCGGCGGCTGCGCGCGATGAGGTTGGCTCCGTCCGCCTCGGCTTGGTCAAAGCCGCGCTGCAAGAGGTCTCGGGCTGCCTGAGCGGCAGCGATGCAGGCCAGATGCCGCACGTCCTCGGCCGAGCAAGCCTGCCACCGCGTCGGGCTGGGCGTCTCCTGCACCGCTGCCACCCCCTCTTGCTGACCTGTATGTGTCCGGTGGGGCCGTCCCGGCCTGTCCGGCTCCCGACTGGGCAACGACTCGCCCAGTTGGTGAGG
>DAHVAF010000105.1 GCA_027314765.1 Clostridia bacterium | reverse complement strand
CGCCACCGCCGCCGCCGCTGGAGCGCCGTCGCCGGGGCGGCACCCATTCCCGCCTGGAGGGCGACCTGCCCTTCGCCGATCATGCCCGTTCCCTCAGGAGGCCGAAGATGATCAGCGTCACGGCCAGGGCGAGCAGGAACGCCGCCACGGACGCGGCGGCCGCGATGCCGAACGAGAAGTTGGCGAAGCCGTAGCGGTACACGTAGACCATCAGGGTCGTGAGGGACCCGCCGGGTTGCCCGTCGGCCCCTCCGACCTGGTAGACGTCGGCGAACCTCTTGAACGAGGCGATGCTCTCGATGACCAGGATGAAGAGCAGGATCGGCCGCAGCAGCGGCACCGTGATCGACCACCACGTGCGCAGCCTGCTTGCGCCGTCCACGGCCGCCGCCTCGTAGACCTCGGGCGGAACGGTCTGAAAGCCGGCCAGCCAGATCAGCGCCAGGTAGCCGATGCTGTGCCAGACCCAGATGACGACCATGCCGACGGGAGCGAAGTTCGGGTCGATGAACCAGGGGAAGGGCCCCAGGTGCACCCAGCCGAGCGCGACGTTCACCCAGCCCCCCTGGGTCGGGTAGAAGAGGTAGAGGAAGCCGATCGCGGCCGCGATGGCCGACGTCACGTTCGGCAGGAAGTAGACGGTCTTGAACAGCGTTTGGTACGCCGGAAGCGACCGGATCAGGCTCGCCAGGATCAGGCTGCAGAGGACGGCGAAGCCGACCGACAGCCCTCCGATGTACAGCGTGTTGGAAACGGCCTGCCGAAAGGCCGGGTCGTTGAGAATGAACGCGTAGTTGCTGAGACCCACGTACGTGCCGTGGACACCGTTGCTGTTGGTGAAGCTGAGGCGGACCACCTCCTCCAGCGGGTAGAGGACGAACAGGGACATCGCCGCGACCATCGGCAGCAGAAAGAGGTAGCCGGTCAGGTCGAGCCGCCAGCGCGCGCTGGAAACGCCGCGGCGAGGCGCGGCGGGCAGCGTCACGGGCACCCGCCCCCCTCCAGCGGCCTGCCGCCCCTCATGCGCACGAGAGCGCAGTCTCTTTCGCGGTCATGAACTCAAGCAGCGCCGGCCGGCCCTCCTCGGTTTGGCGGATGGCGCGGCGAATGGCTGGGACGATATCCCCCGGCTGCTCAACCCGCTCCCCGTACCCACCGAGGGCCCGCGCGAAGTCCGCGTAGTTGCCGCCGATGTCGGTGGCGCGGTAGCGGGCGGTCGACACGGGCATGTCGGCCAGCTCGCACGCCATGGCGTGGTTGTTGAAGAGCACGGACAGGATCGGGATCCCGGCGCGGGCCGCCGTCTCGAAGTCCATCCCGGTCATGCCGATGGCGGCGTCGCCCCAGACGTTGATGCACAAGTGGTCCGGCCGGGCGAGCTTGGCCCCCATGGCCAGCCCGAGGCCGTACCCGAGCTGTGTCGTCTTGCCCCATCCCAGGTAGCTGAGCGGCGTGCGGCTCTCCCAGAAGGGCGCCAGCTGGTCGCGCGGGCTGCCCGCGTCGTGGGTGATGATCGTGCGCTCCACCGGGACGGTCTGCCAGAGGTCACGGATGATGCGGTAGGGGGAGAGCGGCACCTCGGCGCTGGTCAGCTTGGGCAGCCACTCGTTCAGCCAGCGGGCCTTGCCGGCGGCGATGGCGGAGGCCCGGCTCGGCGGGCGAGAACCGCGCGCCTTCAGCCGCTCACGCAGGGCCGCGAGCAGCATGGCCAAGGTCAGCTGCGCGTCGCCCACCAGCCCGCAAACCACGGGCAGGTCCTTGGCCAGGTCGTCGGGCGCCACCGTGGCCTGGATCACCGGCGTGCCGGCGGGCATGGCCAGTCCGTACGCCGTGCTTGAGAAGCTGCAGCCGACGCCGAGGATCAGGTCGGCGGCGCGGACGAACTCGAGGACCGGGGCCGGCCTCGACTTGCCGGCGGCGCCGAGGGCCAGGGGGTGGTCCTCCGGGAAGGCGCTCTTGCCTTCGAGGGTGGTCGCCACCGGCGCATCCAGAAGCTCGGCCAGCTCGCGGAGCTCCGCCCAGGCCCTCGCGTAGTGGACGCCCTGGCCGGCCACGATCACCGGGCGCTCAGCCCCCGCGAGCAGCGCCGCCGCCTCGTCGACCGCGGCGGGATCGGGCCCGTAGCGGGTGGCCGGCCCGGCATGGTAGTCGAGCGCGGCGCCGAGGTCCTCGGCCAGGACGTCGGCGGGCAGCTCCACGAGCGCGGGCCGCGGTCTCCCGTTCCGGACCTGGGTGAACGCGCGCCGCATGACGTGCGGGGTCTCAGCGGCCAGGTGCAGGTACTCGCGCCACTTGGTGATGTGCGCCACGTTCTCGTAGGAGCTGAAGTTGGGCGGGAGGGTGGCCAGACGCCGCGGGTAGCCCTGCGGCAGCAGGACGATGGGCACGGACTCGCTGTACGCTTGGGCGATGCCGCCAAACGAGTTCTCCGCGCCCGGCCCGAGCTGCATGGCAAAGACGCCGATCCGGCGGCCGGAGCTCACCCGGCTGAGGCCGTCCGCCATGTGAATGCCCGTGCGCTCCTGGCGGACGATGATGGGACGGATGCCGGCGGCTGCCGCGGCTTCGATCAGCGGCGTGAGGGGATAGCCGATGAGCGTATCCACCCCTTCGCGCTTCAGGATCTCGGCGATCGCCTGGTCGACTCGCATCGGCAAACCTCCGTTTGCACGGATCCGAGTGCCTTGAGCCGAGGCGGGTCGCGCCGTGCCAGGGTCCAGACCGCCTGGCGGCTGACGGAGACGGCCCGGGCGCCGGCCGCCAGCGCCTGCCGAACGTCGCGTGGGTTCTCGATCGGGCCCCCTGCGATCACCGGGCGGTTGAGCTCGGCCACGAGGCGGGCGATGGTGTGCGGCACAATGCCGGGCAGCACCCCGACCGTCGTCGGGCGCGCGGTGCGGGCAAGCCGGATCCCGGTCTCCACGGCGAGGCTGTCGAGGGCGAAGATGCGCTGGACCGTGCCGAGCCCCAGGCGGGCTGCGGCCGCAATAGTCTGTGGGCGGGTCGTGATGATGCCGTCGGGCCGCCAGCGGCGGGCGACGAACGCCACCGCGTCGGCATCGCCGGACAGCCCGCGCAGCAGGTCGAAGTGGAGGAAGACCGACTTCCCGAAGTCCCGGCAGCGCGCGACCAGCTCGCCCCCGTCGCGGCGATCGAGCCGACGAGCAGAAACACGGTGCGAATGTCCGGATGGCTGGCAAGGGCCTCGATGTCGGATGACTTGCGCAACGCGGGCATCACGGGGCTGTGCAGCGCCTCCTCCTGGGCGGTGCGGGCCGTCCCCTCCGGATGCCCCCTCACCCTGCGGCCACCCCCAGCAGGCCGGCCCACTCGCGACCGAGTGTCGGCCCGCACGTCGAGTTGAGCGCGAGGATGGGAACCCCCCGCTCGGCCAGCCCGACCAGGGCGCCGGCCCCGCGGCGGGCCATGGCCACGGCGCGGCCGGGGCGACCCTGCGAAATCCACGCGGCGCCGCAGGACCCGGGTTCGGGCGCCGGGAGGATCATCTGGAAGCCGAGCCGCTCGAGCACCTGGACGAGGGCCACCGCGGGTCCGCTGTCGAAGTGTTCCGTCTGGCAGTCCACGTGCAGGGCCACCGGGCCGCCACCTCCAGCACCCGCAGGGCGCCGGCCGAACCCCTCGCGAAAGGTCACGAAGACGACGGCCCGCGAGCTGGTCGTGCCCTGGTCCAGGGCGAGAATGTACCGCGCCAGGGCCGCCGCGCCCCCTCTCCCCCGCCAACGCCAACGCTCGGATAAAAAGAGCCCGCGCAGTCGCCCGGCGATCTGGCCATCGCCTTCGAACCGCGCGGGCTGTCCCGTCTCCGCCCGCGGCGCTCCGCATCCGGTTGTGGCGTCGGGGCCGGATTTCGCGGTGGCGGAACCGATTCCTGCAAGCGGAGACGCCCGGTTTCCGGCGGGCTCAGGCGGGCACGCGCAGACGCAGCTGGACCCCACGGCCGGGCCGCGAGCGGATGCGCAGGGTGCCGCCCAGCAGGTGGGCGCGCTCGCGCATGCCCACCAGGCCCAGGTGGTCGCCGGGCGGGTCGGCGGTGCCGGCCAGCCCCACCCCGTCGTCGGCCACGGCGAGCACGGCCGCGCCGGTACCGACGGCCAGCCGCACGGCCAGCCGGCGTGCGTGGGCGTGCTGCTCCACGTTGTGGACGGCCTCCTGGGCGATGCGGAAGAGGCCCAGCTCCACCTCCGGCGCCAGGCGCCGCGGGTCGCCCGTGGCATCGCAGCGGGCCTGCACGCCTGTGCGCGCCTGAAAGTCCTCCACGACCTGGCGGAGCGAGGCCACAAGGCCGAGGTCGTCCAGGACTGAGGGCCGCAGGGCGCGGGTCAGGCGGCGCAGGCGGTGGATGGTGTCCTCGGCCTCGCGGCGCAGATCGGCGATCCCGGACGCGAGCTCCGGGGCGGCGCCGCGGGCCAGGGTGTCCATGCGCCGGCAGAGCAGCACCACCGACTGAATGGTGTCGTCGTGGATCTCCTGCGCCAACCGCCGCCGCTCCTCTTCCTGGGCCGCAAGGACCGCGCGTGCAAACGCGCGGAGCGAATCCTGCCTTTGGCGCGCCTCTGTCACGTCCCGCAGCTGGAGCTGGACCAGGCCATCCGCGATCAGGGTGCGCAGAGGCTCAAGCCAGATGCGGCGGCCATCGGGGCGCTGGAGCGCGAAGGGGGCGTCGGCCTCCAGGACGGCGGCCGGCGGCACTGCACCCAGGAGGTCGGCGGCGGCGGGGTTGATGTCGCGCGCGTGCCCGGCGCCATCCAGCAGCACCACCGCCTGCGGGCTGTGCTCGAAGAGTGCGTGGTACTTCCGCTCGGCGGCCTCCGCGCGGTCGACGCGGCTGGCGACGAAGACGGCCACGCCCACCAGCGCGGCCAGCTGCAGGAGCTCCTCGACGCGGGTGGTGCCCTGGTGGTCCAGAAAGATGATGGGCGTGTCCGCCAGCACGCACCAGGCCGCCGTGGCGAGGGCGTTCGGGAAGCCGAAGTTCAGAGCGGCGTAGGTGACCGGCACAAAGAAGAGCAGCACCATGAACAGCGAGATGATGTGAAGCTCCGGCATCACGTTGTCGCCAACCGCATCGGCGGCGGCGATGAGGACGACGAGACCCTGCACGGCCCAGAAGCGCGGCTCGCGCAGGCGAAGGCTCATGGCGGGGGGCCGGCGGGGTCGCCACCGCCGCTGGCGCCGGCCGCGGCACCCGCGCCCGCGAAGAGCCGCTGCGCGCTGGCGTACGCCACGGCCTGCGTGCGGCTCCGCACCCCGAGCTTGCCGTACACGTTCTTCAGGTGGACCTCGACCGTGCGCGGGCTGAGGCCCAGCTCCTCGCCGATCTCCCGGTTGCGGAGGCCCTGCACGACGAGGGCCAGCACCTGGCTCTCGCGCTCCGTGAGCGGGTCGCGGGCGGCGGCCGGCGGGCGGCTCCACCGCTCCGCCAGCTTGTGCACGAGGGTCGGCGCCACCACGGCCTCGCCGCGGGCCACGCGGCCGACGGCCGAGGCCAGCTCGTCCTCCGTCACGGTCTTCAGCACGTACCCGGAGGCGCCCGCCTGCACCGCCGCGATCACGTAATCCTCGTCGTCGTACGCGCTGAGGATCAGGACACGGAGGCTCGGCTGCTCAGCGGTCGCCTCGCGCGTGACGTCGATGCCGCTCCGGCCGGGCAGCCGCAGGTCAAGGACGGCCACGTCGGGCCTGGCGCCGCGGATGGCCGCGAGCGCGCCGGGGCCGTCGGCAGCCTCGCCCACGACCTCCACGCCGGGCTGGCGCTCCAGGATCTGGCGCGTGCCCTCGCGCACCACGGCGTGGTCGTCGGCGATCACCACCCGCACGGACATGGCCCTCGCCTCCCTGTGGCACGAGGGTAGCACGCGGGGGGCGGAGCGGCGGGGGGCGCGGCCGTGGTGGGGCCGTCTGGCCTTGACGAGGCACCCTTTGGACGGCCGCGGCATGGCCGCTCGGCGCGGCGGCTCGGGTCCCATGGGGCCGTGGTCGGGTGGACGCTGCTCGGGGGTCCAAGCGCCGGTCGACTCTTGGATCACTCGATTGCTCGATGTCGATATCGCTCGAAGTGGTGATCCGCGGCAGGAAGTGGCCACGTGCCGCCGAACGAACGGGATCTGCAGGAGGTGTGTATGGATTGAGGATCCCCGCACGATTGGCGGCCGTTTTGGCGTTTGCCGTCCTCGTGGCCGGATGCGGCGGCGCGGCGACGTCGGGCAGCAGCCAGCCATCGACCGCGACGGCGCCGGCGGCGACGACCAGCTCAAGCGCCCCGGCGACCGCCGCCTCCCCCCAGAAGGGGGGCACCCTCACCGTCGCCCTGAACTCCGACCCGCCCGGGCTGGATCCGATGTGGCAGACGGCCAACGTCACCCAGGACATCGACATCAACGTCGTCGAGCAGCTCTTCACGCTCAACGCCAAGAACGGCTTCACACCGCTGCTGGTCAGCAGCTACACGGTGTCGCCCGACGGCAAGACCTTCACCTTCCACCTGCGGAAGGGCGTCCTGTTCCAGGACGGCACCACGATGACCTCCGCGGACGTGCTGGCGTCCTTCAAGCGGTGGGAGGCCCTGTCCAGCCGCGCCCAGGCGCTGCTGGCGAACATGACCTCGGCGACGGCACCGGATCCCAACACGTTCGTGGTGACCTTCAGCCAGCCGAACGGCGCCTTCATCTCGGCGCTGGCCATTCCGAACCAGCAGATGTTCGTGCTCGAGAAGAAGCAGATCGATCAGTACATGTCGGGCGGCAAGTACCAGCAGATCCCGGGCGCCAAGCTCATCGGCACCGGTCCCTACATGATCAAGCAGTGGATTCCGGGGCGCGAGCTGGATCTCGTCCGCTTCGGCAAGT
>DAHVAF010000291.1 GCA_027314765.1 Clostridia bacterium | reverse complement strand
GGTCCCCTCGTGATGCGCCTCTTCGCGGAAACGGTGGTGAGCGGGTGATGAACCGGGAGCGGGCGGCGGCGCTGATGGCCGCGGCCGGCGCCGACGTCCTTGTGGGCACGAGCTACCCGAACGTGATGTACGTGAGCGGGTACCAGCCGTTCAGCCAGCGCTTTCTGCCCACCTCGCAGGTCTACGCGATCTACGACGGCGCGCGCACGTCGGTGGTGGGCCCCATCGCCGACGCCGACATGTACGCCCAGTTCCCGCCGGAGGGCGTGCGGATGGCCTTCTACGGCACCTTCTACACGGAGGCCGGCCCGGCGGAGACCGAGGAGATGAAGCGGTTCGCCGCGGTGGCGCTGGGGGAGTCCCGCCCCACGGCCCGCGACGCCCTGACGGCCGAGCTGGAGGCGCTGCCGAAGTCGGCGCGGATCGCCCTGGACGAGCGCGGGATCGCCCCGGCCGAGCTGGCATTTGTGCGCGAGCGCTTCGGCGCTCGCGTCATCCCGGGCGCCGAGCTGCTGGACCGCATCCGCATGGTGAAGACCCCAGACGAAATCCGGCGGCTCACGGGCGCTGTCACCGCCATCGAGGCGGCGTACGAGGCCGCCCTGGCGGCCGCCGCCCCGGGGATGACCGAGGCCGACATGGCGAAGGTCTTCGACCGGGAGACGATCGCCCAGGGCAGCTCGCCCCTCTTCACCGTCATCGCCTTCGGCGAGCGCGGGGCCCTGCCGAACGCCGTGCCCGGCGCCCGCGCCCTGGCGGCGGGCGACCTCATCCGCTTCGACATCGGCTGCCGCACGGAGGGCTACGCCTCCGACATCTCGCGCACGGCCGCCTTCCGCGCGGCCTCGGACAAGCAGCGCGCCTACTACGCCGCCATCCTGGCCGGGGAGGACGCCGCGCTCCGTGCCGTCCGCGCCGGCGCCCGGGCCCGCGACGTCTTCACCGCCGCCGTGGAGGCCACGCGCGCGGCGGGGATCCCGCACTACCGCCGCCACCACGTCGGCCACGGCATCGGGCTTGACGTCTACGACCGGCCGACCCTGAACGCCACCGACGAGACGGTCCTGGAGCGTGGCATGGTGCTGGAGGTCGAGACCCCGTACTACGAGATCGGCTTCGGCGGGCTGCAGGTCGAGGACACGGTGGTGGTGACGGAGACCGGGTACCGGATGCTCACCCGGACGTCGCGGGAGCTGCGGGTCGTATGAGGAGGGGGATGCCGCGTGGCCGCCGTGCGTGAGTCGCTGGACGACTATTCCCTGCAGCGCGTGCCGCAATCGGCCCAGCAGTCCACGCTCGACATCGCGCTGGTCCGCAGGGGCGTCACGGTGTCGAGCTCGGACCTGCTCTTCGGGTACACGATCGGCCTCTTCTTCGGCTTCTGGCAGGCCCTGCTGATCGCCCTCGGCTACTCGGCCCTGGTCGCCGGCGCCTCCATGCTGATCGGCTACATCGGCGTGCGCGAGCGCACCTCGTTCGCCCTCTCCTCGCGCTTCATCTTCGGGCGCGACGGCAGCCGCCTCGTCTCCCTGGTCATGGCCGTCATCATCGCCGGCTTTTACGGCTACATCCTCGGCATCACCGTCGACGTGTTCCCGGGACACACCAACCCCGCCATTCTCGGCCTCTACAGCGTCGTGCTGGGCGCGATCTTCCTGGTCATCTCGGCCCTCGGCTTCGCCGGCGGCCTGAAGTGGGCCAGCCGCATCGGCGTGCCGCTGATGATCGTCCTCGTGGTCATCGCCGACATCGCCGCCGTCCACCACGCGGGGGGCCTTCACGCCATCGCCGCCATCACGCCGAAGCTGGCCGGCAAGATGGCCCTTGCCACCATGATCGGCCTCGGCGTCTCCAAGTGGATGGCCGGCGCCATCATCTCGCCCGACCTGATGCGCTTCGGCAAGAACGGCTGGACGGTGGTCAGCACCAGCATCGCCGAGTTCGTGGTCGGCAACTTCGGCTTCAACCTGCTGGGCCTGATCCTCGGCCTCAGCCTCGGCGCCTCCGACCTCGGCAAGGCCTTCGGCCTGCTCGGCATCTCGGCCCTGGCGACGGTCGCCTTCATCGTCCAGAGCATCACCGTGGAGATGAACGAGCTCTACGCCGCCAGCCTGGCCGTCAGCAACGCCCTGGGCATCGGACGCGTGGCCACCAACATCGCCGTCGGCATCATCGGCATCGCCATCGGCTACTACGGCGTGGCGCACGGCATCATCGGCGCCTTCCTCGGCTGGATCGGCGACATCGGCTACGCCCTGCCGGCCCTGGCCGGCGTCATGATCGCCGACTACTTCGTGGTCCGCCGGCTGCGCTACCCGGAGGGCCTGGAGGGCGTCGCCGCCGTCAACTGGCGGGCCGTGGCCGCGTTCCTGCTCACCATCGCCATCAACCTCTACCTGGGCCTCAGCCTGCACGACACGTTCTGGCATTCGATGCCGTTCATCGGCTTTGTGCTGTACATCGTCCTCTCGATCCCGCAGACGGTCCGCAGCTGGTCGGCGAAGGCGAGCGGGAGCGCCGCCGACTGAGTTGGGCCGGGCGGCGGGCGGATCGGGCCCGCCGCCACCCCCGGCAGGCCGCGGCATTGCGGCGCGCGGCCGCTCGAAAGGCGCCACACGCTCCCCCCACCGCGCTCCCCACCGAGGCGTTGCCCGCTCAACCCCCTGGGGCGGCCGCCGCTCGACGCGCTACCATGGACCGTAGGGGGTGCGCCGCCATGCCGACCGCGACCCGCCAGCACTACATCGCCGGCGAATGGGTGGGAAGCCGCAGCCGCGAGGCCCTCCCCACCATCGACCCGTCGACGGGGCAGGAGCTGGCCCGCCTGGCCCGCGGGGACGCCGAGGACATCGACCGCGCAGTCGCCGCGGCCCAGGAGGCCTTCGCCGCGGGGCCCTGGCCGCGGATGGCGCCGGCCGACCGCGGCCGCCTGCTGCTGCGGGTGGCCGAGCTGATCCGCGCCGAGCGCGACGACCTCGCCCGCCTGGAGAGCCAGGACACGGGCAAGCCGCTTCACCAGGCCCGCACCGACGTCGACGTCGCCGCCCGCTACTACGAGTTCTACGGCGGGGTGGCCGACAAGATCCTCGGCCACACGATCCCCATCGCGCCCGGGATCCTGGACTACACCATCCGCGAACCCTGGGGCGCCGTCGGCCAGATCATCCCCTGGAACTACCCGCTGCAGATCGGCTCGCGCGCCATCGCCGCCGCCCTTGCCGCCGGCAACACGGTCGTGCTCAAGCCGGCCGAGGAAGCCGCGCTCACCGTGCTGCGCCTGGGGGAGCTGACGCAGCAGGCCGGCCTGCCGCCCGGCGTGCTGAACGTGGTCACCGGCTACGGCCCCGAGGCCGGCGCCGCCCTGGCCGCCCACCCCGGCATCCGCCACCTGACCTTCACGGGCTCCGTCGAGGTCGGCATCCTGGTGGCCCAGGCCGCCGCCCGCAACATCGTGCCCGTCGCCCTGGAGCTGGGCGGCAAGTCGCCGAACGTCGTCTTCGCGGACGCCGACATGGACACGGCCCTGCCCACCGTCGTGCGCTCGATCGTCCAGAACGCCGGTCAGACCTGCTCCGCCGGCTCGCGCCTGCTCGTGGAGGAGTCCGCCGCGGACCGCGTACTTGCGGACATCGCCCGCCGCTTCGCCGGCATCCGCATCGGCCGCGGCGTCGACGACCCCGACCTCGGCCCCGTCATCACGGGCCAGCAGCGCGAGCGCATCCTCGGTCTGATCCAGGCCGGCCGCGCCGAGGGGGCGCAGGTGCTGGCGGGCGGCGGGGTGCCCGAGCGCGCGGACCTGTCCGGCGGCTATTTCATCCAGCCGACGCTGCTGGCCGGGGTGGGCGCCGACGCCCGCATCGCGCAGGAGGAGATCTTCGGCCCCGTGCTGACCGCCATCACGTTCCGCGACGCCGACGATGCGCTGAAGATCGCCAACTCGACGCAGTACGGCCTGGTGGCCGCCGTCTGGACTGCGGACCTCGCCAGGGCCCACGCCCTGGCCGCCGGGCTGCGCTCGGGCCAGGTCTTCGTGAACACGTACGGCGCCGGCGGCGGCGTGGAGATGCCCTTTGGCGGCTACGGGCGGAGCGGGTACGGCCGCGAGAAGGGGCTGGAGGCCCTGAACACGTACACCCAAATCAAGAACGTCGCGATCAAGTATTCGTGACGGGCGGCGCGTACGCGCCGCCCACCAAAACGGCTTCCGAGGGGGATCCGCGATGCCAGCCCGAGGCTTCCGCCGGCCGCTGCCGCGCCTGACCGAGCCGCTTCTGCGCAAGGGTGGCGCGCTGCAGCCGGTGAGCTGGGACGAGGCGCTGGACCACGTCGCCGGCCGCATGGCCGCCATCCGGGCGGCGCACGGGCCGGATGCCCTCTGCTGCTTCTCGTGCAGCAAGGCCTCCAACGAGCTTAACTTCGTGGCCCAGAAGTTCATGCGGACGGCGATCGGCACCAACAACATCGACAGCTGCAACCGGACCTGACACGCGCCCAGCGTCTCCGGTCTGGGGACGGTTTACGGCGCAGGCGGCGGGACGACGTCCTACGAGGAGATGGAGCACACCGACCTCCTCTTCCTCTGGGGCAGCAACCCGCGTGAGACGCATCCGATCATGTTCCACCACATGCTGCGCGGCATCCGAAACGGCGCGCGCATGGTGGTCGTGGACCCGCGTGTCTCGGCGACCGCGGAGTTCGCCGACATCCACCTGCAGATCCCGGTGGGCGGCGACATCGCGCTGGCGAACGCCATCGGGCACGTGATCATCGCCGAGGGGCTGCAGTGCCGCGATTTTGTGGAGAACGCGACGACGGGGTATGAGGGGTACGCCACGTGCGTTGAGGCGTACCCGCCGGAGCGGGCGGAGGGAATCCTGGGGATCCCGGCCGACCGCATCCGCGAGGTGGCGCGCATGTATGCCACGGCCCAGCGCGCCATCATCACGTGGACGCTGGGGATCACGGAGCACCACAACGCGACGGACGGCGTGTATGCCCTCTGCAACCTGGCGAACCTGACGGGGCACGTCGGGCGCTACGGGTCAGGGCTCGACCCCCTGCGCGGCCAGAACAACGTGCAGGGCGGCGGCGACATGGGCTGCCTCCCCAACAAGCTGCCGGGGACGTGGGACGTGGCAGATCCGGTGGCTCGTGCGCGATTTGAAGCTGAGTGGGGTGTGGAGGTACCTTCGGTACCGGGGCTGCACCAGAGCCTCATGTTCGAGGCCATGGAGCGGGCGGGTCACTCCCGCCCGCTCACGGAGTCAACGGAGCGGGCGGGTCACTCCCGCCCGCTCACGGAGTCAACGGAGCGGGCGGG
>DAHVAF010000289.1 GCA_027314765.1 Clostridia bacterium | reverse complement strand
GAGGCGCCACCCTGCCAGGGCGGTGCGCGGCCCCGGCTCAGCCTGCCGCCAGTGGCGGCCCCACGCCGATCACGCCGTCCTGGGCGTGCCCGTCGATCTCGGCGTCGTCGAGGCCGGCCAGCTCGCGCAGCACCTGGCGCGCATGCTCGCCGAGGGTCGGGCCGCGCACGGCCAGGGGGCGCGAGCCGGCGGTGCGGATGGGGGGAGCCGACCGTCCGCACGCGGCCCGGGGTCGGGGGGTCGTAGGCGACAGCCACGCCCTGGGCCTCCGCATCGCCGGAGGCGAGGGCCTCGGGCACCGTCCGCAGGGGGGCGCACGGCACGGCCTCGGCCAGCAGCGCCACCCAGGCGCCGGTCGTGCGCGTGCGGGTCAGGCCCTCCAGCTCGCCGGCCAGCGCATCGCGCGCGGCCATGCGGTCCGCCATGCGCGGGTAGCGGGCCAGCAGGTCAGGGCGGCCGGCCCGCTCGCCGAAGGTGGCCCAGAACTTCTCCTTGGTACGGGCGATCGCCATGTGGCCGTCGGCCGTCGGCAGCACCCGGAACGGGACGATGAGGGGTGGGCCGAAAGCCGGTGGCGCCGTGGCGTCCAGCCGGCCGGCATCGTCCAGGTGCCCGCATGGCCGAGCATGGCCAGGGCCGGCCCGCAGAGGGTGACGTCGAGGTCGACGCCCTCCCCGGTCTGGCGGGCCCGCAGAATGCTGGCCGTCAAGGCCGAGGGCGGCGGCCAGACCGGCGGACAGGTCCACGAGTGAGAGGCCTGTCTTGGCGGGCGGGCCGTCCGGCTCGCCCGTCAGGCTCATCCAGCCGGCCGAGGCCGGTGGAAGGGGTGGTCGCAGCCGGGGCGTGCGGCGTCGGGCCCCTCGCGGCCGAACGCCGTCAGGGCGCGTCAGACCATGGCGGGGTGGGTCGGCCCGAGGGCGGCGCAGTCCAGGCCAAGGCGCCCTGCCACGTCGCCGCGCACGTTGTGGAAGCATGCCAGCCCACGCGGAGCTGGCCAAGCTGCCCATACGGAGTGAAGGCGCCACGCGATCGCGTGGCGCCCCCAAGTCGGCTCCTCAGTCGCCGTGCTTCTCGCGCAGCCGGCCCGTGAGGCGCAGCATCAGCTGGTAGCGCTCGAACTCGGCGACCCACTCCTGCACGGCCTCGGCGAGCAGGCCCTCGCCCGGCGGCACGATGCCGGTCGGGCAGGCCGGGCCCAGGCGGTCCTTGGCCATCTGCCGGTAGTACGCGATCACGCGGTCGCCGCTGACGCCGCAGACCTGCCAGTCCTCGCTCAGGAAGACCACGGCCGGCACGCGCGCCCCGCCGTTCATCACCAGCGCGTCCCGCAGCGGCGGGTTGGCCTCGCGGTCCAGCAGGCGCAGGTTGATCTTGGGACTGGCCTCGGCGATGTGCTTCATGATCGGCACCTGGTTCACGCAGTCGCCGCACCACGCGCCCGAGAGCACGAAGACGTTCATCTCGCGGGCGAAGCCGCCGACCAGCTCGCGCTGGGCGGGGGTCAGCTGGATGCGGGCGTCCATGTTGGCCCAGCGCTGCTGGTGGGCCTCCGTGCCGTGCTTCGTCAGGAAGTCGTCGTAGGTCAGCGATTCGCCGAAGATCGCCGGCCAGTTGAACTGTTCGAGCATCACCATCACTCCCCAGTGTGGAATGGGCAGGCTTATACCCAAGCGTATCGGGGGTGGGCGGCCCCCCGCAAGGGAGGCCCGCCCACCCATCCCAGGGCGATCCCTATGCGGTGCCGACGGGCGGGATGCCCGCCTCGCGCACCGTCGCGTCGAACATCGGCACGTCCGTCTCCAGCACGGCGCCCAGGGCCTTCAGCTGCGTGTCGACCCGGGCGGCCAGGTCCGCGTAGACCTGACCCTGCTGGCGCGTCGGCGCCGCGTCGGCCGCGCCGATGGACATCAGCAGGCCGAGCAGCTTCGCGTTCAGCATCACGGGGTAGTTCAGCGAGTCCTGGTTCGACCTGTTCTTGGTCTGGACCAGCTGCTCCTCGACGGCCGTGAGCTTGGCCGCCATGGCCTCGCCGGCCGCCACCACGGCCTCGGCCCCGCTCCGGCCCCTGGCGCGCGCCGCCCAGGCGTCCGCCTGGCCCCGCAGGCTCCGCGCCTGGCTGATCGCCGCGTTCGTCTCGCCCAGCTTGTCGCGGACCTGCAGCAGCAGCTTGCACTGGGCCTCCAGGTCGGCCTGGCTGGCCTTCACGTCGGGATCCAGGCGCACCTCGAAGGTGCGGTCGTACGAGGCGCCGCCCACCGTCAGCCGCACCCGGTAGGTGCCGGGGACCACGGTCGGGCCGCCGCCCCCCGGCGAGGCCGGGCTGCCCTCCGCCGCCCTGGCGCCGGGGTGGCGCAGGTCCCACACGAACCGGTTCATGCCCGCCGCGGCCGGCACGCGCGGCTCGCGGCCGCCGCCCGCCCCCCGCTGGTACACATCGCCGGGGCCGGCGCCGTCGCCGGCCGCCGCCCTGCTGGTGAACTCACGCACCAGTTGGCCGGCCGGGTCGTAAACGCCGAGCGTGACCTCGCCGGCGGGCGCCTCGCGCAGGTGGTAGTGGATCACGGCCCCCGCCGGCGGATTGGCCCCCGCGTCGAGGTAGCGCGTCTCGCCGCCATGCTGGACCTGGGTCACGACGACGCCCGCGGCCGAGAGGTAGTCGCGCCCCTCCGCACCTCCGGCCTGGGCCCAGCCGCCGCCGCCCCGCACCCGGTACGCCGTGCGCGGCTCAAACAGGTGGGCGGCCGCCTGCCGCACCTCGTCCGTCAGCTGCCGCAGCGGGGTGAGGTCATCCAGGATCCAGACGGAGCGGCCGTGCGTGGCCGCCACGAGGTCGGTGCCGTGGACCACCAGGTCGTGCACGGGCACGACGGGCAGGTTGCGCTGCAGCCCATGGTCCCAGCTGGCGCCGTCGTCGAGCGAGACGTACACGCCGCTCTCCGTCCCGCAGTACAGCAGGCCGCGCCGCGTCGGGTCCTCGCGGATGCACCGCGTGAAGTCGCCCTCGCCGATGCCGCCCACGATGGGCGTCCAGCTCGCCCCGCAGTCCCTTGTCTTCAGCAGCAGCGGCCGGTTGTCGTCCTGCTGGTAGTGGTTGGCCGCCACGTAGGCCGTGGCCGGGTCGTGGGGCGAGGGTTCGATGATGCTGATCCGCGACCACTCGGGCAGCAGCGAGGTCGCCGGCGTGACGTTCTGCCAGGTCTTGCCTCCGTCGCGGGTCACGTGGATCAGGCCGTCGTCGGAGCCCGCCCAGATCAGGCCCCTGCTGCGCGGCGACTCCGCCAGGGCGAAGACCGTCGCGTAGTACTCGGCCCCGGAGTTGTCCTTGGTGATCGGCCCGCCCGAGGCCACCATCGTCGACGGCTCGGCCCGCGTGAGGTCGGGGCTGATCTCCTCCCAGGAGCGGCCCTCGTCCGTGCTGCGCAGCACGCACTGCGCGCCGACATAGAGCACGTTCGGGTCGTGCGGGCTCAGATGCACGGGATACGTCCACTGCAGCCGGTACTTCAGGTCGCCGCTGCCCCAGCCGGACGGCCGCTCGGGCCACACCGTGATCTGCTGGCTCTGGCCGGTGCGGTGGTCGTAGCGCGTGAGCGAGGTGTGGTCGCCCGCGTAGACGATGTCGGGATCGTCGGGCCGCGGGGCGATGTGACCGTTCTCGCCACCGCCGACGGGGTACCAGTCGCCGAGCGTGATGGCGCCCTTGCCCGTGCGGCTCGGGATGCAGCAGGTCGTGTTGTCCTGCTGGCTGCCGTAGAGACGGTAGGCGAAGCGCGTGTCGGTCGCCACGTGGTAGAACTGCGCCGTCGGCTGGTTATAGAGGGTCGACCAGGAGGCGCCGCCGCTGAAGGAGATGCAGGCGCCGCCGTCGTTGCCCTCGATCAGCCGCCGCGGGTCGCGCGGATCGAGCCACAGGTCGTGGTTATCCACGTGCGGCGTCGGGATGTTGCTGAACGTCCTGCCGCCGTCGTCCGACCGCCAGAAGTGGAAGTTCAGCACGTAGCAGACCTCGGGGTCCGTGGGGTCCGCGTAGAGGTGCGTGTAGTAGAAGGCGCGCTGGCGCAGCTCGCGCTGCTCGTTGACGCGGGTCCAGCTCTGCCCCGCGTCGTCGGAGCGGAAGAGCCCGCCGTCGTCGGCTTCGATCAGCGCCCACACGCGCGAGGGCCGCGCCGGGGAGACGGCCACCCCGTGCTTGCCCGTCAGGCCCTTGGGCAGCCCGCCGCGCCCGGTGAGGTCGGTCCACGTGTCGCCGCCGTCGGTGGACTTGAAGAGCCCGCTGCCGGGGCCGCCGCTGTCCATGCCCCACGGATAGCGCTGGCTCTCCCAGAAGCCGGCGTACATGATGCGCGGGTTGGTCGGGTCCAGGCTGAGGTCCACGCAGCCCGCCCTGGGCGAGCGGTGGAGCACCAGGTCCCAGTGTTTGCCGCCGTCGCGGCTGCGGTAGACCCCGCGCTCCGGGTTGGGTCCGAAGGCGTGCCCGAGCGCCGCCACGTAGACGGTGTCGGGGTCGTGCGGGTGGACGCGCACGCGGCCGATGTGGCGGGTCTCGCGCAGCCCGATGTGCTTCCACGTGCGCCCGCCGTCGGTGCTCCGGTAGACGCCGTCGCCGCTGACGACGTTGCCGCGGATGGAGCACTCGCCCGTGCCCGCGTAGACCACGTTGGAGTCCGCCTCGGACACGGCGATGGCCCCGATGGACGCCGAGGTGAAAAACCCGTCGGAGACGTTCTGCCAGGTCCAGCCCGCGTCATCGGTCTTCCAGACGCCGCCGGCGCAGGCGCCGAAGTAGAAGACCTGCGGATCGGTGGGATGGCCGGCGACGGCGGCGACGCGCCCGCCGCGATGCGGTCCGACAAGCCGCCACTTCAACGATTCCAGCACGCTGAAAACCCCTCCCGCAACAAGCGCCCTTCGCCCCGGCCGGAACGGGGTCCTGCTTGGTTCGGGAGGCGGCACAATGGCAGCGATGTTGTGAGGGGCCACGCGTACGCGTGGCCCCACCCACACGGCTTCCCGGGCGGGGCGGGTCGTGGGTCAGCGGCTCAGGGGCTCGACCTCCACCGCCAGGTCGCCGCGCAGGGCCAGAATCTCGGGATCGCCGGTGATGACTGGGGCGCGCAGTTCTTGGGCGAGGGCGACGGCGAAGGCGTCAGCGTACGCCACGGCGTGCCGAGCCTTGATCGTCGCGGCTTGCCAGACACGTGCGTTGTTGGCTGGCACGACCGTGAAGGGGAAGGTCCGCCGGCGAACGTCGCGTCGGAACTCGGCGGCCTGTTCGCCGCCACCGGCTTTGGCAAGTCGGTAGTACACCTCGCCGATGCTGACGATGGATACAAGGAGCCGGAGGTCGCCGGCCTCCGCGGCAACCAGCAGCGCATCGACGACCGGGGCGGACGCCTCGTTCTGCATCCACGCCAGGAGCGCGAACGAATCAAGCACCTTTGGCATCAGACGCCACCTCAGCCCGGTGCTCGGCTGAGAGTTCCGCCAGTGCGCGCGCACCCTTCAGCGCGCCGCGCCACTTGCGCCAGCCCGAGCCTTCCGCGGGCACCGGTTCGAGGATGATGTGCCCTTGGTCGACGCGCACCACGACCCGACCCCCGTCCTGCAGGTCGACGCGCTGTCGCAGTGCCTTGGGGATCACCAGCTGGACCTTGGCCGACACGGAGACGCTTTCCACGGTCTCGGCCTCCGTGATTATCTAGCACCCCGGTAAGACGGCGGCGCGGCGAGTCAGCCCGCGGGCTCGATGTGCGCCTGGATCATCCGCGCACACGCGCCGGGATCGGTCGCCGTCGTGTCGATCTCCAGGTCGTAGGCGACGCCGGCGTGCACCTGCGCCGCCTGCAGCCGGGCCATGCCGGCGATGCGGTCGCCGCGGGCGGCCTCGCGGGCCTCGGCGACGTCGGGGTCGCAGCGCACGCCGACCCAGAGGACATCGAGGCCGGTGAGGACCTTGCGCCAGCGCGCCTGGCCCTGCCCGCCTGACAGGAAGACTTCGTCGAGGATGATGCGCGCGCCGGCGCGGGCCATCGCGGCGACGCCCGCCATCCAGAGCTCCTCCAGCTCCCGGAAGCGCGGGCCGACGCTGATCGACCCGTCGGGGTGGAAGTCGATCGCCTGACCCGCGGCGGCCCAGCTGCCCTCAGGTGGCAGCGCATCGACGAACGTGTCGACGCCGAAGGTCAGCCAGGGGTCGGGCAGCAGCGCCTGCAGCGCGCGGGCGATGCTGGATTTGCCGGCGCTGGAGGCGCCGTTGAGGACGATGACGGTCGGGGCGCGGCGCACGAAGCGCAGGCCTGACCAGTCGTCGTCGATGGCGGCGACGTTTGACCCCGCGTGCGTGCGGGAGGGACCCGCGCTTACCATGACGTCGACCAAGCCGAGGGCGAGCGCGTGCCGGCGGACGATGTGGTCCGTGATGTCGCTCGTGTGGCCGGCGGCGCGCCGCGGCCAGGCGACCCAGAGGGCACCGTCCGGGCGGATGCGCTGAGCAAGGTCCGGCAGGCGCTCTGGCAGCTGCGCGGCGGCTCTGAAGAAGCCGACTACGACGTCGGCCGGCTGCGTGGCGCCGACATACACCAGATTGGGAGGCGGGGCGGCCAGCGACCAGCCGGGGGGCGGCTGATCGAGCGCGACGCGATGGCCGGGCCGCAGCCCGAGCTTCTTGGCTTGCGACGGTGTAAGCGCCACCGCGTCAGCCCAGGATCCGGAGGAGGTCAGGGCTGGCCGGATCGATCCACGACAGGCCCCGCACGTCCCCAAAGGCGCGGTCTGCCGAGATGAGCGCCTCCGCCTCACGTCGGATGGCCACGGCGGCGAGCGTCGCGTCGAACGCCCCAAGGGACGGATGCTGGCAGAACAGGTCAAGGGCCAAATCGAATTCGTCCCCCTCCGTTTCCAGGAGATCGAGCAGGCCCGCATACTCACGGGCCAGCGCAGCCGCTTCGTCCCTCGGTCGGCGCCGGGCACGAACATGGGTGAACTCCTGGAGCGCCATAATGGTTGTGGCACCTGCCAGGCGTCCGGCGCCGCAGGCGTCGACGACCCGACGACACGGGTCCCGGAGCGGATGCTCGGCACCGACCGCGTAAAGTAGCACGGTTGTGTCGAGGATGATCACGTTGGCATCCGCATGTGGGCGGCGTCGAGCTCACGGCGAAGATCCGCAGGATCGTCGGGCACCGGCATCGGCTCCGCGGCCAGGATCGCATCCGCAGCGCGACGTCGGGCGTCCGCACCATCGGGCAGCCGATCGATGGCGTCACGGATGACCGCTGCCACAGATGTCCCACGGCGTTGCGCCTCTCTCGCGAGCTTGCGGTAGCGCGCCTCGTCCAGCAGAAGCTGCATCCGGTGTTCCATCATGTGCATACAGTAACACATGCCGAGGCGGGCCGACGGTGCTACATGCCGCCCCCGTCGGGTAGCCGCACAAGCCCCCGGCGCAGGCCCTCCGTCACTGCGGCCGTCCGGTCGTAGACCGCCAGCTTCCGGTAGATGCTCTCCAGGTGCGTCTTGACGGTGCTCTCGGCCATGCCGAGCCGGTCGGCGACCTCCTTGTTGGCCAGTCCCAGCGCCAGGTGCTGCAGGACCTCACGCTCGCGCGGGCTGAGGAGCGGGTCGCGGCGGACCAGCAGCGGCGCCAGCGAGGGATCGACGGCCATGCCGCCGGCCGCGGCGTCGCGGACGGCACGGTGCAGGTCATCCGGCGAGCTGCCCTTGAGGATGTAGCCGCGGGCGCCCGCGGCCATGGCGTCGAGGAACCCGGCCTCGTCGCGGAAGGCGCTCAGGATGACGCAGGGGAGCGCCGGCAGGCGCCGGACGGCGGCCACGCCATCCGAACCGCCACCCAGGCGCAGGTCGACCAGGGCCAGATCGGGCCGGTGCAGCGCCGCCAGGGAGACGGCCTCGTCGGCCGTCCCGGCCTCGGCCACGACCTCGCAGTCGGCAAAGCGCGCCAGGACGGCGCGCAGACCCTCGCGCACCACCGGATGGTCGTCGACGATCAGCACCCGAATCACGAGATGGCCACCTCCACCGTCACCGTGGTGCCACCGCCGGGCGCGGAGGCGACATGCAGGCGCCCGCCCACGGCCGCCGCCCGCGCCTCCATCGTGGAGAGGCCGAAGCCGCGCAGGTCGTCGGCGCCGCCGCCGCCCGCCGGCGCCCCGATCCCGACGCCGTCGTCGGCGATCTCCAGGCGCGCCGTGCCGTTGACGCAGGTCAGCGAGACCTGGGCCGACGCCGCCTGGGAGTGCCGGCCCACGTTGCCGAGCGCCTCGCGGGCGATGGCGGCGAGGGCGGAGCGGACGGGACCCGGCAGGCGTCCGGGGTCACCCTCCACGCGCACCGTCACCGGCAGCTCGAGGCGGGCAGCCTCCCGGCGCAGGGCCTCGGCCAGATCCGGCGCCGGCACCAGGTCGCGCACCGACGCCCGGGCCTGCGCAAGGCCCTCGCGCGCCACGTCGGCGATGCGCCGCAGCCGGCGGGCCACGGCCGTCCAGTCCCCGGCGTCGGCGTCCGCGGCGGCGGCATCGCCCAGCATCTGCAGGGCCACGAAGCCCTGGGCCAGGTTGTCGTGCACCTCGCGGGCGAGCGCGTTGCGATCCTCCAGCCGGGCCAGCTCGGCCGCCCGCTCGGCGCGCGCGCGCTGCAGGGCCGCCTCCTCCACGCGGGCGGCGGCCTCGCGCAGCCGGCTCCGCATCTGGTCGAACTCGCCCGCCACGAGGGCGACCTCGTCGCCATGGGCGGCGGGAGGCGGGGCCTCGCCACCGGCGTCTTCCTCCGTCGCGCGGATCCGGCCGGCAAGCTCCTCCAGCGGGCGCGTCGTCCGCCGGGCGGCGACCGCGGCGACCCAGACGGCCAGGGCCGCCACGACCAGCGCGCCGAGGACCGCGGCGACCTCGATCTCGCGCTCCGCGCCGAGGGCGGAGGCCAGGCCGGCCGCGGGCCCGAGGACGGCCGCGGCGGGAGAGGCGGCCACCAGGAGCCAGCCCGGCGGGCTGACCGGGGCGGCGGCCACAAGGTCCGGGCCGCTGGCGACGGAGCCGCCCGTGCGCGCCGCCGCCTGGAC
>DAHVAF010000284.1 GCA_027314765.1 Clostridia bacterium | reverse complement strand
GGCCGCTGTCGATCTCGTAGAAGCGGACGAGGAGGTTGACCAGGGTCGTCTTGCCCGCACCGGTCGGGCCCACGATGGCCACGGTATCGCCGGGTGCCACATCCAAGGTGAAGTCCTCGATCAGGGGCTCGTCGGGCGCGTCCCGGAAGGAGACGCGCTCCAGCTTCACGGAGCCCGCCGCTCCCCGCGGGAGCAGGACGCGGGCGCCGCCGGCGGCGGTATCGGGGACCTCCTCGACGGCGTCGAGAAACTCGAACACCCGCTCCGCGGACGCCATTCCAGACTGCAGGAGGTTCATCTGGCTCGCGATCTGGCTGATCGGCGTCGTGAACTGCCGCGAGTACTGGATGAATGCCGTGATATCGCCCAGGGAGAGCAGTCCGGAGGCGACGCGGTAGCCGCCCAGGACCGCGATCGCGACGTAGTTCAGGTTGGAGATGAACTGCATCGACGGCTGAATGATGCCCGAAAGGAACTGTGCGCGGAAGCTCGCATCATAAAGGCTCTTGTTCTGGCGGCGGAATTCGGCGACCGTCGCCGGCCGGCGCCCGAAGACCTGCACCAGCGCGTGCCCCGTGTGCGTCTCCTCGACCAGGCCGTTGAGATCGCCCGTTCGGTCCCACTGGGCGCTGAACTGGACCTGCGAGCGCCGCGCGACGAGCAGCGTCACCGCGAACGCCAGCGGAATCGTGATGGCGGAGACCGCGGCGAGGATCGGCGAGATGAAGAACATCACCCCGAACACCCCGCAGATCGTGAGGATCGAGGTGAGGAGCTGGCTGAGGCCCTGCTGGACCGTGGTCGTGAGGTTGTCGATGTCGTTGGTGACCCGGCTCAGGACATCGCCGTGCGGATGGCTGTCGAAGTAGCGCAGCGGAAGCCGCGCCAGCTTCTCCTCGACCTCGCGGCGCAGCGTGAACATCGCGCGTTGGGCGACGCCGGCCAGCAGGTAGCCCTGGGCGTAGTTGAGGGCTGCTCCGGCCACGTAGACAGCCAGGGCCAGTGCGAGCTCCTGGCCGAGGGCGTGGAGATCCACGCCCTTGCCGGGCGTGAAGCTCATCCCCGCGATCATGCTGGCGATCTGGCCCTCCCCACGGGCCCGCAGGGCCGCGATCGCCTGCGTCTTGGTGACCCCGGACGGCAGCATCTTGCCGATGATGCCGCTGAAGAGCGTGTCGGTTGCGTTGCCGAGGATGTCCGGCCCGCTCACCATGAAGCCGACGGAGGCTGCCCCCAGGACGAGGGCGATGATGATGCGGAGCTGGTCGGGGCCGAGCCGGTGAAGCAGCCGGCGCAGGGTACCCCAGAAGTCCCTGCTCCTGCCCGGCCGCACTCCGCCGCCGTGCATCCCGCCGCCCCGCATCCCCCCACCGCGGCCCGCGATCATGCCGCGGCCTCCTCGCCGAGCTGCGACACGACAATCTCCCGGTACAGGGCGCAGCTCGCGACGAGCTCCTGGTGCGTCCCGATGCCGACGACGTGCCCGTGGTCCAGCACGACGATCCGCTCGGCATGCATGATCGTGCTGACCCGCTGCGCGACGATCAGCACCGCCGCATCGTGCGTCTGCTCCCGCAGGGCGCTGCGCAGGCGGGCGTCGGTCGCGGCGTCCAGGGCGGAGAAGCAGTCGTCGAACAGGTAGATGGGCGGGCGCCGGACCAGGGCGCGGGCGATCGCCAGACGCTGGCGCTGTCCGCCCGACACGTTGGTTCCGCCCTGGTCGATGGGTGCATCGAGCCCACCCGGCATGGCCGCGACGAAGTCCCGCGCCTGCGCGACCTCAAGTGCCTGCCAGAGCTGGGCATCGGTGGCCTCGGGGCTGCCGAAGCGGAGATTGCTCGCGACGGTCCCGCTGAACAGGTAGGCGGCCTGGGGGACCAGCCCGAGGCCGCCCCACAGCCCCTCGAGCCCCTGCTGCCGTACGTCGACCCCATTCACCCGCACACAGCCCCCGGTGACGTCAAAGAGGCGCGGGATCAGGTTGAGCAGGGTCGTCTTGCCGCTGCCCGTTCCACCGATGATCGCGGTCGTCTCTCCCGGCTGGAGGGTGAAGGAGATGTGCTCGAGGACCGGCCGCTCGCTGCCGGGGTAGCCGAAGGTCACGTCCTCAAGCTCGACGACGCCCGTGGTGGTGGACGGCGGGGCCGGCGCCGGGGGGTCGACGATGGATGGCTCGGTGGCGAGCACCTCCTCGATCCGCTCGGCGCTCGCCATGGCGCGCGGCATCAGGATCGCCACCATCACGGCCATCATCACGGACATCAGGATCTGCAGGATGTAGGTGAGAAAGGCCGTGAGGTTGCCGATCGGCATGGAGCCCTGGCTCACCAGCCGCCCGCCGAACCAGACGACCGCGACGCTGGAGAGGTTGAGGATCGCCTGAACGGCCGGCAGCATGAGCGCGAAGACCCGGTTGACCGACAGGGCGGTGGCGGTGAGGTCGGCGTTCGCCTGGCGGAAACGCTCGGCCTCCGGCGCGTGGCGCACGAACGCCCGAATCACGCGCACGCCGGTGATCTGCTCGCGCAGCACGAGGTTGATGCGGTCGATCTTCGTCTGCATGGTGCGGAACTTCGGCACCACCGTGGCCAGCACAAAGCCGACGAAGATCGCCATCACGGGCACCGCGACCCCGAGCAGCCAGGAGAGCGCGGCGCCTTCCCGGATGGCAAGGATCACGCCGCCCACGCTCATGATCGGGGCGATGACCATGATCGTCAGGGCCATCTGCAGGAACACCTGGATCTGCTGGATGTCGTTTGTATTGCGGGTGATGAGCGACGGCGTCCCGAAGTGGTCCACGTCGCGCGCCGAGAAGATCTGCACCCGCGTGAACACCGCCTCGCGGATGTCCGCGCCGACGCCCATCGAGACGCGCGAGGCGAAGTAGATCGCGACGATCGACACGAGGCCGAGGACAAGGGTGATGCCCAGCATCAGCGCGCCGGTGTGGAGGATGTAGGGCAGGTCTCCGGCCACGACGCCGTGGTTGATGATGTCGGCGGTGAGGTTGGGCAGGTAGAGGTTGCCGACGGTCTGGATCACCAGGAAGGCGACCACGACTGCGACAAGCCGGCCATAGGGCCTGAGGTGGCGGCTCAGCAGGCGGGTCAGCACGTCCGCCACCGTGCCGGCGGTTGCCCGCGGCGGGGCCGGGGGGCGCCATGCGCGGCCAACGTCGCCACGGGCCAGTGGGCGAAACGATCGCGCAGGAGGGCAAGACCCGCGATCCGCACGTCGACACCCCTCCCTGCGATCATCAACCGGTGGGGTCTCGCCGCGCAAGCCTGTTGGAACCGTGTCCGGGGGCCGAACGGAGCCGGAACGTCCGTTCGATGTGATACGATGCCGTCATGGACGTATGGGCGATGGCCGACCTCCGCACCCCCTGGTGCCTGCGGGTGGCGGCCAGCCTGCGCGTGGCCGAGCACATCGCCGCCGGCACCGCAGACGTCGGCGACCTGGCCGCCGCGGCCGGCTGCGACCGGGAGGCCCTTCATGCCGTGCTGACGCACCTGGCCCGCTCAGGGGTCTTCGCGGAGCCGGAGCCCGGGCGCTTCGCCCTCAACGATGCCGCCCAGGCGCTGCTCGACCCCGGTCTGCACCTTGGCCTCGACCTCCACGGCATCGGCGGCCGCATGACGGAGATCTGGTCGACGCTGCCCGCGTACGTCCGCACGGGCCAGCCGGCCTACCGCGCGCGGTTCGGCCGCACCTTCTGGGAGGACCTCAAAGCGGATCCCGAGCTCGGCGCCAGCTTCGACGCCCTCATGGGGCCGGCCGGCCACGGCACGCCGGATACCCGCTTCGAGATCACCGGCGGCTGGGAGGCCGTCCGCACCGTGGTCGACGTGGGCGGCGGCACGGGCGCCTTCCTGACGGAGCTGCTCCGCGTGCACCCGCACCTGCGCGGCATCCTGGTCGACCTGCCGCCGACCGTGGCGCAGGCGGACTTCGGGGAAGTGGCCGGCCGCGCGAGGGCCACGGGCCAGAGCTTTTTCGACCCGCTGCCGCCCGACGGCGACCTCTACCTGCTGCGGAAGGTCCTGAACGACTGGCCGGACCGCGAGGCGACCGCCATTCTGCGGCGCTGCGCCGAGACGGGAGGGCGGGTCGTCCTCCTCGGGGCGGTCGAGCACCGCGACCTCACCGTCGAGATGCTGCTGGCGGGCGGGCGGCACCGGGATGTGGAGGCCCTGACGGCGCTGCTCGCCGGGGCCGGTCTCGCCGTTGCCGCTGTCCACGGCCACACCCTCGAGTGCCGCCCCGCCTGACGCGGATGGCCGAGCGCACGGTGCTGCACGTGGACGCCAACGCCTTCTTCGCCGCGGTCCACCAGGCGGAGGACCCGTCGCTGCGCGGGCGCCCGGTCCTGGTGGCCGGCGACCCCAGCCGTCGCCACGGCATCGTGCTGACCGCATCCTATGAAGCGCGCGCGTATGGCGCGCGCACCGCAATGCGCTTGGGCGAAGCCCTCCGGCTCTGCCCGCAGGCGGTCGTCGTGCGCCCCGACCACCACCTCTACGTCGCGTACAGCGCCCGGCTGCGCGACATCCTCTACGCCGTCTCGCCGGACGTCGAGGCCTTCAGCATCGACGAGGCCTGGTGCGAGGTCACCGGGGTCCTGCACCTCTGGGGCGGCGACCCGCTGGCCATCGCCCGCCACATCAAGGGCCGCGCGCGCGGCGAGCTCGGGCTCACCGTGTCCGTCGGCATCAGCGACAGCAAGCTCCTCGCCAAGATGGCGTCCGAGCTGCAGAAGCCGGACGGCCTGACGTGGCTGCCGCGGAAGGATGTGCCCGCGCGTCTCTGGGGGCGGCCGGCCGGCGAGCTCTTCGGTGTGGGGCCGCGCACCGCCGCCAAGCTCGCCGAGCTCGGCATCCACACCATCGGCGATCTGGCCGCCTACCCGCCCGAGGTGCTGGCGCGCCGCTTCGGCCGCATGGGCGCCGCCATGCACGAGCACGCCAACGGGCGCGACGATGCGCCGGTGGCGCCGCTCAGCATGGCGGACACGAAGTCCATCGGCCACGAGACGACGCTGTCGCGCGACCTGGCCTCGCGGGAGGACCTGGAGCCCGTGCTGCTGGCGCTGGCCGTGCAGGTGGCGGCGCGGCTGCGGGCGGCGGGGGTGCGGGCGCGGACGGTCCATCTGAAGCTGCGGGATTCCGAGTTCAAGGTCTACACGCGCAGCCGCACGCTGCCGGCCGCCACCGACCTCGACACGGACATCTACGGCGCGGCGCGCGACCTCTACCTCGGCCGCTGGCAGGTGGGGCGGGCCGTGCGGCTGGTGGGGATCTCCTGCTCGGGCCTGGAGGCCGGCGCCCAGCCCAGCCTGCTGCCGGAGCCGTCGGCGGACCGCCGCCGCCTGTATGCCGCCCTGGACCAGGTGCGCGGCCGCTTCGGCGAGCGGGCGATCCTGCCGGCGCGGGTGCTGACCGACCGCCGCGACGGGCTGTCGCTCTTCAGCCCGCGCGAGGGCGGCGGGCGCGGCACCTCGTTCGACAAGGAGCCGCTGCGGCGGCAGGGCGACCGCTGGCAGCGCGACATGGGGGATGAGCCTGGCGGCGAGGAGGGCGGACCGCCCGTGGACCGCCGCGGATGAGCCGCGGGCTAAACTACCACCTGTGAGACAAATGCTATCGTTCATGGGAGCAAGGCATGGCTGCTGACCGGGGACCGCCACGGATGAGTCGCGTGTTAAACGACCACTTGCGCGACGACTACGGTCGGCTGTGGTAGTAAGCCATGGCCGCTGACCTCAAGGCATGGCTGCTGACCGGGGACCGCCGCGGAGGAGTCGCGTGTTAAACTACCACTTGTGAGACAACTACGATCGACCGTGGTAGTAAGCCATGGCCGCTGACCTCGGAACGTTCCCCCTCGGCGGGCCGGTCCCCGCGGGCGACGTCGTCGACCGCGCGGACTTCCTGGACCGTCTCTGCTGGGAGTTGGGGCAGGGGCACGCGGTGCTGCTGGCCGCGCCCCGCCGGACCGGGAAGTCGTCGGCGGCGCTTGCGGCGCTGCGCCGAGTGGCCGTCACCGGTGCGCGGACGGCCGCCGTCGACCTCTTCGCGTTGGCCTCGGTGCGGGACCTGGCGCTGCAGATCGCGGACGCCGCCGTGACGGCGGCGGGCGGCGGCCTGCGCGTGGATGCGGCACGGGCGGGCGAACGGCTGGCGCGCGCCCTGGCCATCGACCACGTGCGGGTCGCGCTGGCCGGGCTTGAGGTCGAGATCTTCCGCGATCCGGCGCGCGCCGACCCCGTGGAGCTCCTCGACCGGGCGCTGCGCATGCCGGAGGCGCTGGCCGAGCGCGGCGGCACCCGCTTTGTGCTGCTGCTCGACGAGTTCCAGGAGGCGCGCCGGCTCGGCGGCGAGGACCTCCTGCGGCGGCTGCGCGCCACCATGCAGACGCAGCGCCTCACGACCTACCTCTTCTGCGGCAGCCAGGCCGGCGTCATGCGCGCGCTGTTCGGCGAGTCGCGCCAAGCCTTCTACCGCTTCGCGTACCCGCTGGAGCTGCCCCCGATCCCGGATGGCGCGTGGCGCGAGTACATCGCGGCCAAGCTCGGCGACCTCGGCCGGGGGGCGACGGACGCGGCGATGGCCGTCATCCTGGAGGCGACGGGCGCGCACCCCTACGACACCATGGCCGTGGCGAGCCGCGCCCTCTACCTGGCGGAGCGGTTCGGCCAGGGCGAGGTCGACGCCGACCTTGCCCGGGAGGCCGTCGCCGCCGTGGAGCGGGAGTTGGCCGTGGTGCTGGAGGCCGAGCTGAGCGCCATGCCGCCCCGCGCACGCGAGATCCTGACGCACATCGCGACCGCGGCGCCCCTCTCTGCGGAGAGCCGCGCCCCGGCCACGCTGGCGCGCGTGCTCCACGGCCTGCTCGCCGACGGCGTGATCACGCGCCTGGGCCGCGGACGTTATGCGATCGGCGAGCGCATGCTGGCGCGGTACCTGGCCGCCCGGAGCTGATGTGATCGCGGTGACCGCGACCCCAGCCACGCGCGCGCACTGGCCTCACAGCGGCCGCCGCGCCAGGCTCAGCGTCTGTCCGGTCGGCCCGCCCGCCGGCCGGGTGGCCAGCCACAGGACGGCCTCCGCGACCTCCTCGGGCGTCTTCACGCGCTCGCTCTCGGCATAGGGCGGCGGCCCGCCGACGCGCATCGTGTCGCGCGTGGCGTCCGTGGCCACCGGCCCCGGCACGACCTCGTTGACCTCGATGCCCAGCGGCCACACCTCCTCGGCCAGGCAGCGCGTGAGCATCCAAACGCCGGCCTTGGCGGCCGCGTAGGCCGAGTTGCCGGGCCGCGGCCCGTGGCCCAGCCCGGAGCCCACGTTGATGATCCGGCTGGGAGCCGACCGCTGCAGCAGCGGTAGGGCGGCGCGCGTGACGAGGTAGGTACCGCGCAGGTTGACCTCGACCGTCCGCCACCATGCGTCCGGGGCGCTGTCGATCAGCGTGCCGTGCGCGTCCGACCCGCCGGCGTTGTTCACCAGCACGTCCAGGCGGCCGAAGCGGGTATTCACGGCCGCCAGCATCGCCTCGACGCCTGCGCCGTCGGTGACGTCGCATGCCCGCGCCAGTGCCGGTGCCCCCAGCGCGTCCAGCTCGCCGGCCACGGCGTCCAGCTGCGCCGGGGTCCGCGCGCAGATCGCGACCGACGCGCCCGCGCGCCCCATCGCCAGCGCGACCGCTCGCCCGATCCCCCGACCGCCACCGGTCACCAGCGCCACCTGGCCCCGCATGGCCCCACCCCCGCCCAGCATAGCGGCCGTCGCTTGCCACGTCGCGCGCCGTTCGCATATTCTGGGGCTAACGACCGTTCGCTAAGTTCGCGAGGAGGAATCGCGCGACGTCGCGGCGCGAGCAGATCCTGACGGCCGCCGGCGACCTGTTTGCCGAGAGCGGCTACCACGCCACCTCGGTCCGCGAGATCGCCGGCCGCGTGGGCGTGCAGGCGGCGAGCCTCTACGCGCACGTGCAGAGCAAGGAGGAGCTGCTCTTCCTGATCGTGGACCGCGTCGCCGACGAATTCGTGACGGCGATCGTTCCGATCGCCGCTGACCGCGGGCGCCCAGCGGCGCAGCGGCTCAGGGCGGCGCTGCACGCCCACCTGGGTGTCGTGGCCAGAAACCTGACGACGGCGACGGTGTACTTCCACGACTGGCGGGCCTGCGACCCGGCCCGGCGCGGCGCCATCCTCCAAAAGCGCGACAGGTATGAGGGGGCGTGGCGCGCCATCATCGCCGACGGCGTGGACTCCGGGGAGCTTGGCCCCTGCGACCCGCATGCGGCCGCCCGCGGCTGGCTCTCCGTCGCCAACTGGTTTCACACCTGGTACCGGCCGGAGGGACCGTCCTCGCCGGGGGCCATCGCCGATACGTTCGCCGATCTTCTGCTGGAGGGGCTGATCTCGCGATGACCGATGCCGACCGGCAGGCCGAATTCGAAGCGCGCATCGCGCGCGGCGAAAAGATCGAGGCCGGCGACTGGATGCCGCTCGACTACCGCCAGGCCGCCCTCAAGCTCATTCAGATGCATGCCCAGTCCGAGCTGATGGGCTGCCTGCCGGAGCGGGAGTGGATCGCGCGCGCGCCCGGCCTGCGCCGCAAGCTGGCGCTCACGGCCAAGGTGCAGGACGAGTGCGGCCACGCCCAGCTGATCCTGCGCGTGGCCGAGGACCTGGGCGCGCCGCTTCACCGCACGCGCGAGGCGATGATGGAGGACCTGATCGCCGGCAGGGCCAAGTACCACAACGTCTTCCACTACCCGGTGCCTGCTTGGGCCGACGTGGGCGTCATCGCCTGGCTGGTCGACGGCGCCGCCGTCATTACGCAGGGCGCGCTGATCGACTGCTCCTACGGGCCGTACGGGCGCATCCTCGAGCGCATCTGCGCCGAGGAGGCCGTCCACATCCGCCACGGCGAGGACATCATCCTGTCGCTGGCGAGCGGCGACGCGAGCCATCGCCGCGAGCTGCAGGATGCCCTCAACCGGTGGTGGCGACCCCTTCTGCATTTCTTCGGTCCGCCGGACGAGTTCTCCCATGCCGCTCCCCTCTATCGCTACGCCATGCGCAAGCAGACGAACGAGGAGCTGCGCCAGAAGTTCCTGGGCCGCGCCATTCCGCAGATCAGGGCCGTGGGGCTGGAGCTGCCGGACCCGGCGCCCCACTGGGACGGCCAGCGTTGGGTCTACGGCGACCCGGGCTGGGACGAGTGGCGGGCCGTCATCAACGGCAAGGGGCCGAAGAGCGCCGACCGCCTGGGGCTGCGCCGCCTGACCTGGGAGGAGGGCCGCTGGATCCGCGAGGCCGTATCCGGCGGCGCGATCGCGGCGTGATCTACGAGATCTTCGTCAAGGCCGCCGGGAAGGCGGCCGAGCATTCTGGAAGCGTGACGGCCGCGACGGCGGACGCCGCCCTTGTGTTTGCGCATGAGCAATTTGGGCGCAGGGGCGCGTGGGAGGAGATCTGGGCCGTGCCGCGGGCGTCGCTTGCCGTCATGACGTCGAGTGACACCCCCGGCCCGGCCTTCGACCGCAGCTACCGGCTCATGGCCGGGTACAAGCACATCATCCAGAAGTGGCGCGAGATCGACCTGGCCGGCGAGCGGCAGCGGGAGGGCCTGCGCCGATGACGGAGGAGCAGCTGCTGGCGGCCGCCGACGACGAGCTGATGCTGGGCCACCGCGACTCGGAGTGGACGGGCCTGGCCCCGCACGTGGAGGCGGACGTCGCCCTGTCCTCGCTCGCCCAGGACGAGATGGCGCATGCCGCGGCGCTGTATACTCTGCTGTCGCCCGCGGATCCGGACGCCCTGGCCTGTGGTCGCGAGCCCACGGCGTATCGGCATGCGCCACTGCTCGAGGTCGGAGGGCGCGACTTCGCCTTCTCTGTGACGCGGCAATACCTCTACGACATCTTCGAGGAGCAGCGGATCCGGCAGTTCCTCGGCAGCGGCTGGCCGGAGCTCCGGGCGATCGCCGAGCGCATGTCGCGGGAGGAGAAGTACCACCGCATGCACGACCGTGCGCTGATGGCGGCGCTCGGCGATCGCCTGCAGCCGGCCCTGAACCGCGCATGGCCGCTGGCGCTCGGTCTGTTTGAGGGGACGGGCCTAGCGGAGGCGGAGTGGCGGGCGGTTGTCGTGCCAGAGCTGACGGCATGGGGATTGATTGTGCCGGAAGCCGAGCCGGTCCTGGGCCGCACGCAGCACGGGCCGGACTTTGAGGAACTTTGGAACGACCTCACAGGGCTGTTCCGCTCCGACCCCTCGAGGCACTGGTGATGACGGAGCAGCAGGCGTACGACGCACTCGCGCGCGTCATGGACCCCGAGATCCCCACCATCAGCATTGTGGACCTGGGGATGGTGGACGAGGTCCGTGTGCACGCGAGCCACGTGGATGTGGCCCTGTTGCCGACCTTTCTCGGCTGCCCGGCGTTGGACCTGATCGAAGAGGCGGTCCAGAAGGCGATGCCGGGCGCGGTCGTGACCTTTCGCAACGATCCACCGTGGAGCACCGACCGGATCACGGAGGCGGGCAGAGAGGCGCTACGCCAGTTTGGCGTAGCGCCGCCGGAGGATGTCGTGCGCTGCCCGCGTTGTGGGACCGAAGAGGTTCTCTCCGAGAACCTCTTCGGTCCGACCCGCTGCCGGTCGATCTACTACTGCCCCGCCTGCCGCGCGCCGTTCGAGGCGTTCAAGGCCATCTGAGCGTAGGCGTGCGCGCTCGGGCGCACGGCGCGCGCCTGGGTCGCGAAGTCGACGCCGATCAGGCCGAACTTCGGCCGGAAGCCCTCGGACCACTCGAAGTTGTCCAGCAGCGACCAGTAGAAGTAGCCGCGGACGTCGGCACCGCTTCGTCGCATCGCAGCGATGTGCGCCGCGATGTACGAGGTGCGGAGGTCATCGTCCTCGGTCGCAATGCCGTTCTCGGTCACGATGATCGGCAATCGGCGGGAGCCGAACAGGCGCAGGGCCTCTTCGAGGCCCTCGGGGTAGATCTCCCACCCCATCTGCGTCGGGCCGCGCCACGGAAGCATCTGCAGGCCCGCGAAGTGAAAGCGGGTGTAGTAGTTGAGGCCGAGGAAGTCGGCGGGTTCGCGCAGGAAGTGGCGATTGAAGACCAGGTCCGCCACGGGGGCCAGGGACAGGGCGCTCGCTGACGCGAACGCGGCGTAGTGGTGGGCGATGCCGACGGGTGCGCCCGTCGCCCGCAGCACCGGCAGGACGGCGCGGTGGGCCGCTCGCAGGCGGGAGGCCACGCGCAGGGCGAGGTCGGGACGCTTTTCCCGTGGCGGCCAGAGCCCGGCCACGTAGCCGGCCAGGACGTACACGTTGGGCTCGTTGAGGCTGATCCAGGCCTCCGGCCGCGGGAGCGCGGCCGCCACGTGCTCCGCGAACCGGAGAAAATCGGGGATGGCGTCGGGGTGCAGCCACCCGCCCCGCTCGGTGAACCACTTCGGCAGGCTGAAGTGCCACAGCGTGACGATCGGGGAGATGGCGCGCGCGTTGCACGCGCGCACCATCTCCCCGTAGTGCGCCAGCGCGTCCGCGTCGAACTCGCCGCGGACGCCCTCGATGGACGACCACTCCACGGAGAAGCGGTACGCGTTGAGCCCCCCGAGCCCCGCCATCAGGTCGAGGTCCGCCGGGAAGAGGCGGTCATGGGCGCAGGCGTCGCCTGCGCCCACCCAATCCGCGCGGAAATGGCCCCCCTCCACCTGGTACGCGGAGGTGGCGGCCCCCCAGAGAAAGCGGTCAGTGGACAAGCAGTGCCGACCCCGACATGGCGGTCGGGTCGATCGTCACGCTCTGGCCCGTGGGCAGCGCGGTCACGGCGACCTGGGTGCCGCCGGACAAGGCCACCGGGCTCGGGCCCAGGGCGATGGACTCGGCCGTGCCGTTGACGACGACCATCGCCTGGTTGGCGCTCACCGACTGCAGCACGCCGGACACCTGATTCGTGGGGGTGCTGGCCACGACGCTCGTGGCCGTATCGCCGGTGCCGAGGCCGACCGCCGCCGCGGCGCCCAGCGGCAGCGCGCCCGCGCCGGCCGCCATTCCGTTGAGCGTGATCTGGGCGCCGGCCGCGATCGGGTAGGCCGTGACCGTGGCGCCGCCGGTGCTGTACAGCGCGAGTGTCACGCGGCTCGCCGACTGGGCCACGAGGTAGCCGGTCACCGTCTGGGTCGCCGCGGTGACGGCCGTAACCATGTTGGCGGAGGTGTTGACCGTGACGGTGGCGGTCTCGCCCGGCGCCAGGGCGCTGACGCTGGACGCGGCGCCGCCGATGGTGACCGGCGTGCCGGGCGGGATCACGAAGGTCTGGAGCGAGCCCCCGACCATCAGCAGCAGCGTGTAGGGCTGCGTCGTGGCGTTCACGCTCACGACCGAGCCGGTGATGAGCGAGGTGGCTGTGGCCAGGGCGATGTTGACGACCTGCCCGGAGCCGTTGAGCGTGACCGTCGCGGGATCGCCCGCGGCGACGCTGGCGAGCCCCGTGACCTGGCCGTTCAGCGTCACGTTCACGCCCGGGGCCAGGGGCAGGGCCTGGGAGGTGCCGTTCACGTTCAGCACCAGCGCGTAGCTGTTGGTGCCCTGGACCGTGCCCGTGAGGGAGCTTGAGCTGGCGGTGCCGGTCGCGGCCAGGGTCTGGACCTCACCCTGGGCGTTGAGGGTGGCGGTGACGGCGTCGCCGACCGCGAGGGCGCCGAGGCTGCCGGGCTGGCCGTTCAGGCTCACGGTCGCGCCGGGCGCCAGCACGTAGGTCTGGGTCGCGCCGTTGGCGCTGATCCCGAGCGAGGCGGAGCCGACGGCGGCGATGGTGCCTGTAACCGTGCCGGATTGGCCCGTCACGGCCAGTGCGGTGATCTCGCCGGCCGCGTTGAGGGTGGCTGTGGCGCTCTGTCCGGCCACGAGGTTGCCAACGCTCGATGGCTGCCCGTTGAGCGTGATGGTGGCGCCGGCGGAGAGCGTGTACGACTGGGATGCGCCGTTGACGCTCAGCGTGACCGTGGCGCCGGTCGCGCTGGAGATCGTGCCCACGACGGTGGCCCCTGTCGCGATGGCGACCACCTGGCCGGCCGCGTCCAGGGTCACGGTGGCGAATGTGCCCGCGGCGGCGCCGCTGAGG
>DAHVAF010000102.1 GCA_027314765.1 Clostridia bacterium | reverse complement strand
TCGCCGGGCGCCGCCGTCGGCGAGGTCTGCTTCGACCCGGACCGGGCGGAGGCACTGGCGCGCGAGGGCCACCAGGTGGTGCTGCTGCGCACGGAGACCGCGCCCGACGACATTCACGGCATCGCCGCGGCCCAGGGCGTGCTGACGGCGCGGGGCGGCATGACCTGCCACGCGGCCATCGTCACGCGCGGCATGGGCAAGCCCTGCATCGTGGGCTGCGACGCGCTGCGGATCGACGAGGCGGCGGGGCTGGCGCGGATCGGCGAGCACCAGGTGCGCGCGGGCGAGGTCCTTTCGTTGGACGGCGCCACCGGCGCCGTCTATCTCGGTTCCGTGGCGGTGGGCGAGCCTGAGCTGGTCGAGGAGTTCGAGATCCTGCTCGGCTGGGCCGACGCCATCCGCCACATGGGCGTGCGGGCGAACGCCGACACGCCGGAGGACGCCCGCCACGCGCGCGCCCTTGGCGCGGAGGGCATCGGCCTCGTGCGCACCGAGCACATGTTCATGGCGCCGGAGCGGCTGCCCGTCGTGCACCGGATGGTGCTGGCGGAGACGGACGCGGAGCGAGCGGCGGCGCTGGCTGACCTGCTGCCCATGCAGGAGGAGGACTTCCTCGGGATCTTCCGGGCCATGGCCGGCCTGCCGGTGACCATCCGCCTGCTGGACCCGCCCCTGCACGAGTTCCTGCCCAAGGTCGAGGCGCTGGTGGCCCGCAGGGCCACGGCGACGGGGCCGGAGCTCGCCGAGATCGACGACCTGCTCCACAAGACGCGGGCGCTGACCGAGGTCAACCCCATGCTGGGCCACCGCGGCTCGCGCCTGGCCGTGACCTGGCCGGCGATCTACGAGATGCAGTGCCGCGCCATCCTGCGGGCGGCCGCCCACCAGGCGAAGGAGGGGGAGCCGGCGCACCCGGAGGTCATGTTCCCCCTGATCGGCATGGCGTCCGAGATGGCGGCGATGAGGGCCCTCTGGGAGCGGGTGGCGGAGGAGGAGGCGGCCCGGAGCGGGGTGCGGATCTCGGTGCCCATCGGTGCGTGCGTCGAGCTGCCGCGCGGATGCCTCGTCGCCGGCGCCGTGGCCGAGCACGCGGAGTTCTTCTCCTACGGCACCAACGACCTGACGCAGACCACCTTCGGCTTCTCACGCGACGACGCGGAGGCGAAGTTCCTTCACGCCTATCTGCAGCAGGGGCTTTTGGCCACCAACCCGTTCGAGACGCTGGACCGCGACGGCGTGGGCGAGCTGATCGCCATCGGCAACCAGCGCGGGCGGGCCACCCGCCCCACCCTCAAGATCGGGGTGTGCGGCGAGCAGGGGGGCGATCCCGCCTCCATCGCCATGTTCCAGGAGCTCGGCCTCGACTACGTGTCGTGCTCGCCGCCCCGGGTACCGGTGGCGCGCCTGGCCGCGGCCCAGGCCGCCCTGGGCGCGGCCGGATGAGGAAACACCTGGTCCCAATCTGGGCAGGAGGCGGCAAGCGGCGGGTCGAATGCGGCTCGTGGAGGTAGAGCATGCCGGGCGCCGCCCGCTGGTCGGACGATTTCGTGCGTCAGGTCCGCGAGAAGGCGGACATTGTCGCCGTGATCTCCGACGCCGTCGCGCTGCGGCGGGCGGGGCGGAGCTGGATCGGGCTCTGCCCGTTCCATGAGGAGAAGACGCCCTCGTTCACCGTGTCGGCGGAGCGGGGCATGTTCCACTGCTTCGGCTGCCAGGCCGGGGGCGATGTGATCAGCTTCGTGATGCGGCGCGAGGGCCTGGAGTTCCGCGACGCTGTGCAGGCGCTGGCCGAGCGCTTCGGGGTGGCTGTGCCGCAGGCGCCGCGCTCGCCGGCCGAGGAGCGGGCGGCCGCGCAGCGCGAGTTGTGGCTGCGCTGCTGCGAGGTGGCGGCCGCCCACTTCCAGCGGGGCCTGCGCGCGGATCCCAAGGCCCGGGCGTACGTGGACAAGCGGGGCCTCACGGCGGCCAGCGTGGAGACCTGGCGCATCGGCTACGCCCCGCCGGGGTGGGAGGGGCTCGCGGCGGCCCTGCGGGCGGCGGGCATCGCCCCGGCGGTGGGCGAGCAGGTCGGCCTTCTGTCTCGCCGGCAGGGCGGCGACGGGTACTTCGACGTCTTCCGCGACCGGCTGATGTTCCCGATCGCGGATGAGCGCGGGCGGATCATCGCCTTCGGCGGGCGCACCCTTGGCGAGGATCCGCGCAAGTACCTCAACTCGCACGAGTCGCCGCTCTTCAGCAAGCGGAAGGTGTGGTTCGGCCTGCACCTCGCCCGCCAGGCCATGCGCGGGGGCGGACCGGCCATCGTGGTCGAGGGGTATCTCGATGCCATCATGGCCCACCAGCACGGCTTCACCTCCGCCGTGGCCTCGCTCGGCACCGCCCTGAGCGCCGAGCAGGCAGGAGCTATCGTGCGTTACGCGGAAGATATTGTGGTTGCCTACGACGCCGACGCGGCCGGCGCGGCGGCGACCTGGCGGGGCCTCGGCCTGCTGCAGGGCGGTGCGGCGCGCGTGCGCGTGCTGGACATGCCCCCGGGCCACGATCCGGACGAGTGGCTGCGGGAGGCGGGGGCGGCGGCGTTCGCGGCGGCCCTCGATAACGCGCGTCCGTTGCCCGAATACCTTGTTGGGTCGGTCGCGGCGAGGAGCGACCTGAGCCATGTGGGCGGGCGGCTGGCAGCGGCGCGCGAGGTGGCGCCGCTGCTGGCGCGGACCTCGGATCCGGCCGAGCGGGCCGCCTATGTCGATTGGGCCGCGCGGCGCCTTCTCCTGGATGACCCGGCCGTCCTCGCCGAGCAGGTGAGGCGGCATTTGACAGAAAAGGGAGAAGGGTATAGAAACAGGTCCGGCTGGCACCCTAATGGTGTTTCGACCGCTGGACGGCGGGCGGATCAGGCTCCGCCGCGGGCCCCTTCGAAGGTGGTCCGCGCGCAGGAGGCGATCCTGGCGCTGCTGGGCCATCAACTGGGGCTGAACGCCGCCGCGGCCGAAGAGGTGAGCCCCGCAGACTTTGACCCCGGCGAATTCCGCGATCTCGCGGAGGCGCTTTGGTCGCTGCGGGCAGATGCACCGCAACCGGTCGATGCGGGCAGGCCCCCGCTTGAGCTCCTGCTGGATTCCCCCCTGCAGGAGCCGGCGCGGGGGCTTGCCGCTCGCCTGTTGATGGCGGAGGAGTGGGATGAATATCCGGGGCAATTGTTGGCGGATTGCGTGAACACGCTGCGCGTGTTCCGGCTGCAGGAGCGGCTGGACGCCGTTCGCGCGTCGCAGCGCCGCCTGGAGGCGGCCGGGGAGCAGGTTCCGGGCGCGATGATGCGGGAGCACGAGCGCTTGCAGCGCGAGATTGCGGACCTGAAAGGGAGAGCCTCCGGTCGCGAAGCGGCCGGAGGGAGGGTGTAGGCATGAGCGAAGTCGAGAAGCAGATGCAGGAAGTCCGGGACCTGATCGACCGGGCCAAGAAGAAGGGCTCGATCACCTATACGGAGGTCATGGATGCCCTGGAGGACGTCGACCTGACGCCCGACCAGATCGACGGCATCTATCGCTCGCTGACCGAGATGGGCGTCCAGCTCCTGGGCAGCCGCGAGGATGCCGAGGTCGTGCTGGAGACCGAGTCCGACGACGATGGCGCCGAGTCCCCCGGGGCCGAAGAGGTGCGCGAGCGCGGCGACCGCGACGGTGTGGCCGACGCCGACCTGAGCGTGCCCGACGACGTGGCCATCGACGACCCCGTCCGCATGTACCTGAAGGAGATCGGCCGCGTGCCGCTCCTGTCCGCCGAGAACGAGGTCGAGCTGGCCAAGCGCATCGAGGCGGGGGATGAGGACGCCAAGCGCCGCCTGGCCGAGGCTAACCTGCGCCTGGTGGTCAGCATCGCCAAGCGGTACGTCGGCCGCGGCATGCTGTTCCTCGACCTCATCCAGGAGGGCAACCTCGGCCTGATCAAGGCCGTGGAGAAGTTCGACTTCCGCAAGGGCTTCAAGTTCAGCACATACGCGACGTGGTGGATCCGGCAGGCGATCACGCGCGCCATCGCCGACCAGGCGCGCACGATCCGCATCCCGGTGCACATGGTCGAGACGATCAACAAGCTGATCCGCGTGCAGCGGCAGTTGCTGCAGGAGCTGGGGCGCGAGCCGACGGCGGACGAGATCGCCAAGGAGATGGGCATCGACGAGGATAAGGTCCGCGAGATCCTCAAGATCGCCCAGGAGCCGGTGTCGCTGGAGACCCCCATCGGCGAGGAGGAGGACAGCCACCTCGGCGACTTCATCGAGGACGAGGAGGCCCCGGCGCCGGCCGAGGCCGCGTCCTTCAGCCTGCTGAAGGAGCAGCTGGAGGGCGTCCTCGACACCCTGACCGACCGCGAGGAGGAGGTCCTGCGGCTGCGCTTCGGCCTGGACGACGGGCGCGCGCGCACGCTGGAGGAGGTCGGCAAGGTGTTCGGCGTCACGCGCGAGCGCATCCGCCAGATTGAGGCCAAGGCGCTGAGAAAGCTCCGGCACCCGAGTCGCAGCAAGAAACTGAAGGACTACCTGGAATAGCCTGCGGGCGCCGGTGATCCTGAAGAGCCGCACCAGAGGCGGCTCTTCTGTCTCGACAACGGGCACCGGTGTCCGCTTGCGTCGGACGAAAGGCTTGTCGCTCCAGCGATGGCGCTCAAGGTGCGGTGGTGGGCATCGTGGCGTCACAGAGCGTTTCCGAACGGCATCCCCACAGTGGCAACTGGCTGCGGGACGTCATCCTCGGCCTGAATGACGGCCTTGTCACCACGCTCGTATTCGTCATGACCCTCAGCGGGGTCGCGAGCACTCGCCATACGCTGATCCTGACCGCGATCGCGGAGCTGCTGGCCGGCGGTGTCAGTATGGCCTTCGGCGGGTTCCTCGCCGCGCGGGCCGACAACGAGGTTCGGGCAGCACGCATTGAAACCGAGCGGCAGGAAATCGCCACCGAGCCGGACGAGGAGCGCCAGGAGCTCAGCGCCATCTACCGCGGCAAGGGGTTTCAAGGGCAGCTCCTGCATGCCATCGTCGAGCATCAGACCGCGACCCCCGAACGCTGGCTCGCGGCCATGCTGCACGACGAGCACGGCATCACGGGCGACGATCAGGGGGCGCCAGTTCTGTCCGGTGCCCTGGTGGGCCTGTCCTTCATGGCCGGCGCAGCCGTCCCCATCCTGCCCTTTCTGTTTCCGGTGCCGCGCTTGACGGGGCAGGGGTTGGCGTTCGCTCTGTCGGCGGCGGCCGCCATCGGCCTGGGCGCGTTGAAGGCCCGCCACACCCTGAAGACAGCCCTTCGCTCCGGCCTGGAGTTCTTCATCCTCGCTTTGATCGGGGCCGGCCTTGGCGTCATCATCGGGCAGGTCATCCATGGCGGCTAGAGCCGCCATGCATTGCCGTGGGTTGGACCTGCGCCGACCAGGCGCGAGCATCGGGAGGGATCGTGGCTCAAGCAGGATGGGCGCGAGCCGCGCGGATGGCCCCGCCTCGACTCCGTCCGCGAATCACTTGGCCGGCGCGGTGACGCTGAGCGGCGTCCGTACAGACCCCCACCGCCGGCAGGCGCGAAGTCAGCATCGTCCCAAGCCGCTGCGATCGATGGAGCGGCGGACCGCGCGACGGCTCACTCGTTCACCCCGAAGTCCAGCGTGATCGCGGTGTGCCGGCCGCCCGCCGTCACCTCGACGGTGGCGGTCCAGGGACCGGCCATGACGAACACCGTGCTGCCGCTGTAGATACCCGCCGCGCCAGGAACCAGCCGGGTCGCCGCCGGGACCATACCCGGCATGTCCATGCTTGCCGACCAGGCCACCTGGGCGTGCCGCAGCGGCCGGCCCGCGCCGTCGGTGAGGCGCAGTTGCACCGTCTCATTGCGCCGCGCCACGGGCGGACTCGGCGCAAAGCGCTCCGTCACATGCACCCATGACGGCTGGATGCCGGCCGCCGGCAGGGTCGCGGGGCCGCAGCCGCAGGCCAGGGGAACCGCCATCGCGACCGCGATGGCGGCGCGAATCAGGCTGGACGGGCGTCGCGTTTGAAGCATCCGCGGAGTCCCAACGCGGGTTGTCGGAACGTGGAGTCAACCCCCCGGCCGATTCTAGCGCGTTGGGCCGGCGGGGCGGGGGGCGATCGGGTCAGCCGGAGGAAGAGATAATCGGTGCGACGGTGGCGCCTGCACTGAGGCAGTATCGGGGTCCTGCTGTGCTCGTTGTCGGTGGGCTGCCCGCGCTCCTCAGACGGGTTGCAGGGGCTGGTGGGGCGCCGCCGGCAGGCTGAGGCGAATGGCGTCCCCCGTCCGCACCCAACCGCCCTCGACCACAACCCCCATGATCCCGGCCTTGCGCACGAGGTTGCCGGCCGCGTCGCGGCCGAGCACGGCGCTCATCAGCCCTTGCCGGAAGTCGTCGATCTGGGAGCATGGGCTGCGCAGGCCCGTGATCTCGACGACCGCCTCGTCCCCGAGGTGAAGGCGCGCGCCCACAGGCAGCCCCAGCAGGTCGATCCCCCGCGTCGTCACGTTCTCGCCCATCTGGCCGGGAGCGACCGCGAACCCCGCGGCGCGCAGGTCCTCGAACAGCTCCGCGTGGATCATGTGAACCTGGCGCAGGTTGGGCTGGGCCGGGTTCCGCGCCACCCGCGAGCGGTGCTTGACCGTGGCGCCCGCGTGGGCGTCGCCGTCCACGCCGAGGCCGGCGACCAGGCGGATGGCGTCCGTGGGCGCCTTGCTGAAGGTGTGCGTGGCGCTCCGGCTGACCGACACCACCTCGCCGCCCATGCTCACCACGCGGCGATCTGGCCGTCCGTGCGCGGCTCCGTGCCGCCGGCCAGCCCGCCGTTGGGCAGCCGCGCGATGACCTGGCCGCGCCCGAAGCCGCCGGAGACGGTGGCGATCTCGACGTCATGCCCGGCCCGCGACACCCGCTCCACGATGTGGGCCGGTATGGTCCGCTCGAGCGTGACGCGGTGGCCCTGCGTCCACTGCCAGCGCGGCGCGTCCAGGGCGGACTGCGGGTTCATGTGAAAATCCAGCAGGTTGCTGATCACCTGCACGTGGCCCTGCGGCTGCATGAAGCCGCCCATGACGCCGAAGGGGCCGACCGGCGCGCCGTCCTTGCACACAAACCCCGGGATGATCGTGTGGTAGGTCTTCTTGCCCGGTGCCAGCGCGTTCACGTGCTCAGGATCGAGCGAGAAGGTGTGGCCGCGGTTTTGCAGGCTGATACCCGTGCCCCGCACCACGATGCCGGAGCCGAAGCCCATGTAGTTGCTCTGGATGTACGAGACCATGTTGCCCTGGCCGTCCGCCGTCGCGAAGTAGACGGTGCCGCTCCGCGGTGGCTGTCCCGGCGTGGGGGTGATGGCCCGCTCCGCAATCAGCTTGCGCCGCTCGTCGCCATAGGCCGGGGACAGCAGGTCGGCGACCGCCACCCGCATGGCCCGCGGGTCGCTGACGTAGTGCTTGCCGTCGGCAAAAGCCAGCTTGATGGCCTCGATCTGGCGGTGGTAGGTCTCCCACCGCTCGCGGTCGCTGAACTCGAACCCGCGCAGGATGTTCAGCGCCATCAGCGCCACGATGCCCTGGCCGTTGGGCGGGATCTCGCAGATGTCGTAACCGCGGTAAGGGACGGAGATCGGGTCGACCCACTCGGGCTTGAAGGCCTCCAGGTCCGCCATGCGGAGGAAGCCGCCGTGGATCTGGGCGTCGGCGTCGATCTTCTCGGCCAGGGCGCCCTCGTAGAAGGCCCGCGCGCCCGTCTCCGCGATGGCGCGGAGGGTGCTGGCGTGAAACGGCAGCCGCACGATGTCGCCGGGGTTTGGCCCCTTGCCGTCGGGGGCGAACGTCTCAAACCAGCCCCGGAACTCGTCGCCCTTGAGCTGGCTCGCGAAGCGGGCGGCGGTGCCCTGCCAGCCGCGGGCGACGCCCGGGGCGACCGCGTGGCCCTCCTCCGCCAGCTGGATGGCGGGGGCCAGCACCTGCTGCAGCGTCAGCTTGCCGAAGCGCTCGATCAGGGCGGCCCACGCCGCGGGGGCGCCCGGCACGTTCACCGGCGTCCAGCCGTGGGTCGGCATCTCACTGTGCCCGGCCTGCTTGACGGCCTCGATGCTGATGGCCGCCGGCGCCGGCCCGCTGGAGTTCAGGCCGTGAAGCTTGCCGCCCGACCAGACCAGGGCGAACGCGTCGCTGCCGATGCCGTTGGCGCCGGGCTCCATGAACGTCAGGCACGCGGCTGTGGCGACGGCGGCATCGATGGCATTACCGCCGGCCTCGATCATCGAGAGGCCGACCTGCGCCGCCAGGGGGTGGCTGGCGGCCACCATGCCCCGGGTCGCGTACACCACGCTCCGGCGGGATGGGTAGGGGTAGTTCCAGGCGTCGAACACCGGCTCGCGCTCCCTTCGCACGGGTGAGGTTCGGGTGCGAGCCCGCTCTTACCTTTCGACTGGCGTAGCGATTATCGACGCGGGCCGCCGTGGCACCGGGGAGGACAGCACGAGGGATGTGTTCACCCGCCCGTGCTCGACCAGACGGTCCACAAGGGCCTCCAGGGCCGCCATGTCGGTCACGGCCACCATGAGGAGGTAGCTGGCGGGACCGGTGATCCGGTGGCACTCCAGCAGGTCCGGGTCGTCGACCACCGCGCGCTCAAAGGCAGCGCACCGCTCGCGCAGATCGGACACCTGGATGAGGGCGAGCAGCGGGCGGCCCACCGCCTTCGGCGGTACGACCGCCGCATATCCTTCGATCACGCCGGCCTCTCGCAGGCGGCGGATGCGCTCCGCCACGCTCGGGCGGGTGAGATGCACGTGGGATGCGAGGTCGCTCAGGGTTGCCCGCCCATCCGCCTGAAGACGCGCCATGCTCGCGCTCCACGCCGCGACCCCGCCCCTGGCCGGCGCGAGCCTCGGCCTGCCGGCGGTCCTGGCCCTGGCCGCGGTCGTGCGCCACCGCATGAAGATCCCAAGAGGAGTGTCGCACCATGAAGCGGCGCAGCGGTGACCCCTGGATGCCGGCCGACGCTTACGGGCGCACGCTCGCCGGCCTGTCCGTCAACCTGCTGGTCCGAGACGTGGCCCTGAGCCTGCCCTTTTACGCATCGGTGCTCGGCCTGCGCGTCATCCACCACGACGTCGACTTCGCGGCCCTGGCCGGCCCGGACGGCGCGCAGGTCATGCTGCACGCGGACCACACGTACGAGCGGATGGCGCTGGCGGCGCGCGTGGCCGCCGCGGCGCCCGGCACGCGGGGGACGGGGGTCGAGCTGCGGCTGCTCGGAATCGACCCAGACGCCGTTCAGGCGCGCGCCGAGGGTGCGGGCGTCTCCGTGCCGGTGCCTGCGGCGGATTTTCCCCACGGGTGGCGCGAGTTCCACGGGGGCGATCGCGACGGGTACGTCTGGGCCATGGGCGTCCCAACCGAGGTGGAGCCGGCGGGCTGACGGGCGAGGCCCGATCAGCGGGTGCCTCGCCCGCCAGCCCGTCGCGGAAGCTGATGGCGGCTATGCTGTGGTGCGCACGGCGTGCCGCTCCTGACACTCCTCGAGCAGGTCGATGGCCCGCCCGCGGAAGACGGAGATCGTCGCACGTCCCGTGTGCACCGCGCCTTCCCGCGAGAGGTCCGCGAGCACGCTGGTCACCGTCTCGCGGCACGCCCCGACCAGGGTGGCGAGGTCCTGGTGCTTCAGGGGGACGGTGATCCGCACGCAGTCGCTCTGCGCGGTCGGCACGCCGTGCCGGTCGGCGAGGCGAATCAGCGTCCGCAGCACGCGCTCGCGCGCGTTGGTCAGGGCCAGGTCGCCGACCATGTCCAGCAGGTCGGTGGCTTGGCGCATCAGGGCACGGGTGATCGCGGCCGCCAGGGTGGGCTGGCGCGTCGAGAGCTCGGCGATGTCGCGCTCGCGCACCACCAGCAGCGTCGCGTCCTCGTAGGCCTCGACGTAGCCGCTGGGGCTGCCGGGGAGCCACGGCCGGCGGAAGATGAAGGCCTCCTCGACGCCGAGGACGCCCGTCGTCACCGTCTGGCCGTCGTCGGTGATGTGCACGTACCGCACCCGGCCCTGCAGGACCAGATACACCCCCGGTGCCTCAGGAGCGAACGAGGTGCCCGCGGGGACCTCGACCGTGCGAAGGGCGCGCGGGCCAGTGACGATGGTCGCCATAAGGGTGGACCTCCCCTCGGAGATCCCGGGCGCTGGCAACGCCAGGTGCCCGGGCCGGCACCGGAGGCCGCCCGTCGCCGCCGGCGTGCGGGTCCCGCCGCGCGGCCCGGGCCGCCGCCCGCTGCTCGGTGCGGCACGGGATCCGTGCGCGATGCCCTTGGGGGGGCCGCGGCCACCCCCACCCGGCCGGACGCCGGGTGCGGGTGCTCACGCGCGCCGAGCAAGGCGAGGCGCGCACCGAACCGGCCTATGGCGCCAGTCTGACAGGGATTCGATGCGGAGCGACAAACCGTCGGCCCGCACACCGTGCGGATTCCCGACACTGCGGGCGCCAGCGTGCGGCCCGGCCCTCAGCCGGCGGGATATTCGGCGCGGACCAGCCCGTACATCACCAGGTCCTCCGGCACGCCGTCCTTCACGATGTGCTCGCGCAGGGTGCCCTCGTAGCGGAGGCCGGCCTTCTGCATGACGCGCGCCGAGGCTGGGTTGCGGGTCAGGGCCGTGGCGAAGACGCGGTTGAGCCCGAGCGGGCCGAAGGCGAAGCGGAGCGCGGCGACGGCGCCCTCGGTGGCGAAACCCCGGCCCCAGTGCGGCACGCCGACCCAGTAGCCGAGCTCGGCGCGGCGGTCGGGCGGCTCAAGGCGCAGGCCCACGCACCCGACGAGCTGCGCGCGTGCGCGCTCCACCATGGCGAACGTGTACGCCACGCCGTGCTCCGCCTGCTCGCGGGTGTGGGCGATGAATGCCTCCGCGGCGCCGTCGGGGTAGGGATGGGGGATGTTGCGGGTCGTGGCTGCCACGGCCGGATCGCCCGCGAGGCGCTGCACATCCGCGGCGTCGCCCGGTGAAAGCGGCCGCAGGAGCAGCTGCGCGGTCTCGATGCCGGGCTGGCGGGGGATGTCCACGCGCTCGCCTCCTATGCGCGGGGTCAGGGCCGCGTTAAGCGCCACCCGAGCGAGGGCTGCCGGATGGCGGCGGCCGCCCGCAGGGGGATGGTGGCGTGCTGGCCGCCGACGGCCAGGGTCAGCGACGCGACCTCGGCGCCGGACGCCACCGCATGGTTGGGGTCCAGGGCCGCTGTGGGGCGCACCTGGGTTGTGGCCTCGATGCCGCCCCAGCCCACGAAGGACGGGACCGAGGACGGCAGGACCACGGGCACGGGCTTGGACCACGGCGCCACCAGCGTGGCGACGACCTGCCCGGGCTGGACGGGCCGGACGCTGGCCAGGAGGCCGGGGGCCGCCGCCATCAGCCGCTCGCCGGCCTTGAGGGCGTCTGGCAGGGGCTGGAGCCCGCCCTGGCCCAGCACGGCGCCGATGACCAGCCGGGGGCTGCCGCCGACCATCACCTCGCGGGCCAGGACCACGCAGCCGCCGGCCTCCGTCGTGTTGCCGGTCTTGACGCCGATGATACCCGACTTGCCGAGGTCCGCGTTGACGTTGTACACCACGCCGGCGTAGGGCAGGGTGGCCTGCGGCAGGCGGACGACGGCGGCGAAGGCCGGCATGGCCATGTCCGCCTCCGCCACCCGGACCTGGTCGGCGGCCGTGCTGACGGTGCCGGCATCCACCCCGCTCGCGTCGGTGTAGTGGGTGTGGGCCATGCCGAGGGAGGTGGCCGCTGCGTTCATCTTGGCGACGAAAGCGGGCAGGCTGCCCGCGTCCCAGCGCGCCAGCAGCGTGGCGATGTTGTTGCCGGAGGGCAGAAGCAGGCCCTCGAGCAGCTGGCGCTCGTTGAGCTGCTCGCCGGCCGTCACGGGCAGGACGGACTGCCCGCCCGCCTTGTCGCTGAGGTAGAGGGCCACGTCGGCGGGGGTCACCGTCACCAACGGCCCGTCCTGGCCCACGGCCAGCGGGTGGTCGCGCAGGATGAGATAGGCGACCATCATCTTCGCCAGGCTGGCGATGGGCTGCGGCTTGGTGGAGCCGGTGGTTCCCACGAAGCCGACGCCCGCGACCGCCAGCGCGCTCTGGCCGCCGCCCGGCCAGGGGATGTCGCCGGCCGGGCCCGGCACGGTCACCGTGGCGGGAAGGCTCGTCCTGAGCCGGATTGGAGGGACCGGCCGCAACAGCTGGACCGCGAGCAGCAGGACGATCAGGGACGTCAGGATGCCCAGGGGCCTCAGCGAGCGAATCCGCCACCGCAACCGGCCAACCTCCCATGCCACACCTCTGCATTGTGGGGGGACGCGCCAGCGGCGGTCAAAGAGAAAGTGCGCGGGACGGCGCTCTTTCCGGTGCCCGCCCGCCCGTCACGCCGGCATCTCCGCGACCCCGCACCCCCGCAGGCCAGCCTCGGCCTTCCGCGAGCGCGGCCATCTCGTCCCGCGGGCGTGCGACGCCGCGCGGCACGGAGCGCGCCACAGTCATCATCGGCGTCACCCGGCGGCGCCTGCACCGTGCCCGCCGGCGGCACCGCGGCACAGGGCAACGGCGGGGCCAGCGATCCCATGCAGGGATTGCACCGGCGGGCGCCATTTCCGGCGCCCGCCCACCGTACGGGGACCTCAGGAGCGTTCTTCGGGTGTGGTGGCGGTGCCGCCGCCGGACTGGGCGCCGGGCCCAAGGGCCGTGCCTGCCGACGTTGCGCTGTCGAGGCCGCCGGCTCGCCCGCGCGCAGGGCGCAGGGCCAGGATGCCACAGGTCGGCGCGTACGTCAGGCCGCCGTCCAGCGCGCCGCCCGAAAAGGCCGCCCGATCGTCGCGCACGAGCGGAAAGCAGGTGGTCGGGAGGGCGGAGCGAACGACAGGTTCACCGGCGCTCCGGGGGCCGAACGCCGCAGGAGCCGCTCCATCCCGCTTTCGCAGTCACACACCGCCAGCACCCGAAGGTGTGGCCGCCGCGGTCCATAATGGGATACGGACGGCAGTCGGCTCCCAGTGGAGGCGTTCGCCCATGCCGATCCCCGCCGCAACCACCATCGGCCACGTTCACCTGCGCGTCGCCGACCTCGAACGCGCCCGCCGATTCTACGCGGACCTGCTGGGATTCGACCTCGTGGCGACCCACGACGGCCAGGTGGCCTTCCTGTCCGCCGGCGGCTATCACCACCACGTCGCGCTCAACACGTGGGGGAGCCTCGGCGGCTCGCCACCGCCGGCGGGGACAACCGGCCTCTACCACTGCGCCGTCAACCTTCCCACCCGGCGCGACCTGGCTGTGGTGTTCCGCCGGCTGCTGGGCGTGCGCTGGCCCATCGACGGGGCCGCCGACCACACGACCCACGAGGCCATCTACCTGCAGGATCCCGACGGCAACGGCCTGGAGCTGGCCTGGGACCGGGACCCGAGCGTGTGGCGCGCTCCGGACGGCCGCATCACCATGGGGACGGACCCCCTCGACTTCGAGGGGCTGATGGCCGAGGCCGGCACGGCCGATTCCCCCGCGCGGCTACCGGCCGGCACGCGCATCGGCCACGTGCACCTGAAGGTGGCGGACGTGGGGCGCTCCCTGGAGTTCTACCAGGGCCTGCTGGGCTTTGACCTCATCGCCCGCATGGGCGGATCGGCCGCCTTCCTTTCGGCTGGCCGCTACCACCACCACCTGGCCGTGAATACGTGGGAGAGCCGAGGTGGCACGCGGCCGCCGGCCGGCAGCACGGGCATCTACCACTTCGCCATCCGCTACCCGAGCGAGGACGATCTGCGCGTGGCGGTGAAGGGCCTGCTCGACGCGGGCTGGCCGGTCGGCGGCGCCACGGACCACGGCACGCACCTGGCGATCTACCTGCGCGACCCCGACCACATCGGCGTGGAGCTGGCCTGGGACCGGCAACCCGCGGAATGGCCGCGGACGGCTGACGGCGGCATCGACATGGCGCGGGGGAGGCCGCTGGACGTTGAGGCGTTTGTGACGGGGGCCGGGATGGCGCCAACGAA
>DAHVAF010000273.1 GCA_027314765.1 Clostridia bacterium | reverse complement strand
GCTCATCGGCATCACCGTGGGCGACCCGGCCGGCATCGGTCCGGAGGTGGCCGCGGCCGCCGCGGGCAGCGTGGATGTCCGCGCGGCCTGCGTGCCGCTGCTCATCGGCGACCCGGCGCGCTGCGCCGTGGCTGCGCCTTCGCGTCAGCTGGTCGAGGTGCGGGCACCGCAGGAGGCCCGGCGCCTGCCGGCGCACGCGGTGCCGGTCCTGCCCCGCGGCAGGGTGCCGGAGGGCCTGCCGTGGGGGCGCCCGGACCCCGAGGCGGGCAAGGCCGCGGTCGAAGCCATCGATGCCGCCATCGACCTCGCGCTGGCGGGCGCCATCGACGGCGTCGCCACAGCCCCAGTCAATAAGGCCGCCATCGTGGGTGCGGGCATCCCCTTCGTCGGGCACACCGAGCGCTTCGCCGAGCGCACCGGCGCGGCCGAGGTCGCCATGCTGCTGCTGGGCGGGCGTCTGCGCGTCGCGCACGTGAGCACACACGTCGCCCTGCGGGAAGCCATCGAGCGCGTGCGCAGGCGCCGGGTCCTCGCCGTGATTCACCTGCTGCACGCCGGGCTGCTGCGCCTGGGGTTCGCGGCGCCGCGGCTGGCCGTGGCCGGCCTCAACCCCCACGCCGGCGAGCAGGGCCTCTTTGGGGCTGAGGACGAGCGCGAGATCGCCCCAGCGGTCGCCGCCGCCCGTGGGGACGGACTGGACTGCGCTGGCCCCCTGCCCCCGGACACCGTGTTCTGGCGGGCCGCCCGTGGCGATTTCGACGGGGTGGTCGCGATGTACCACGACCAGGGCCACATCCCGTGCAAGCTGCTCGGGTTCGCCGACGGCGTCAACGTCACCCTCGACCTGCCCATCGTGCGCGCGTCCGTCGACCACGGCACGGCCTACGATATCGCCGGCCAGGGCATCGCGGACGCAAGCAGCATGGTGGCCGCCATCAGGACCGCCGCCGCCCTTGCCACAGCCAGATAACTCCTTATGTAGTTACGAGTAACCACACTGGTGGCTACGCACTCTGGATCGACGGCAATCTCTCGCAAAGGCGAAGGGGTCTTGACGAATTGCCCGCGTTGGTGTCGATTCTAGGGGAAGGTTTGTGACGGGCGCGCGTGTAGGCGCGTGCGGGACGGACGTCAGTTCGGTGTACATAACTACGCGAGCACAAACTCGGCCTTTTAGTCAACTCAGGCTTACGACCCTCAAAGTTCGGACGTGAACCTTCGATAAAGATAAGACAGGCTGTCCTGGCGAGAACCGCCCTAACCGCCGCAGATCGCCTTTGCCCATGCCAAATGTTTCGGGTATCAAAAGAGCATGGCAAAGTGGTTGGTCTGGCTGCTGGCGGTTACGACGGCGATCTTTGCGAGCCCCCTGTCGGGGGCCCAGCCGGCGGTGGCCGTGCTGGCGGCGGCCAGCCCCTGCTCGCGAACCCTGCACTGTGACGGGCCCCCGGCCCGCACGCCCCCAGCTCGCACCGTGGTCCGGGCGGTCGCCGCTCGGGCCGCCCGCTCCGCGGCACCCGCACTGCTGCGGGCCGCGGTGGACAACCCGCCAAGAATCCTCACGCCCGCGCAGATGACGACGAGCATCCCGATCAATAGGGCACCTGGGAACGTGCTGGTCGCCGGGGGCCAGACCTTCTCGATCGTCTCACGCATTCAGATGCTGGCCAGCACCTACCAGACCGGTGAGCCCGGCGTCGGGACCATCACCTACACAGGGACCAGGGCGCGCGTGGGCGAGGTCGCGGTCGATCCCCGATTCCTGCCACTTGGCACCTGGATGTTCGTGACCGGCTACCACACGCCATATTTCCCACCGAACGGGATACTCGAGCACGCCGAGGATATCGGGGGCGCCATCAAGGGCGACCGCCTCGACATGTATATGAACGCGCCCCCAGAGGCCCTGGCGCGGTTCGCCGGCCAGTGGGTGACCGTCTACATCCTCGTGCCGCGTGTTGCGGGGACGGCTCCGTCGCTGCCCGGCGGCACCCCGCACTGAGCCCGGCCGAGCACGGCGGCTCGTGAGCGGTGCCGACCGCCGCCGTGGCCGATGGAGCGCCGGGCCCCGGCTTGCCGCCTCTGCCGCGTGTGCACTGGCTCCAGTCGAAGGCCGGCCGCACTTAAGTGGCCCAGACCACACCGCACCGGACGGTGAGCCGGCCGGCTGGGGAACGCAGCCGCACGTATGAGGTCCCGACGACCCCGCGCTGGATGGTGAGCGGGTCGGCTGGGGAACCCAGCCGCGCGTAAGGGGTCCAGACACCCCGCGCTCGACGGTGAGCCGGGCCGCTGGGGAACCCAGCCGCGCGTAGGGGTCCAGCCACCCCGCGCTGGACGGTGAGCCGGGCCGCGCTGGGTGTCTCCGCCGCATGCGCTGTGACTCAGGTCGCACTTAAGTCGCCCAGACCACACCGCACCGGACGGTGAGCCGGCCGGCTGGGGAACTCAGCCGCACGTAGGGGGTCCTGACGGCCCCGCGCTGGACGGTGAACCGGTCCGCGCCGGGTGTCTCCGCCGCGTGCGCACTGACTCAAGTCGGAGCGGACCGCAGTGAAGTCGTGGGGACCGCCCCGCGCCGGACGCCGCGCCGCCCGCGCGCTGTGAATCTGCCGCGTGCGCACCGACTCCAGTGCGAACCTGGCGGCACTTCAGTGGTCTTGACCACCGCCGCACCGCGCCCGTGACCTGGTGGCAACCCGCGATGTGCCGCGTGCGGCGGCACATCGGGCTCACGCCGGTCGAAGGCCGGCCGCCACGAACCACACGCGGCGCCACGCAGCGCTGACACGGGCCGTAGCCGAGCCGCACCCGAGCGGTCCCGGCCACCACGACGAACCGGCTCGGGCCAAGGGGACGCGGAGACGCTCGCCTGGCTCCCCGTCGCGCCGCCTCAGCGCATGGGGGAATAATCGGTGGGCTTCCAGATCTGCACGTGGATGCGCGCCGTCAGCACGCCGTCCCGTTCGCTCTCCTGGCGGGTCTTCTGCCATGCCGGGTCCCCCTGGAACGCGGCCCACAGCCGGTCGCGCTCGGCGAGGTCCTGCCAGCCCAGGATGTAGTGCAGCTCGTTGTTGGCGCCCGTGACCGGCTCCCAGAAGCCGACCACGCGGAAGCCGTGCTTCGCGAAGAGGTCCATGGTGGCGTTGCGGAACCGCGCATGTAGGGCGCCCGCCTTGCCCGGCATGGCCTCATACACCCGGTACTCGTAGATCAAGCCGACACCTCCGCCGTCGGGCGTTCGCGCCCGGGGAGCGCGCGACCTGCCCGACACGCGGCCCCCCGGCCAGGACCAAGCCGCGCCGAGGTGGACGGCGCGCTGGTGCCGCTCAAAGCCCTGTGGGCGACCCCCGGTGCTGCAGGTCGCCTGGTGCCCCGCCGCCGGGCAAGGCGCAAGGCACCTCGCGGGCCGGCGTCGCTCGGAGCCCGGCAGATCACCACGCGCGCCCCGGCCAGCTTCAAACCGGGTCGAGGCTGATGTCGCGGCGGTGCCATCGCGCCTTTGCACTCAGATATCGTGTCGTCCCGGCGCCGCTCTTGGCGGTGGGCACGCCGCAGCAAACTCACCGGCCGCCGACCGCGGCCTTCGCGCCGAGATCCAGCGTCATATCCATCCGCGGGTCTCGCCCCTCCGGGCGCTCGGGGCGGCTATGCCGCCGTGAAGCGGTCCACCACGGTCACGCCGACGGTGGCGAAGCCGGACATGGCGGCCAGCACCTCGCTCACCTTGCCCAGCGGGATCGTGCCCGTGACCAGGCGGCCCGGGTTCAGCTGCCCCCGCTCCACCATGCGCAGCATCGCCGGATAGCGGGAGGGCTGCATGCCGAACGTGCCGAGGACCTGAAGCTCGCGGGCGACGATGGCATTGATGTTCAGGGGGATCTGGCCGTGGTCCGCCTGCGTGGGGAGGCCGACCTGGAGGTGGCGCCCACGGGTCCGCAGGCTCATGAGCGCGGCACGGCAGGTGGCCGCGATGCCGAGGGCGTCCACGCTGACGTGGGCACCGCCGCCCGTGACCTCCCGCACGGCCTTGACGGCGTCCCCGTCGCGGGCGTCGATGGTGGCCACCGCTCCGAGCTCGCGCGCCATCGCCAGGGCCGCCGGAGAGATGTCCACGGCGACGACCGACGCGCCGAGGGCCGTGGCGATCTGGACGGCGGCCAGTCCGATGCCGCCGCAGCCGTGAATGGCCACCCACTCCCCCGCCCGGACCTGGGCCTGATCGACCAGGCCGTGGAAGGAGGTCATGAACCGGCAGCCCATGCTGGCGCCCTCCACGAAGCCGACGCCATCCGGCAGGCGGATCAGGTTTGCGTCCGCCCGGGGCACGGCGACGTACTCCGCATAGCCGCCCCAGGAGCTGAACCCGGGCAGGTGGACGTGCTCGCAGACGTTCTCATGGCCCGAGCGGCACATCTCGCAGGTGCCATCGCCCTGGCTGAACGGGACGATGACACGCTCGCCCGGCCGGTGGGTTTTCACCTCGGAGCCCACGGCCTCGACCACGCCCGTGAACTCGTGGCCCAGGACGTGCGGCAGGGCCGGCACGCGCACGTCCCCGACCCAGGCGTGCCAGTCGCTGCGGCACACGCCGTTGGCCGCCACCCGCACGACCGCGCCGTCCGGAGCTGGGCTGGGATCCGGCACCTGGCGCAGGACCAACGGCTCGCCGATAGCCTCCATCACGGCGGCGATCACCGTGGCTCGCCCCCCTCCAGCCCGATGTCGCGGCGGCGGCGCCGGTAGCAGGCGGCCAGCAGCTGGCGGTATCTCTGCGCGGCCGGGGGCAGGTCTGGGGACTCGGCGATGAGATCGGGCACATAGCGGTCGAAGGTGCGCTCGACCGTCTCCCGCCAGCGCGGGCTACCCGCGCAGCTGCGCTGCAGAAAGTCCATGCCGAAAGCAATGTGGCGGCCCTCGTCCTCCCGGATGCGGGCAAAGCCCTCGCGCAGGCCCCGGAAGCTCTCGGCGGACGGCCAGGTCTCATCGATGCGCTCGTAGCCCGACATGGCCAGCATCCCTTCGATGATGCCGTGGTAGTGGGTCACACCCTCCACCAGCGCCGCCATGCGGCTGTCGGAGTCCTGGTCCACGGCGCGGCGGATGCGGGACGAGACCTCGGCGATGTCGTCGACCAGCACGCCCTGGAGGTTGGGCGCGAAGTACGCGCCGGGGTCCACCTCCGGCAGCACCGTCCGGAAGTAGCGGGCGAAGAACTCGGTGTGCTTGACCTCCTCGAACAACTGCGTGCTGAGGAACATGCGCTCCTCCAGCCGCGGCGCCGCCATCAGCCAGGGCGCCAGCGTGTCGGCGACGGACTCCTCGCCGCGGTAAAAGCTGGCGCAGGTCCCCAGGAGGGCCTGGCGGTGCTCCGGCGTCAGGGCATCCCAGTCGAAGCGCTCGCGTCCGAGGTCGATGTCGGACGGGTCCCACGTCCCAAACCGCTTGGCCTTGCCATACAGATCGAGCGCGACGTCCATCCCCCAAAGACCCTCCTCACCAGGCGGTGGCCCCGCCGTCGACGGCGATCACCTGGCCCGTGATGTACGAGCTGGCCGGTGCCGCCAGGAACACGCAGACGCCCATCAGCTCACCCGGGCGGCCGATGCGCCCCATCGGGGTATCCCGACCCATTCGCTCCTCGCCGACGGTCGCCAGCAGCCCCTCCGTCATCCGCGAGGGGAAGTACCCCGGCGCGATCGCGTTCACGTTGATGCCGTGCCCCGCCAGGTGAACGGCCAGCGTTCGAGTCAGCCCGACCACGGCCGCCTTGCTGGCACTGTAGCCGACGGCCGACAGCCGGGCCGGATTGGTCCCGACCAGGCCCGCCAGCGACGCGACGTTGATGATCCGGCCGCCGCCGCCCTGGGCCACCATCTGGCGGGCCACGGCCTGCGAGACAAGGAATGTGCCAGTGGCGTTGGTGTCCATCACCCGGCGCCACTGCTCCAGCGGCATTTCCAGCGTGGGCGCGCCCCAGCTGATGCCCGCGCAGTTGACCAGCACGTCGATGCGGCCGAAGGCCGTCAGCGCCTCGGTCACCAGCGCCGCCACCTGCTCCGGCTCCGTCACCGAGCCGAGGAATCCCGTGGCCTCGATTCCGCCGGCGCGGAGGGCGGCCACGGCGTCATCCAGCCACGGCTGGCGGCGCCCGCTGACCACCACCTTGGCTCCGGCCTGGCCGAGGCCCTCGGCCATCTCCAGGCCCAGCCCGCGGCTGCCGCCCGTGACGACGGCCACGCGCCCGGTCAGGTCGAAAAGGTCAATCATGCAGGGCCCGGCGCAGGATCTTGCCGGCGCCGCTCTTGGGCAGCTCGGCGTGGAAGACCACCTGCCGGGGAACCTTGAACGGCGCCAGCCGCTCGCGACAGAAGGCGACGATCGCCTCGGCGTCCGCGGAGCCGCCGGGCCGCAGCACCACATGGGCCTGGACGGCCTCGCCGCGGTAGCTGTCCGCCATCCCCACGGCCGCCGCCTCGAGCACGGCCGGGTGCTGGTAGAGGACCTCCTCGACCTCGCGCGGGTACACGTTGTACCCGGAGACGATGATCATGTCCTTCTTGCGGTCCACGATCGTGAAGTACCCGTCGGCGTCCATGCGCGCGATGTCCCCGGTGTGCAGCCAGCCGTCGCGGAGCGTGGCGGCCGTCTCCTCGGGCTTGTTCCAGTAGCCGCGCATCACCTGGGGGCCGCGGATGCAGAGTTCGCCGTCCTCACCCGGCCCCAGGACGCGCGTGCCGGTCTCCAGGTCGACAATGCGCGCGTCAGTGTCCGGCACAGGGATGCCCACGGTGCCCTCGCGCCGGGCCCAGGCGGGGTTGGTGTGCGTCACCGGCGAGGCTTCGGAAAGCCCGTAGCCCTCGCCGATCTGGGCGCCGAAGCGGCGCACGAACGTCTCCGCCACCTGCTGCGGCAGCGGTGCCCCGCCCGAGGAGAGCGTGCGGATGTTGGCGATCCCGTAGGACTCGGCGTCCGGGTAGTTCAGCACCGCCACGTACATCGTGGGGACGCCCGGAAAGGCGGTGATCTGGTGCCGCTTGATGGCCGCCATCACCGCGTCGAGGTCGAAGCGCGGAAGGAGGACCTGAGTCATGCCCTGGCGGATGCCGTAGTGCATGCAGCACGTCATCCCGAACACATGCGACAGGGGCAGCACCGTGAGGACGCGCTCGTCTCCCGGCGCCATCGGCTCGGCGAACCCCGCGATCTGGAGCACGTTGGCCACCAGGTTTCTGTGCGTCAGCACGGCGCCCTTGGGGAGCCCCGTCGTGCCCCCCGTGTACTGCAGAGAGGCCGCCGCGTCCGGGGTCGGCTCGCCGGCCGGCAGCGGCGTGTCCATGCCGGCCGCCATCAGGTCCTCCATGGCCACCTCGCCCTTGGCCGCCGTGCCGCCCGCCATCCGCACGAGGATCGTGTGCTCGACCCCGATCCCGGCAGCCCGCTCGCGCGTGACGTCGGCCACCACCATGAAGCGCGCGCCTGAATCGGCCGCGATATGCGCGACCTCCCGCGGGACATAGAGCGGGTTGACGGGCACCACCGTCCCACCGGCCGCCAGGATCCCGTAGTAGGCGACGACGAACGCCGGGCAGTTGGGCACCATCAGCAGCGCCCGGTCACCGGGGGCCAGGCCCGCACGGACCAGACCCCGGCCCATCGCCTCGACCTGCGCCGCCAGCTCGGCGAACGTGAGGACGGTGTCGCGGAGGATGAACGCCGGGAGCCCAGGCGTTTCGGCCGCCCGCCGCCGGAGCATGTCCACGAGGGTGAAGTCCGTGGGCGGGATGCCCGTGGCCCCCCCGGGACGGTAGAAGCGATGCCAGGGCCGAGCCTCCACGGTACCCGCCTCCTCCCGCACGGGTTCGCGATCGTACGCACCACCGCCTGCCGCGCAACGGAACGGTGGGGGCAAGCAACTGCTTGCTTGCGGTCTAGCCAGGCGCCAGGCGCCGGGTCATGCGGCCATAGGCCAGGTGCATCATGCTGTGCTCCGTGCAGACCCAGTACAGAAACCAGGTCATGGACTTGCCGGCCCAGAAGCCGTCGAGCCACCGGCCCTCGGGGATCAGGGCGCCCGCGTCGGACACCCGCTGCGACTCCGCCGCCCCGTACGCGTCGTCCCAGCGCCCCGGCGGCATCGCGCTCGCGACCTCGCGCGTCCGCCGGCCGACCGCGTCGCGATAGGCGAGAAGGCCGTCGAGGTCGAGGCCCTCGCTCAGCGCCCTCATCTCGGCCTTGGACATTTCGACGCCGATGTCGCGGCGATTCACCCGCATCCGCGTGCTGAAGCCGCCGCCATCCAGCACCTGCGTGCCGGGCGCAATCACCACGTTGGCCGCCACGTCCTCGATGCGGGCCGTGTGCCAGAGGGCCCACGCCACCGAGTTCATGCCCTGGGGGCTTGCCCGCAGGTCCGCTTCGCTGGCGCTGTCCAGTGTGGCTTCCAGCGCCGACCAGCCGCCCTCGGCCGGCGCCACGGCGCGGGAATGCACCACCGCGTGCATGCGGAGAAAGAGCTCGAGGGCCTCCACGGGGTTTCCCTCCCGCGGCGCGCCTTCGGCGGGCGAGCACGGCGCTCCTCCCTGCCCGCGGGATTGGAGGGGCCATGGTCACACGGCAGGCCCGTGGCCGTCGGGGCGGTGAGGCTGGCGGCCGGCCGCCACGAAACTCAGCGCGCCCCGGCCCGCGCGCCCGGATGCGAACGGACAGGGTGGGCAGCGCCCACCCTGTCCAAGACTGAGATCGCGGGGCGCGTGCCCTACTTCCCCAACAGCTCGCGGCAGGCAGCGATCAGGGGCGGCAGCACCTCGCGGTAGTCCCCCACCAGTCCGAGGCGCGCCTGCTCGAAGATCGGGGCGTCCTTGTCTGTGTTGATGGCGGCGATGTTCTTGGCCGCGGCGACGCCGGCCATGTGCTGGCTGGCGCCGGAGATGCCGACCGCGATGTAGAGGTCGGGGCGGACGGTCTTGCCTGTCTGGCCGATCTGCCAGGACGGCGGCACCCAGCCCTCGTCCACGGCGGCGCGCGAGGCCCCGACGGCCGCGCCGAGGACGTCGGCCAGCTCCTTCAGGATGGCGAAGTTGTCGGCCCCGCCGAGGCCGCGCCCCCCGGAGACGATGACCTTGGCGTCCTGCAGCGAGGGGCCCTCGCTCTGCTCGGCGACCTTCTCCACCCGCTGCGGCCACCGCTCCGAACCGGCGGTGTCGACGGCGAGCGCCACGGGCGCGCCGCCCCCAGAGCCGGCCGCCGGCTCGCCGAGGACCCCGGCCCGCACGCCGATGACCTTCACGGGCGTCTTCAGCTCGAAGACCGCCGTGGCCTTGCCTCCGTACACCGGCCGCTGGCAGCGCAGCCCATCGCCCGCGACCTCGACACCGGTGCACTCGGTGCAGATCCCCGCCCCAAGCCGGGCGGCCAGTCGCGGCGCCCAGTCCCGGCCCCGCGCGTCCGCCGCCAGCACGACCACGTCGGCCCCCGCCGCGCGGACGGCCGCCTCGATGGCCCGCAGGCCCGCCTCGGCCCCGGAGCGCTCGTAGAGGGGATCCTCCCACACATAGGCCGGGGACGCGCCGCGCGCCGCGCACTCCTGGGCCACGTCCGCGGTGAACGAGAGGGAGGCGCCGCCCAGCGCCAAAAGCTCGAGCCCGCCCCTGCCGGTGACCACCGCCAGCGCCTTCACAGCACCTTCAGCTCCCTCAGCTTGCGCACGAGGCTCGTCGCCTTCTCGGCCGCGGTCTTGCCGTCGACGAACTCGCACTTGCTGCTCTTTTCCGGGATGAAGAGGTCCACGAGCGCGGCGCCCCCAGCCCCGCCGGACACCCCGAGGTCGGCGGCGGTGTGTGTCGTGATCGGCTTGCGATGCGCCATCATCACGTCGCGCACCTTGGCCAGGCGCAGCACGTTGCCCTCGCCGTTGGTCACCGTCGCGACCACCGGCGTCGCCGCCTCCACGATCTCGTAGCCGTCCTCGACCTCGCGCCGCAGGCGCACCTTGCCCCCCGCGGCCGGCGTGATGTGCGAAACCAGTGTCACGCAGGGCCACTCCAGCGCCTCGGCCACCATCGAGCCCACCTGGCCCGACTCCCAGTCCCCCGCCTGGCGGCCGCAGAGCACCACGTCGACCGCCGGGCTCAGCTTCCTCACGGCCGCCGCGATCAGGGCGGCCCGCGCCGCCGCGTCCAGGGCATCCAGCTCGCCCTCGGCCACCAGCACGGCCTGGTCGGCCGTCACGGCCAGGGCCTTGCGCAGGACCTCCTCCGCACCCTTGGGCCCGATCGACAGGGCGGTGACGGTGCCGCCACCCTCCGCCTCGCGCAGCTTCAGCGCCGTCTCCAGCGCGTTGCCGTCGAAAATGCTCATCACAAGCGGCGCGCCCGCCACGTCCGGCCGCCGCGCCGCCCGGTCCACCCGGAACGCCCGCGGCGGGATGTCCTGGTCCAGCACCTGCTTGACGCAAACCACCGAATGCACGCCCTCAGGCCTCCTCCGCGCCGAAGACCGCCTCGGCCAGCAGCTCGGCGATGTCCCGCACAGCCTGCGGCGCGCCGTCGCCGGCCGCCGCCTTGGCTCCATCCTCCATCATGATCATACAGAAGGGACAGGCCGTGGCCACGCAGGCGGCGCCCGTCTCGCGCGCCTGGCGCCCCCGCGCGTGGTTGATGCGGGCCGAGCCGCGCTCGTCCTGGAAGACGCGCCCCCCGCCCGCCCCGCAGCAAAAGCTCTTGTTGCGGCTGCGCGCCATCTCGACCTGGCTGTGCCCGGCCGCCGCCACCACGGCCCGCGGCGGCTCGTACACGCCGTTGTGCCGACCGAGGTAGCAGGGATCGTGGAAGGTGACTTTGAAGTCGCTCGGGCGCGGAGAGACCGCGCCCTCCATGCCCATCGCCGCCTGCACCGCGGCCGTCCGCGGCAGCTTGCCCTCCTCCAAGAGCTCGGCCAGGAGCTGGCTGTGGTGCATGACCTCATACTGCCCGCCGAAGTCGCGGTACTCGTTCTTCAGCGTGTTCATGCAGTGCGGGCAGGCCGTGACGACCCGCCGGAACTTGCGCTGGCCGAGGGTCACCACATTCTGCTCGGCCTGCATCGTGAACTGGTACTCGTTGCCCATACGACGCGCGGGATCGCCCGTGCAGGCCTCGTCGGCGCCGAGGACGCCAAAGTCGAGGCCGGCCCGCGCCATCAGCCGCGCCAGCGCCTTCACGACCTTCTGGTTGCGCGGGTCGAGCGCACCGGTGCAGCCGACCCAGAAGAGGACGTCGGCCTCGTCGCCCGGCCCCAGCACCCGCACTCCCGTCGAACCCGCCTCAGCGCGGGAGGGACCCGCGCTGCCCAGATCCGCAAACCAATCGGTCCGCGACGACGTCGTGCCGCGCCACGGGTGCCCGCGCTCCTCGATCGACATCGTCGCCGCGGCCATGCCCTCGGGCATATCGCCGCGCTCCATGGCCAGGTTGCGCCGCATGTCGACGATGAGCGGGATGTGCTCGATGAGGACCGGGCAGGCCTCCATGCAGGCCCGGCAGGTCGTGCAGGACCAGAGCGTCTCCTCGCGGATGGTCCCGCCAATCAGCGGCTCGGTCGCAACTTCACCGTCGTGCCCGTCGGCGCGCCGCGCCGACGGTGACAAACGCATGCCCTGCATGAATCCGGGGAGGGCGGGCGCCTCCGCGTCCAGAGCACCCTGCAGGTCCAGCACCACCAGCTTCGGCGACAGCGGCTGGCCCACGGCGTAGGCGGGGCAGGCGTCCTGGCAGCGGCCGCACTCCGTGCAGGAATCCAGGTCGAGCAGCGCCTTCCAGGTGAACGCGGCCAGATCGGGGGTGCCGAGGTGCTCGGCCTCCAGGTCCGCCGCGGGAAGGGCGCCGCCGGGGCGCTCGGTGTGCCAGTAAATGTTGGCGGGGCCCGCAAACATGTGGAAGAGCTTGCTGTACGGGATCGCGGCGATGAAGCCGAAGGCGATGGCCATGTGAAACCACCACGTCACGCGGTGGACGATCAGCGCGGCGGCCGGCCGCAGCCCGAGGTCGGCGCCGAGGCGCGCAACGGCGTACCCGACGGGCGACCACGGGCCCCAGGGGTCGTTGGTGGCGAGGATGCGCATGCCCTCGATCAGGTAGCCCGTGACGAGGATGGCGGCCAGCCACCAGAGCAGTGCCAGGTCGCTGAAGCCGCCGCTCTTCAGGCGGTCGGGGCGCACGCGCAGGCGCCGGTAGAGGGCGGCGACCACGCCCCCGAGGCAGACGATGCCGGCGATGTCGAGGATGAGCGACTGGAAGATGAGGTAAAACCAGCCGTACATGATCTTGACGCTGAGGTCCTGGTTGATGAAGACGACGACGGTGCCGAGAAAGAGCGTGATGAAGCCGCTGTAGATGGCGAGGTGCATGAGGCCGGGGCCGCGATCCGCAAGGGTGAGGCGCTGCATCAGGCCGAGGCGCAGCGCGTCGCGGAGGTGGCGGCGCGGCGCGCCCTCGCCGGGGGCGCCGCGGCCGAGAAACCAGCGGCGGACGCGCGCCCAGATCCCCCAGAAGAAGAGGGCCAGGACCGGCACGAGCGCGGCGTACATCCAGCCGTGCCCGGGGATGTTCCAGTAGATAATGCGCGTCGCGGTCGAAATGGGCGGCACCGCCCCACCTCCCACCACGCCATCATCGCATACGGTGCGCGGGCATGGGACGGGTTCGGCGTGGCGGCGCGGCGCCGGCAGGCCGAACCCCGGTAAGGCTACCGCGAAATGGTATACCCCCGGATACCTTCATCCCCGCTGGCGTCCGTCCGCCGGGCGCATCTCGCACCAGGAACAGGTGCCGCTGACTGGCTCAGGTCGATCTGACTGTGGATGACTCCCGTGGTAGCCTCTGCGCGAAACGCCAAAGCCCTGCCGCAACGCCGGCGGGGCGCGGGGGAGCCTTCCAAAGCCAGGGACGGCGGAGGCTGCGCTGGATGCGCTGGGGGTGAATCCGCGGATCCGGACCGCGGAAGGGGAACCTTCCCCCCAACCCGTCAACTAACCCCGCAGGCGACGAAGGAGGACTCGCGAGATGGTCTCCGGCTTCGGGACGCGACTGCGTCCCACGCTCCTTGGCCTGGTCGGCGCGGCGTGTCTCGTCATCGGGACAGCCGCCGTACCCGCCTCCGCCGCGACGCGGACCTCGGGGGGCCGCACGTCCCACGCCAACCATCAGTGCGGCCACCACACACGCGCCACCGGGAACGCCGGCGCGACCAAGGCGACCGGCTCGACCGGCGCCAGCGGCTCGACCGGCAGCACTGCGGTGGGCACGGGCTCAGGCAGCAGCACCGGCACCAACTCCAGCTCCGGCGGCACGTTTGCGCAGGGCGCGGCGTACGCCGCACCGAGCGGCGGCCTGCAGGTGGGGAGCAAGATCGACGGCCTGACGGTCACCAAGGTCATCCACCTGACGGCGACCGCATACGGCGCCACGGCGCAGGACAACTACCCGTACGGGGCCGTCGACGCCTTCGGCGTGCCGCTGAAGCCCGGCGACGTCGCGGTCGATCCGAGCGTGATCGCCCTCAACACCAAGCTCTACGTCACGGGCTACAACTCGCCGAACCTGCCCAGGGGCGGCGAGCTGGCCGTGGCCCGCGACACGGGGGGCGCCATCAAGGGCGACCGCATCGACATGTACATCAACAGCACGAATGAGGCCCTGATCAACGCCTTCGGCATCCAGCACGTGACCGCATACGTGCTCAGCGGCTCGGCCACCACGACCACCACGAGCACCTCCGGCGCGACCAACCACGGCTCCAGCGCAACCCAGGGCCACTCGAGGACGACCCGGATCGACGCAAGCGCGACCAATGGTAACTCGGGCGGGACCCGTGGCAGCGGCAGCAGGGCTGGCTCCTCCAGCGGCTCTGGCAGCGCCAGCACGGGCGCTGGGTCGGGCAAGACCACCAGCAGCGGCTCGGGCAGCACGACCAGCGGCACGACCAAGTCGTTCGTCCAGGGTACCGCCAGCCCGACAGTCAACGGCGGCCTGCAGGTCGGCGGCAAGATCGACGGCCTCACCATCGTGCGGGTGATCCACCTGACGGCGACCGCGTACGGCGCGACGGCGCAGGACAACTACCCGTACGGGCCGACCGACGCGTTCGGCGTGCCTCTGAAGCCGGGCGATGTCGCCGTTGACCCAAGCGTGATCGCCCTCAACACCAAGATGTACGTGACGGGCTACAAGACGCCCAACCTGCCGCAGGGCGGCGAGCTGGCCGTGGCCCGCGACACCGGCGGCGCCATCAAGGGTAACCGCATCGACATGTACATCAACAGCACGAACGAGTCCCTGATCAACAGCTTCGGCATTCAGCAGGTGACGGCGTACATCCTCAAGTGAGGTGAGACTGGTCCCTGGGGCGGCCATCCGGCCGCCTCAGGGACGGACCCAGTCCACCGCGCCTACACGGGCCAACGCGCGCGCGTGACCGCGGTAGCGCGAGTCCGGCAGTCCCCCGCGGCTCACCGGCGACTGGTCCGCCTGCCGACCCGCAGCCCAACGGTGGCGCTGCCGTGACGCCGCCGCCGCCAGCCACCGGCCGCTCCTCCACATGGACCGCCGCCCTGCCCGCACCCTACGCTTGCATCTGCCGTGACGCTGTCGCCGCAAGTCATCGCCGCTCGCCCACATAGGCCGCCGCCCCGCCCGCAGACCCTAAGGGCGATGCACGTGAGCGGGGGCGGGGCGCATTCGGACGTCGTCGCAGGTGCAAACCGACCTTGCGCGCGTTGTGGTCGGCGCCGAGCACGCGATCGGGCTCTGTGAGGAGCTTGTGCGCAGCCTGCCCGAGCCGGGCGAGCCCCGGATCCTCTGGGAGATCCGGCGCGAGCTCGGCGGCAACGACGACCTCCGGGTGGACGACGCCGGGCAGCGGGGCACAGGTCCGTGGCTCGTCTACCTCCACACCATGCAGGACGACCAGCGCTTCTGGCAGGAGATCGCGAAGCCGGTGGTGTCGGCGCTGGGGCGCGCGGACGGCTCCGTGGGTCGGCTGTGGCCAACGGCCAAGCGGGCTGGCGGCGCGGCCGAGGCCGTGGCCGCCATCCTCCAGGGCGCCACGGCGATCGTCCTCGGCGGCGAAGCGGAGGGTAGCCTTCTCTACAGCGTGGCCCGCCACCCGCGCCGCGCCATCGAGAAGCCGACGTCGGAGCCCGTGATCGTGGGTCCCAAGGAGGCCTTCGTGGAGGACCTGGACACCAACCTCGCCCTGATGCGCGGCTGGCTCCCCCACGCCACCCTCCGCATCGAGATGGTCCACGTCGGCCGGCGCACCAGGACCAGGGTCGCCGTCCTCTATCTGGAGGACGTGGTGCGGCCGGGCCTCGTGAAGGCGCTCCTCCAGGGGCTGTACCGGATCCGCACCGATGCCATCCGCACCGACAGGCAGGTCGCGGAGTACCTGACCGACGGCAGCCTGACGCCCTTCCCTCTCGCGGAGTCCAGCGAGCGCGTGGACAGCGTGGCCGCCGCCGTCGCCGACGGGCGGGCCGCCGTCTTCGTCGCGCACTCGCCGTTCCCGGTCCGGGTGCCCACGACGTACTTCGAGTTCCAGAAGAACAGCGAAGCCGCCCTGGGCGGGCCGCTGGTGGCCGGGTTCGTCCGCACCATGCGCCATCTCGGGCAACTGCTGGCCGTCACAGCCCCCGGCCTCGTCGTGGCCCTTCTGTCGGCCAATCCGGGCCCGCTGCGGCCCGAGCTGGCCGCCACGCTGCTGGTCACGCGCGTGGGCCTGCCCTACCCCGTGTTTCCCGAGATGCTCGTCATGATGGTCGTCATCGACATCTTCAACGAGGCCACGTCCCAGGCCCCCGGCGGCATCGGGACGGCCCTCTCCATCGTCGGGACCCTCATCATCGGCCAGATCTCCGTCCAGGCGCGGCTGGTCAGCGAGCTGGTCATGATCGTGGCCGCCGCCACCTCGATGGGCTCCTTCCTGGCCCTGCGCTACCAGTTCAGCTACGCCATTCGCATCTGGAAATATGTGATCCTCGGCCTGAGCGGCGTGCTGGGCCTGTTCGGCTGGATCGCCGGCATCATGTTCCTGGTCGGCCACCTCGCCTCGCTCAAGTCGGCCGGCGTTCCCTACCTGGCCCCGCTGGCTCCCCTGAACCCACGCGCCTTCCTCTGGGGCGCCCTCACCCGTCCGAACCGCCCGCAGGACACCCGCCGCTCGCCGGTCTGGGCGCCCGTGGACTCCACCAGCGCCAAGGCCGTGCCGCCAGAGCCGACGGCGAACAAGACGCCGGGGGGACCGGCATCGTGACGGTGGCGGGGTCGGGACGCCGGCCGGGCTCCGGGACCGGGCCGGCACCGGGGCCCACACCCGGTCCGTTCCGCCTGTCCGTCGGGCAGGCGGCATGGCTCGTGTTCTACGTGACGGTCTGCGTCACGCCCTTCTCCTTCGGGGAGGAGATGATCCGCGCCCTGGGCCGTTGGGCGTGGTTCGGCGCGGCGGTCGGCCTGCTGCCCGGCACCGTCGCCCTCGGCGCGGTGGCGGTACTGCGAACGCGCCTGCCGGACGCGTCGGTCCTGGACTACGCCCCGGCACTGCTCGGCCGCTTCGCCGGCTGGGTCTACATCGGCATGCTCTTCGTCCTGTTCGCGGTGGGCGCCGGCGCCAATCTCAGCGTGTTCATCGACATGATGCACACCACGTTGGCCGCGGGCCTGTCCGGCTGGGCGCCTGCCCTGGTCATGTCCGTGCTGGCGGCCTACGTGGCGTTCTTTGGCCCGGAGGTCATCACGCGCGTGGCGACGGCCCTGGCGTTCGCCGTGCTGCCGGCGCTGGCCGTCATCTGCACCCTGACCTGGATCAACTCTGTGCCAGGGCGCCTGTGGCCGCTCTGGACGGTGCCGTGGGACCAGGTGCTCATCCACGTCAACACCGCCTCGGTCCTCGGCTCGTGCCGCGGGTTCCTGCCGCTCCTCGTGCTCGCGCCCATGGTTCGCGGGCCAAGATTCTTCCGCAGCACCTTCGCCGCCCAAACGGCGGCGATCGGTGTCATCATGCTGGCCTTCGCCATCCCCGTCGCCGTCTTCGGGGCAGCCCTCGCGGGGCAGTTCCGCTTCCCGCTTCTGGACGCCATCGGCACCCTCGGGTGGCTGTGGCTGCCCATTCACCGCCTCGGGCACCTGGCGGCCCTGATCTGGGAAATGCTCACGTTCGTCGTCGCCGCCACCTACATCTGGCTCGGCGCCGCGCTTGGCGGCTGGCTCTTCCTGCGGGGGCGCTGGCGCCCGCTGGTCCCCGCCCTGGGCTGCGTGGCCCTGCTCGTGGGTGGCCCGCTCCTCGGCTCCGGAGTGCAGACCGAGGTGCTGACGATCTGGGGCTGGGCGGTCGTCGCGCTGGGTATGCTCGTCCCGATCGGCCTGGCCGCCGCAGCCGCCCTGCGCGGACGGGCGGCGGCTTCATGAGTGCAGCCGCGGCCAGGCGCGGGCGCCGGGCCAGAGCCCTCGCCCCCCTGGCGGCCCTGCTGATTCTGCTGACCGGCTGCGCGCAGCTGACCGACATCAGCCAGCGGTCCCTGATCTTCGGACTCGGCGTGGACGATGGCCCGCAGCCCGGCATGGTCACCCTCGCGGCGCAGGCCATGCATCCGGCGCCAAGCGGGGGCGGCGGGGGCGGCTCGACGTCCGGAGGCGGCGGGGCCGGCGGTGGCGCCGAATGGAGGACCGTCGCCGCCCACGGGCAGACCTTGAGCGCGGCCCTCAGCCAGCTGCAGGCGGAGACCGACCGCCAGGTCTTCCTCGGCCAGGTGGCCGTCCTCTTCCTCGGCACACCCCTGGCCCGTGCGGGCGTACTGCACGACATGGACGTCCTCCTGCGCTCGCCCGAGGTGCCCGAGAACATGCTGGTCGCCGTCGTGGAAGGCCAGGCGGTGAGCTTTCTGCAGTCCGGCACGAAGAGACAGGCGGCGTGGCAGGTGCTCCGGTTCCTCCACCAGCCGCGCGTGGGCCAGGCGGTCCTGGCCAACCCGTTCTGGCACTTCATGTCCCAGAGCCTGGACCTGGCCACGGCCACCTACGCCCCGGCCTTCGTGCCGAACCCGGCGGGGGAGGGCTTCCGGTTCGTGGGTACGGCGGTGCTGGTCGGCGGCCGGCTCGTCGACACGCTCTCGCCGACCGCAACCGACGCGCTTTCCTGGGTGATCCAGCACGGCCAATTCGGCGACGTCTCCGTCGGCAGCCGTGGCGAGGAGATCCACATCGCCATCCTGGGTGTAAGGGCCGCGTGGGACCTGTCGGAGCCGACCCTTCCGGTCCTGCGGGTCACCGCCACGGGCCAGGTCACCGCCTCCCCGGGCACGTCGCTGGCCGACCGGCCCAGGCAGATGACGCAACTCCTGGAGCAGGCGATGACCGCGCAGCTCGAGGGCCTCCTGGAGCGCCTGCGCGCCGACGGCGCCGACCTCTTCGGCATCGGGGAGGGCCTGCGCGAGCGGGGGAGCCTGCCGCCGGGCCCCTGGACGGCGAACTTCAAGACCCTCCACTTTGCCGTCTCGGTGCGCCTGCACCTGGTCGCCGGCAAGATCCGGTAGGGCAGGCCGGATACCAGCCTGGTGTTGACCCCGTGCGCCCTTCAGCGTGGGCGTGCTGCAACGAATCACGCCCCTCGCCGGCAGCCCCACCGGCGCGCACCCCCGAGATGGCGCGATCAGCCGATCCCAGCCCTCATCCCAGCCGCGATGCGCCCAACCGCCCACCCCTGGTGAACTTCTCCAGAGGGAATCCCCCTCACCTCGCGCAGGCTCCGCCACCCCGCCCCCGTCTTGCGGCCGTGGCGCCCACTCCGGGCTCATCCCCACACACCCGCGCGCACGAAAGCGTGCGTATCTGCGCGATTGCGAGCGTGTTGGTGGTCCCGAGGCCGCGTCAGTCGCGATGCGCGACCGTCAGCCCGGATCAGGGTTCCGCTACACGGATTGACCTTCTCGACCGATGAAGGCTGCAAGGAGTACCATGCACGGCAAGGAGAGTGGCGTCAGGATTCCGCCCTTCGGCGGAACCCCGGCCGGCGAACCCCACCCCCCACGGGCCTTCGGCACGGCCCTGGGCTCCGCGTGGTGCGCATACCCCACACTGCGGCCTCGCCTTCCACCGGCTCCGTGCGAATCCTGTCGCCAAGTGCATCTCCCGCGCGGCAACTGGCGACCCGCGCCAGGATTGGCGGAGCCGTTCCCGGGTCACCATATTCCGGGGCGGCTTCCGGAATGGAGCACGCGGCTCCTCCGCGCGCGAGCGGGTTAGAGGTGGTGATCTCCGATGAGCCTATGGGACATCGGCGGCCAGTCCGTTAAGGACCAGGCCCGTTACCGCGAGAAGGTCGCGGATTCGCTGCGGCGCCGCCTCGGCGACGTGATCGCCCACGAGTCGGTGCTTTCGGCCCCAGACGGCACCGTCATCCGCATCCGTATTCCGGAGAAGCACGAGCCGCGCTTCCGCTTCGGCCAGTCCCAGGGCCAGGGACAGGGACAGGACGGCCAGGAGGGGCAGGGCGGCCCGGGCGGCGTCGGCGCCGGCGCGGGCGGCGATATCGCCCGCATCCCCGGGCAGGAGGGGCAGGGCCAGGGCAGCGGCGCCGGCACCGGGCACATCGAGCCGGGGATCGTGGTGGAGATGCCGCTCTCCGACCTCGGCGAGCTGCTCTTCGACACGCTCGGCCTGCCGCGCCTGAAGCCCCGGGCCGGGGACGACGCCGAGGAGGAGGACCGCCTGGAGGGCCGCGGCCGCACGGGCGTGGTCCTGGACAAGAAGCGCAGCGTCCTCTCCCACATGCGGCGCGAGATGTCGGCCGGCGGCAAGCCGGCGCCCTGGTCGCGCGAGGACCTGACCTGGCGCCGCTGGCACACCTCACGCCCGCCAGCGCAGCGGGCGGCCGTGGTCCTGGTTCGGGATGCCAGCGGCAGCATCGACGACCAGATGCGGTACACGATCCGGGCGGCCTGCTTCTGGATCGTGCGCTGGCTGCGCCACAACTACCAGTCGGTGGAGCTGCACTTCGTCGTGCATGACACGGAGGCCCGCGAGCTCCAGGAGGACGACTTCCTCCAGGTCGGGGCCATGGGTGGCACCTACGTGTCCTCCGGCATTCAGCTGGCGCAGGAGATCCTGGACCGCCAGCATCCGTCGAGCTCCTGGAACCGCTACGTCGTGTTCTTCAGCGACGGCGAGGACTGGGAGGCGGACGGCAAGACCCTGGAGGCGGCCCTGCAGCACCTGGCCGACGACAGCAACCTCATCGCCTACGGCGAGCTGCGCGACGCCGGAACCGTCCGGACGGTCGTCACCGAGGTGATTGAGCGGGTGCGCGGGCACTTGCCCAACGTGGTGGCGGCACCGCTGCAGGCCCCCGCGCGCGTGGCCGGCTGGCTGCGCGACATCTTCGGCGAGGAGACGAGAGCGGGATGAGCGCGGCACTGATTCGGCCGCCTGGCCCGGGACCCGCCGGCGACGGCACCTGGCGCGACTGGGTGCAGCCCGTGGTCGCCGCGGCGCGGGCGATCGGCCTGGAGCCCTGCGAGACCGCATTCATTGAGGTGCCGGCGGACACCCTCTACGACGTCGCGGCCTACGGCCTGCCCGGGATGTACAGCCACTGGTCCTTTGGGCAAAGCCGCTGGCGCAGCAAGGGCGAGTTCGACGTCGGGCTGTCCAAGATCCATGAGCTGGTGACCCATACCCTGCCGGCGTATGCCTACCTGCTCGACCACAACAACCTGAGCGAGCACATCTTCGTCATGGCCCACGTCATGGGACACTCGGACTTCTTTCTGCGCAACATCTTTTTGCGCGAGGCGCGCACGGACATGCTCCCCCTGCTTCGCGAGGCGACGGCCCGCTTCCAACGGTACGAGTTCGAGTACGGGCTCAGCTCGGTCGAGCGCCTGCTCGACCTGGCCCACGCCCTGATGTGGCATGTCGAGCCGCTGCCGGCGCCGAAGCCGGCCGCCGCGCGGAAGGACGCGGCCCCGCGCTCGGCGTACGCGGACCTGATCACCGACCGGCCTCCCCAGAAGCAGACCCCCGACGAGCAGCTGGCCGACCGGCGGCGCCAGCGCTGGGGCACGCCCTGCCCCGACCCTCTGGCGTTTCTCATCGCGCAGGCCCCCATCGAGGCCTGGGAGCGCGACGTGCTGCAGGTGGTGCGCGAGGTGGGCCTGCACTACCGGCCCCAGATCCGCACCAAGGTCATGAATGAAGGCTGGGCGGTCCGCGCCTGCCTGAAGATCCTCGGCGAGCTGGAGCTGCCGGAGCCCACCTACCTGGCGGCGGCCCAGCTGCACGCCCAGGTGGCGCGGCCCGACCCGCTGCACCTGAACCCGTACTGGTTGGGCTGGCGCCTTTTCGAGCACCTGGAGGCGACGGGGCACGACGTGGCCGCCATCGCCGAGCTGGACTCGGACGTGAGCTTCCTCGCCAACTGGATCGACGCGGACTTCGTGCGCAAGGAGCAGCTCTACAACTGGGACGCCGTGCGCGAGCCCGACCCGATGACCGGCGGCCCCTCGACCGTCCTGCGCGAGTCCACCCGCGCCTGGGAGCGGGTCCGCGACCGGCTGGTGGCGGCCCACACCCCGCCCGTCCCCGCGGTGGGCGTCGAGGATGTGGCGCCCGACGGCGCCCTGCGCCTGCGCGCCGCGGATCCGCGCCCCCTGGAGCTCGCCGACGCCCAGCGCATCGTGCGCGGCATGGCGCGCCTCTGGCGGGCGCCCGTGCAGCTCTGGCCGGCGTCTACGGAGCAACCCGCGCCGCTCTGCGCCGCCGGCCCGACCGATCCCGATCCCGAGGAGGATGAACAGCGATGACATGGCTGCCCAGCGTGGCAAATGACGACGAGAACAGCATCGTCGAGAATGCGGCAGGGAACGCGGACGCGACCGGGACCTACGGTCCGGTCTGGGACCACGGCTCGGCGGCCGCGGCGGCGATGCCGGCCACGGCGGCGCCCCGCCGCACGAGCCACCCGTCCGAGGAGACAGGCAGCCCCCCGCGGCCCAAGGGCAGCCCTCCGGCCGGCGGCGGCGGCAGCCCCCGCGGCGCGCACGCGCGCGAGGAGTCCGGGGCCCAGGGGCCCGCGGGCGGGGTCCTGGCCGAACTGCTGGCGAACGAGCGCCCCGCCGCGGCTTGGCGCGGCACCTTCGCCCAGTACCTGGAGATGGTGGTGAAGGAGCAGTCGCTCGCGCGGCTGAGCCACGCACGGATCGCGGACATGATCGAGTCCGTGGGCGTGGATGACGCGGCGGCGCAGGCCGCCGCGACCGGAGCCGCGGCTGCGGCCGCCCCCGGCACGGCCAGGCGCCGGTACGCGTTCTTCAAGGATGAGATCTTCGGCCAGGACGAGGTCCTGGAGCAGGTCGTCGACTACTTCCGCTCGGCCGGCCAGGGCCTGGACATCCGCCGGCGGATCCTCCTGCTCATGGGCCCGCCCGGCACGGCCAAGTCCACCCTGCTCGTGCTGCTGAAGCGGGGCCTGGAGCGGTACAGCCGCACGGACGGCGGCGCGATGTACGGCATCGCCGACTGCCCGCTGCACGAGGAGCCGCTGCACCTGCTGGGGCCCGAGGCGCGCGACCATCTCTGGGCGAAGGCACACCTCCGCGTCGAGGGCGACCTCTGCCCCGTCTGCGAGTGGCGGCGCGAGCACGAGTGGCAGGACATCGGCCAGGTGCCGGTGGAGCGCATCGGCTTCTCCGAGGCGCGGCGCATCGGCCTTGGCACCTTCACACCCGGCGACCCGAAGGTCGTGTCGCTGGAGGACCTGGTCGGCTCGCTCGACCTGGTGAAGGTCGCGCAGTACGGCTCCGAGGCGCACCCCCTGGCCTACGACTTCCGCGGCGCCGCCGAGGTGGCCAGCCGCGGCATCCTGGAGCTGGTCGAGGTCCTGAAGCTCCAGCCCGAGCTGATGTATCCGCTTCTGACGCTGGCGCAGGAGCAGCAGATCAAGGCCGGCCGCTTCGCCCTGTTCTATGCGGACGAGGCCATCATCGGCCACAGCAACGAGGCCGAGTACCGCCGCTTCGCCGCCGAGAGGAAGAACGAGGCCATCCAGTCGCGCATGTTCGTCATCAAGGTCCCGTACGTGCTGCGGGTGAACGACGAGGTCAAGATCTACGAGAAGATGCTGCGCAGCACCAACGTGTCCACGCACGTGGCGCCGCACACCCTGCGCGTGGCCGCCATGTGGGCCATCCTGTCGCGCCTCTCGCCGAACGCGAAGTACACCCCGCTGGCCAAGCTGAAGATGTACAACGGCGAGGAGACGGCCGAGCACACCCAGCGCGAGATCGAGGACCTGCGCCAGGAGGGGCGGCGCGCCGAGGAGGGCATGTCCGGCATCGGCCCGCGCCAGGTCATCAACTGCCTGGCCAACGCCATGGCCAAGAAGGACGTCGCCTGCCTGAACCCGATCGACGCCATCCGCGCCCTGCGCGACTCCGCCGAGCACCACGTCGGCGAGATGTCGCGCGACCAGGCCGACGAGTGGCTGAAGACCGCCACCGCCGAGTACCGCGAGATCGCCACGCAGGAGGTCCAGCGCGCCTTCATCGAGGAGTTCGACTCCGCGGCGCAGACGCTGCTGCTGAACTACCTCGACAACGCGCAGGCCTACCTGAACGAGGACAAGGTGCGTGACCCGGTCACCGGCGAGGACCTGGCCCCGGACGAGCGGCTGATGCGCCAGATCGAGGAGGCCATCGCCGTCGCCGAGCCGGCCAAGAAGGAGTTCCGGCGCGAGATCCTGATGCGCGTCGGCGTGCTGGCGAGAAAGGGCGAGGCCTTCCGCTGGGACAGCCACCCGCGGCTGAAGGAAGCGATCGAGAAGAAGCTGTTCGGCGACCTGTCGGGCACGATGAAGGTCACGATCACGACCCGCACGCCCGACCGCGAGCAGCAGGAGCGGATCGAGGGCGTGAAGCGCAAGCTGGTGGAGCGGTACGACTACTGCCCGCACTGCGCGGACGCCGTGCTGCAGTTCGTGGGCCACATGCTGCAGCGGTAGGCGCGGCGCATTTGCGCCGCGCCCTATCATGCGGCTTCCCGGGTGGCGGCGCTCCCCCCTTTCGCGGTGGAGCGCCGCTTGCGTCTGGAGTTGGGTTGGAAATGGTCGGACGATGGCGCCATGCACAGCATCACGATCAGCGACGTGCCGGATGACGTGCTCGCCGTGCTGCGGCGGCGGGCCGACGCTGCGGGCCAGCCGCTTGAGGCGTACCTGCTGGCGCAGCTGGCGGCAGCGGCGCGGCGGCTGACCGCCGACGAGGTTCTCGCGCGGGCGGGCGGGCGGGCCGGCGGGTCGGTGGGGTTCGCCGCCGCGGTCGCCGTGCTGCGGGCGGAGCGCGAGCAGCGGTGATCGTCATCGACGCCAGCGTGATCGCCACCGCCCTCGGCGACGACGGCCCGGACGGGCGGGTGGCCCGCGACCGCCTGCGGGGCGAGACGCTGGTGGCGCCAGCCCTGCTCGACGGCGAGGTGCTGGCGGTCTGGGGCCGCCAGGTGGCGGCCGGCGAAATGGATGAGGCCCGGGCTGCCGCAGCGAGGGATGACCTGGCCGCCCTGGCCCTGGTGCGCGTGGATGAGCGGCCCCTCGCGGCGCGGTGCCGGCGGCTGGTTCCGGTGCTCACCGCGAGCGAGGCGCGCTACGTCGCACTGGCTGACGCCCTCGGCATCCCGCTGGTCACCGCGGACGAGTCGACCGTCGACAAGGGGGGAGTCCTCGGCCCGGTGGAAATCATGGGGCCGACCGGCGCCAGGGTCGTCTGGGTGGGCGGCCGGCTGGGGCTCGGGGTCAGCCCGCGGCTGCAGCCGTCGGCGGAGACGTCCGTGGTCGACTGGCTGGTCAGCAGCCTGCACCCGTTCAGGCGCGCCACTGCTGGATCGCTTGTGCCGCCGATATTTGAGGCCTACGCGCGGATTCTGTATCCCGCACGCGGCGCAGGCGACCGGGTGGTGCGCTGGTCGGAGGTCGCCGCGTGGTCGGGGCGGGTGTACCACCCCCGGATGCAGTTCGAGGCGCTGGCCACGCCGGCGCCGGGTGGCGGCCAGGGTCCCAAGCCGTGGGACGGCCATACGCCCTGGCCGCGGTCGGTGGCCGAGATGCCTGCGCTGGCCAGGGTACTGCGGGGGCACACCACCACCCCCGACCGGGTGTGGTACTGCGTCTGGGAGGGGTACGGCGACGTCGTGCCGCAGTCGACGGCCCGGGTGCGGCGGGAGGCACGCGACTACCTGCTGTATTCCGGAGCCCTGGCGGCCCTGGATGGCGGGCGCACGCCCGACTGCTGGTTTCCCGAGGACCGGGCCTGGTGCGTGGCCGGCGACGTCGACCTCTGCTGGTGCTATGTGGGCGGCTCCCGGGCCTGCGTGGACGCCCTTCTGGCTTGCCCTGACCTGGAGTCCGTACCGGCCGAGCCCGACGACCGGCTGTCGTATGACTCCGACGGGATCAACCTGCTGACGCCGCAGGAGTGGGCCGCGTGGAACCTGCCGCCGTCCGGGACCGTCTGACCACCCGTCACGGCAGCAACGGTTGAGGCGCCGCGGTGTCGCGGCGCCTCAACCCCTTAGAGGTGGTCAGCTGAAGGGGCTGGGAAAGAAGCCGCGCCTGCCATCCGCCTACGGCGCCAGGTGCGCGATGACCTCGGCCAGCGCCTGGGCGGCCTGCGCTCGCGGGGTGGGGGCCAGCGGCTGGAACGTCCCGTCCGGGAAGCCGGTCATGTAGCCGCCCGCCACGACGGCCTGTACGGCCGCCTGCGCGTGGCTGTCGATCTGGCTCGCGTCCGTGAAGCTGGCGTGGCCGCTGTCCGTCAGCTTCAACGCCCGCGCCAGCAGCACCGCCATCTGCTCCCGGCTCACGGTGTCGTTCGGGCCGAAGGTCGTGGCCGTCAGCCCCTGCACCAGCCCCACCTGCAGGTCGGCCGACACGTAAGGGGCATACCAGTCCGAGAATGCCACGTCGCTGAATGGAGTTGTCGCATCGCTTGGCGCGATGCCCAGCGCCAGATCCAGCATCTTGACGAGCTGCGCCCGGGTCAGGGCGCCGTTCAGCTGGAAGGTGCCATCGGGGAAGCCGTTCGCCAGCAAGGCCGCGACGACCGCATCGATGGCGGAGGCGCCCGAGTATCCGGCGGGGATGTCGCTGAACGTCTGCGTGTCTGCCAGCACGGCGATCGTCTCCGGGCCGCTCACGTACGCCCTGACCGTCCCTGTCGCGGCGTCCACCGCCGTCGGCACGAACGACCAGGTGCCGTCAGCGTTCTGCCGATAGACGGACAGCCGCCCAGCCGGCAGGGTACCGAGCGCCTGGGTGTTGTACTGAGTGGTCGCCGGCTGTGGGCTCGTGAGGGTCGGTCCCACCAAGGTGAAGACACAGCTCGCACGAACGGCCCCGGTCGGAGCCGGCGGCGGGCAGGCCTCCGTCACCCCGAGCGTGCCCGAACCGGCGATCGCGCCGGCCGGCGACGTCAGGCTGAAGGCGCCGTCCGCGGTCGATAGCGTCCCCCCTGAGCTGCCGACCACAGCACCGGTCGGCTGCGTGGTTGGGGTGACCTCACCGGGGATGCCGCTGTTGCCCGTCGTGCCGCTTGGGGGCGTGATGTAGGTGAACTGGTCCGCGGATGTGGTGGCGCTGCTGCCGCTGGGTGTGGTGACCGTGACGTCCACGGTACCGGCGCCCGCCGGTGAGGTCGCCGTGATCTGCGTGGCGCCATCCACCGTGAAGTTCGTCGCTGCCGCCGCACCGAAGCTGACGGCGGTGGCGCCGGTGAGCTCAGTGCCGGTGATGGGGACCGGGGTGCCGCCCGCCGCCGGGCCACTGGACGGGCTGATGGCCGTTGACGGTTGGCACGCCACGGACTCGTAGGTGAACTGGTCCGCCGATCCGGTGGCGCTGGTGCCGCTTGGCGTGGTGACCGTGACGTCCACAGTGCCGGTGCCGGCTGGCGAGGTCGCCGTGATCTACATGGCGCTATCCACTGTGAAGCTGCTCGCTGCAGTTGCACCGAAGCTGACGGAGGTGGCGCCGGTGAACGCGGCACCGGTGATGGTCACCGTGGTGCCGCCGGCCGCCGGGCCACTTGTCGGGCTCATGCCCGTGACCGCCAGCCCCGCGACGTAGGTGAACTGGTCGGCATGAATATCGCCTGCCATCGCCGGCTCAGGGACGATAGCCGCAGGTCGCGCTTGGGATGGGGCTCGCAGCCCTCGACGATCTGGCTGGTCTTCAGTCCAGTGCGGGCTGGTAGACGGCGATCACGATCCCAGAGGGCGTGGTCTCGCCTTCGACCAGCCGCAGCGGCACGTGGGCGTGCGCTGGAAAGAGCCGCCGGCCGGTGCCGAGCACCAGTGGGTGGATCATCAGCAGGTACTCGTCGATCAGGTCGGCGACCATCAGCGCGGCGATGAGCTCGCCGCTGCCCATGATCGCCAGAACGCCGCTGGTTTGCGCCTTTAGCGCGCGCACGGCCTCCGCGACGTCACCGCGCAGCAGGGTCGAGTTGGGCCACGGCATGGGCTTCCTGAGCGAGGCGGACACGACGTACTTGCGCGTGCTGTTCAGCGCGTCCTTGAAGGGTCCGCCCCGCGCGTTCCATGTCTCCAGCAGCTGCTCGTAGGTCCACCGCCCGAACAGCCACCCCGCCAGGCCGCCGCCGGCCGCCATCCTCCGGCCCATCGCCCTGCCCGCGGCGTCGTCGGGCGTGGCGGACCGGCTGCCCCAGCCCCCGTGCGTGAACCCGCCGCGGGTGTCCTCGTCCGGCCGCCCGGGCCCCTGCATCACGCCATCCAGGGTCACATGGTTCATGACGACGATCCGGCCCACCGTCGCCGCCTCCTTCGGAGTCGCGTTCTCCCGCAGCCACAGGGTGGCACCGGCGCATGGGGCGCCACTTCTTCCCGGTTGCGGTGCTGCTTTGGACTGAGGCGCGCGTGGGGCTGTAGCTCGTTCTGATGGTCGTCAGCACCCATGGCGCCGGCGGCCTGACCGCGGCCCTGGCCAAGCGAGGCCGGCCCACGACGCGCCTGGCGCACGGCGGCGGGTTTGCGCGCGAGGCGGCGCACGCCGACGAGCTCGCGGCGGCGATCCGCCAGGCGGTGGTTCCCCTGGCCTACCTGGGCGAGAGGACACACCCCGAGGGGCGGGAGCTTATGGACGCGATGTTGAACGCGCGTCCACGCTCATCCGCTTCAAGCGCCGGGTGTGAGGGCGACCGGGCCGGCCGGCAGCCTCCCGGGGTCCTGGTCCCCACGCGGCTCCGAAGGCGGTGGTGCGCCGCCGCCTGACTCGGTCTGGCTTGCGTTGCCGATTACCAACTGGCCACTGTGGGTGGTCAGGGTCAACAGCACGAGGCCCGGGTCGGAGCCGTGACCCGGCCCGCCAATCCGCGTGACGTTGCTCGCACCGTCGAAGTGCGCCGCTGAACGCAGGCGCCCGGCGCGCACGAGCTCGTCCAACTGGCGGATGTGCCCGGAGCGGTCAAAGGACCAGCTGAAGGCTTCGGCGTTGTCGGCCGGCGTCACGTGCTTCACCGAGGCACCGGACACATAAGTCAGGTTCACGACGCTGGCTGTCAGATGGTCGCCGTCCGCCTGGACCCGGACCCGCAGGGTCAGGGTTGCCTGCGGTGTGGCCGTCACCACATAGGTGCAGACCTGAGACCCGTGACGGTCATCCGCGCGGGCCTGGCAGGACGGCGGCGACACCGTGGCGCCGGGCGAGGAGACCTGCAGCCGCGGGTGGCCCGCCTCCGAAGGAGGCGAAACGGTGAGCGTCGCCTCCGGCGGCGCAATGGCGCCCGCAAAGGGCGTGCCACCCAGCTGGGCAAGCGAAGGCGACGTCGCCGGCCCGAAGACGAGGGTCACGCAGCCGGTGGCGCCATCGAAGGTCTGATCCGAAACGGGCGACCAGGCCGAGCCGTTCCACCACAGCACGTCGTCGGCACCCTGCAGGTTGCAGTCTTGGACCGACACGGTCGTGAAAGTCGATCCCGGGAGCACCTTAACGTCGAAGTAGGGTCCCCCGGTCGCGAACGCGGGCGCCGCGCCCGGGTTGGACGCATAGATGGCGACCGCGATGGCCCCCGTGCCGGTGGCCGTGGCAGTGACGCTGTCCGTCGCCGCCGTTGCGGTGCCGCCGGGCTGGGTGTTGACGCCGGTCGCGCCCGCGGTGACGGCGGCGGTGTAGCACGCGGACTGTCCGGTGAGCGGCTGGACCGTGCCGGCCGGGCACGGCGTGGCGGTCACGGCGCCGCCCGTGTCCACGTAAGTGTGGGCTGGGGCCGGCTCACCGGCTATCGCGCCCGTCTGAGCCTGGAAGGTGCCGAACCCGCACGGCGTGGCAGCCACCTGGCCGAGCCTGTTCACGTATGTTCCCGCGGGCGCGGGCACGCAGTCGACCGCGCCCGTGTCGGTCTGGTAGGTGCCCTCTGCACAGGGCGTGGGCAAGGCCTGGCCTGCCGACCCGACATAGGTGCCCGCTGGGGCTGGAACGCAGCTGGTCGCGCCCGTACTGGACTGATAGGTGCCCGCCGGGCACGGCGTGGGTGAGGCTTGGCCCGTCGAGGTGACGTACGTTCCGGCCGGGGCTGGTTCGCAGCTCGTCGCGCCCGTACTCGATTGATAGGTGCCCGCCGGGCACGGCGTGGGTGAGGCTTGGCCCGTCGAGGTGACGTCCGTTCCGGCCGGGGCTGGTTCGCAGCTCGTCGCGCCCGTGCTGGGCTGGTACGTGCCGTCCGGGCACGGAGTGGACGAAGCTTGGCCGGCCGACGCGACGTAGGTGCCCTCTGGAGCCGGCACACAGCTGTCGGCCCCGGTGTTGGACTGGTAGGTGCCGGCGGTGCAGGGTGTGGCCTGGCTCTGCCCTGTGGATGCGACGTAGGAGCCGGCCGGGGCGGGGATACAGGCGCTTGCACCTGGGGTGGGCTGGTATGTTCCGATCGAGCAGGGGACTGGGGCGGTACCCGTTCCCCCAGGCGCGTAACGGCCAGCAGGGGCAGGTACGCAAGCGGCCGCGGCGGTCGAGTAATACGTGCCGGCGCTGCAGTTGACGGTCGTGCTGACGGGCACGCAGCTCGACGACCCCGCGTTCGGCTGGTCGGTTCCGGCCGGGCACGGCGTGGCGGCGGTCGCTCCGGAGGTGGGTACGTAGGTGTTGACCGGAGCCGGCTCACAGCTCGTGGCGCCGACGTTCGGCTGGAAGGTCCCCGCCGCGCAGGGTGTGGGCGAGGCTTGCCCCACCAATGCGACGTACGTGCCGGCTGGGGCTGGGATGCAGCTCGTGGCACCCGTGGTGGGCTGGTAGGTGCCGATCGCGCAATAGGTCGGGGCGGTCGCGGTACCCCCCGCGGAATACGTGCCTGCCGGGGCGGGCACGCAGGCCGTTGCGGCGGTCGAGTAGTACGTGCCGGCGCTGCAGTTGACGGTCGTGCTGACGGGCACGCAGCTGGACGACCCCGCGTTGGGCTGGTCAGTTCCCGCGGGGCACGGCGTGGCCGCGGTGGCCCCGGTGGTGGGCACGTACGTGTTGACGGGTGCGGGGATGCACTCGTTGGCGCCGGCGTTGGGCTGGTAAGTGCCTGCGGAGCAGGGCGCCGCCTGGGTCTGTCCCGCCGATGCGACGTACGAGCCGGCTGGCGCAGGTACGCAGCTGCCAGCCCCGGCGTCGGGCTGGTAGGTGCCCGCGGCGCAGGGCGTGGCCTGGGTCTGTCCCGTCGATGCGACGTACGAGCCGGCTGGCGCGGGGATGCACTCGTTGGCGCCCGTGTTGGGCTGGTAGGTGCCTGGGGAGCAGGGCGCCGCCTGGGTCTGTCCCGCCGATGCGCCGTACGAGCCGGCTGGTGCGGGTACGCAGCTGCCAGCCCCGGCGTTGGGCTGGTAGGTGCCCGCGGCGCAGGGCGTGGCCTGGGTCTGTCCGGTCGATGCGACGTACGAGCCGGCTGGCGCGCGGATGCACTCGTTGGCGCCCGTGTTGGGCTGGTAGGTGCCCGCGGAGCAGGGCGCGGCCTGGGTCTGTCCCGCCGATGCGACGTACGAGCCGGCTGGTGCGGGGATGCACTCGCTGCCACCCGCGTTGGGTTGGTAGGTGCCCGCGGCACAGGGCGTGGGCGATGTTTGACCAGCCGTGCTGACGTAGAACCCCGCCGGTGCGTCCGTGCACTGGCTGGCGCTGGTGGCACCAGTCACCGTGCCGTACGTTCCGGGTGGGCAAGGCACAGGCGCGGTCGCCGTTCCCCCAGGCGCGTAGGTGCCGGCCGGGGCGGGGACGCAGGCCCCGGACCCAGCGTCCAAGTAGCTTCCTGGCGAGCACGTCGTGGCGGCCTCGGCATGCGACGTCAGCAGAAGCCCCACGGCGACCACGATCAGGACCCCGGCCCTCGCGACCCACCGCATGAAGTGCCCTCCTGGCATGGCACGCCAGCTTCGACAGGCAATGCCGGAAACCCTTGGGCGAGGGCGATCCAGCGACCCCAACGGCTTCTTGGCGGCGTGGACAGCCCAGCGGGCCTACCTCAGGCTCGGCAGCCTGACATAGGATGGGATCATGAAGCTCATCGTGACGGTCGTGAGCCCGCGGGATGCCGGGCGCCTGGCCGCGGGACTCACCGAACGCGGCCTGCGCAGCACGCGCCTCGCCAGCAGCGGCGGCTTTCTGCGCGAGGCCAACGCCACGCTGCTCATTGGCTGCGGGGCGGAGCGCGTCGACGAGGTGCTGGCGCTGATCCGCACGGTGTGCAGGCCACGGCGCCACCAGGTCGTGCCCCTCGCCTATCTCGGCGAGCAGGCGCACCCGTTGCTGGCCGAGCCGCTGGAGGTCGTCGCGGGTGGCGCAACGACATTTGTGCTCGCCCTGGAACCGGCACCGCGCCCCGAAGCGCGTTCGTAACGGCCGGGTTACGGCACATCCTCGCTCAGCCAGACGGACCACTCGCTGGCGCCTGCCGGCGTTGGCGCCACGCGGTACCACGCCAACCCCTGGGCATCGCCGTCGAGGTTGACTCCGGGCGGCACGCGGTGGAGCGCCTCCGGCTGTCCGTCCGGCCCCGGCTGAAGCACATCCCGGCCCCGCCCACGGCCCACGTCGACCCACGTG
>DAHVAF010000270.1 GCA_027314765.1 Clostridia bacterium | reverse complement strand
GCGCGGAGCGTCAGCCGCCTCGCCGGGTCCACCCGCGCCTGGCTCGCCCACAGGGGGAGCCGCTCCCAGCGGTCGACGAAGGCGGTGATGCCCCGGGTCTCCAGCAGGACGGCCAGCTCCTCGTCGGCGGCGGTGCGCGCGGCGCGCTCCGCCGGCGTCGGCAGGCCGGGATTGCCGCTCTCCAGGACCAGGGCGCGGACGCGGTCGGGCGCGGCGAGCGCCACATGCAGCGCCACGCGGGCGCCCAGCGAGTAGCCGAGGAGGGCGAACCGGTCGGCCTGCACGGATTCCAGGATGTCCGCGGCCGTCTGCCACAGGCTGCGCGTGGCCATGGGCGAGGCGCCATGGCCGGGAAGGTCCAGGGCGTGGGTGGTGAAGGCGTCGGAGAGCATGTCCGCCCAGGTCGCGCCGCTCCCCGTGAAGCCGTGCAGCAGGACGAGCGCCGGTCCGCTCCCCCGCACCGTCGCCCTTAGCCGCATGCGCGCACAGCCTCCGCCGCGGCCGCCCATGCGGCGCGGTGCTCGGCGACGTTGCGGGCGCGGTCGCTCCGGATCTCGACGATGTGGGTCCCGCCGCCGGCAAGCCACTCGCAGACGGCGGCGCGAAAGTCGGTCCACGTCCGCGCCGCAGAGAACGAGAGCCCGTAGAGCGCGGCGGCGTGGCGGAAGTCCAGGCCGTGGGGCGTACCGAAGAGCGACTCGAAGGTCACCGCGTCGAGGCTGGTCTGGGCAAGGAACGAGAAGATACCGCCTCCGTCGTTGTGGATCAGGACGATGAGAAGGTGCGGAGCGTAGCGCTTGGCCGCGAGCAGGCCGCTGAGGTCGTGGTAAAAGGACACGTCGCCCGTGACCAGGACGGCCGGGGGCGCGGCGGCCGCCACACCCAGGGCGGTCGAGGTGACCCCGTCGATGCCGTTGACGCCGCGGTTGGCAAAGACGCGCAGCGTCTTTGCCATGCCAGGCAGGAAGCTGTCCATGTCCCGCACCGGCATGCTGTTGCCGGCCATCAGGGCGCTGCCGTCAGGCAGCGCGCCCGCAAGCTCGGGGAAGATGCCCATCTCGGTGACGTGCTCCCGTGGCGCCATGGCCCCCCGAGCGGCGGCGTCGGCGCGCTGCCAGCGGGTCGCGTAAGAGCCCCCGACTCGCCCAGCGCCCTCCAGGAGGCGGGCCGCCACCGCCTGCGGGTAGTGCGGCCAGACCTCGGCCCGCAGGTCGAGGTCGCGCCAGCCGGGGTCGACGACGATCTGGCGCCCGGCCGCGCGCGCCCACTCGCCAAGCGCCTTGGAGGTCGGCGGGGCGCCAAAGCGGAGGACAAGGTCGGCCGTCATGGACTCCGCAAAGGCGGGCTCGCGCAGGCAGGCGTCGTAGCTGTCGAGCACGAGCGGGCTGTGGTGCGGACCGCACCTGAGCTGAGAGAGCGGATCGGCCAGCACTGGCCAACCCGTGGCCGCGGCCAGCTCCACGATCGCGGGCGCGGGCTCGTCCATCCCGCCGGCGACGATCACGCCCCGCTCCGTGGCCGGCAGCGCCGGCGGCTCGACCGCGGTGCGCTGGGCGGGGACGGATGGTGGCGCGACGGGGTCCGCGTCGACCACGGACGGCACCAGGGGCTCGCGGAAGGGCAGATTGATGTGCACGGGGCCGGGGAACGGGGCCAGGGCCGTCATCACGGCCCTGCGGATCAAGGACGCGGCATCCCCGGCCTCGCGCGGGACGCCCGGATCGGCGAACCACTTCACATGCGCGCCATAGAGGCGCGCTTGGTCGATCGTCTGCGCCGCGCCCCAGCCCCGCACCTCCGGCGGCCGGTCCGTGGTCAGGACCAGGAGCGGCACCCCGGCCTGGAACGCCTCGACCACCGCCGGCGCCAGGTTGGCCGCGGCCGTGCCCGACGTGCAGATGACGCCCACCGGGCTGCGGGTGCCCTTCGCCAGGCCGAGGGCGAAGTAGGCGGCCGACCGCTCGTCCAGGTGCATCCAGGTACGGAGGGCAGGCTGGGCGGCGAAGGCGAGGGCGGCGGGGGTCGACCTTGACCCCGGGCAGATGCAGACGTGCCGCAGTCCTGCGGCGGCCGCCTCTGCGGCCGCCGCCCGCAGATACGCGTAGGCAGCGTCCGCCTGGCTCATGCCGGGCTTCCGCCCAGCGCGGCCAGCAGCGGCGCGAACTTGACCTCGGTCTCCGCATACTCGCGCTCCGGGTCCGAGCCGGCCACGACGCCGCACCCCGCGTAGAGCAGGGCGGTGGGGCCGCGCAGGATGCCGGAGCGCAGGGCGATGACGAGCTCGCCGTCGCCTTGGGCGTCCACCCAGCCGAGGCTGCCGGCGTACCAGCCGCGCGGGCGGGCCTCCAGGTGGCGGATGGCCGCGACGGCCGCGGCCCTGGGCACGCCGCCGACGGCGGGCGTGGGGTGCAGCCGCTCGGCCAGCGCCAGCAGGCTGCCGGGCGCGATGGCCTCCGCGACGACGGGCGTCAGCAGGTGCTGCACGTTGGGCAGGGCCAGGATCGCGGGCGCCGGCGCAACCTAGACCCGCCGGCAGAGGGGGTGCAGGGCGGCCGCGACGGCGTCCACGACCAGGGCGTGCTCGCGGCGGTCCTTGTCGCTCCCCAGGAGCTCGGCCGCCAGGGCCGCGTCCTCCGCCGCCGTGCGGCCGCGCGGCCGCGAGCCGGCCAGCGGGCCACTGCGGACCGCCGTGCCGCGGGTCGAGACCAGCAGCTCGGGCGTGGCGCCGAGAAAGCAGCGGTCATCCCACCCGACGGCGAAGACCGTGCTCTCCGCGTGAGCGGCGGCCAGGCGCCGCAGGACGGGCTCGGCGGAGAACGGGCCGTCGGCCACCACGCGCTTGCAGCGGGCGAGCACGACCTTCTCGGCCTCGCCGCGCGCGAAGGACTCCGTAAGCCGCCGAACGCGCCGCGACCACCCGGCCAGCTCCGGCAGGTCGGCGGTCGCCGTGATCGTCACGGGCGCGCCCGCCGGCGGCGGGGCAGCCTCGGCCGGGGCGGGGCCGTCGATGGTGTTGACGGTGCGCCAGGCGCGTCCCGCGCGCAGCGTCGTCATCTGGGCGGGCAGCACGGCGGCGGCGGGGGGGAACAGTCGCCAGTACGGGTCGCTGGCGGCGCGCTCGTCCGCCGGATCGAACGCCACCCCGCAGAAGAGCAGCGGGCCCGTGGCGGGATCGGCGCCCGCGCTGTCGGCGCCCGCGCTGTCGCCGTCGCGCTGGCGGTCGGTGCGCTGGCAGTCGGCGCGGGCACGGGCCCACCACGTGTCCACCGCCGCGAAGGGCCGGCCGGGGTGCGGCAGGCACGTGAGCGTCGCGCCGGTGCCCACGACGGCAAAGCCCTCGGCGGGCCGCCACCAGAGAAAGCCGCGCCCGGTCGCCGACCAGCCGGCAACGAACTCCCGCACGGGGTCGCTCGGCGCGACCTCGCGCACCACACTCCGCCACGGTGCGGCAGCCGCCCGCCGCGGGGCGCTGCGTGCCGTCATGGGATCCTCTGGCACTCGATCGTCCACCTCTTGGTGTCGCCCCGCCGCGCCGGCCGGCTCGCCGCGGGGCCTGCCCGCTCCGGGAGGGCAGGGGAGGGCTGGCACCCGCCCCGCGGCCAAGTCTATCGCGTCCGCGGGCGGCAGCCAAGGACGCGCGGCGGCACCAGGGCTGGCAGGCTCACGCCGGCGCGAGCGCCAATCGGCACGACACTAGAGCGTGGCGACGGCCTCCACCATCGCCTGGCAGCGGGCCCGCAGGTCGCGCGGCGCGCGCGGCAGGCAGCGGTTGAGCGCCCGCCACGCCATCTCCGCCTGGGTCCCGTCGCTCCGGCCGCTCAGCAGCGTCGTGGCCGACCGCACGATCTCCATGAGCCAGCCGCGGTGCTCGTAGAGGATGAGCGCCTGGGCGCGCAGGTCACCGCCCCAGCCGGTTTCCTCCGCGTAGCGCCGGGCGGCGGCGGCAAAGCCGGGGCCGTTGAGATGCCAGATGTCGCGCTCGACGGGGGCCAGCGCCGCGGCGCCCCAGTCGATGAGGTGCATCCCGCCCCGGCTGTCGACCAGGAAGTTGTCCAGGCTGGGCGCTCCGTGCGTCACCGCCCACCGCAGCGGCAGGGCCCGTGCCTCCGCGTTGAGGCGCCGCACGGTGTGCAGCGCCGCCTCGATGTTGCCGCGCTCCTCGCGCAAAAGGCGCCGCGTCTCGCTGGCGTACCGGTCGTCGCGGCGGCCGCTCGCGCGCAGCAGCCGGCGGACGGACTGGGCAAGCCGGTGGCCGAGCGTGACCCGGCGCAGCTTCGGCAGAAACAGCCGGCTGCGGTGAACCTGCGCCAGCACGGCGGCCGCGGCCTCGGCCTCGCTCGGTGCCGCGGGCTTGCCCCGCACGAAGGGGAAGACCGCCACGCTGTACGGCCCGTGGGTGAACGTCAGGCGCCCGCTCCGCGTCCGGTACGGCGCCACCGCCTGCGTGACGCCGCCGTCCTCGCGCAGGGCCACCGGCACCGCGAGGGCCGCCTCGATGTCGGCGTCCAGCTCCGCGCGCACAAAGTGCCGCCCGTCCGCCACGAGGCCCAGCGCCTCGGTGCCCGGCGGCGTGGGGATGAGGTCTCCGACCGAAAACCCGTAGCGGTCCCGCACCTGCCGAGCCAGCCCGTCGACATCGATCTGCGCCTCCAAGACCACGACCCTGCCCCCCTGCGCGCGCGTTCTCGGCCCCCACGCGGCGGCGGCACAAGGGCATGCGGCTCCCCTGCGGCCCCGCTGCGTCGCGCGGACGGGCCCATCCCTATGTATGCGGATGGAAGTGCGCGTTTCTGGGGGTCGCCGCCAGTTCCCGACAGGTACTTTTTCGTGACGGCCCGGCCTGCGCCGGGCCGTGGTCATGGTTCCTGGGCCGGCCGCCGGCCGGACGTCCGGTGAGCGAGAGCCACCCCTGCCGGGTCACCAGGGCCGCAGGGGTAGGCATGTCATGGGTTACGCCTCGGCCCTGGCGGCCCGGCCAATCAGGTCGCGCACGGCCACGCGGCTCACAGGGCCCCCCAGAGCAGGGCGAAGAGGGGGGCGGCCAGCAGGATGTTGCCGAAGCGGTCGAGGACGCCGCCGTGGCCGGGCAGGACGGAGCCGAAGTCCTTGACGCCGCGGCCGCGCTTCAGGGCCGAGAGGCCGAGGTCGCCGAGATTGGCGAAGACGAGGACGAAGGCGAAGAGGGCGGCGTCCCCGCCAGGTCCCACGCCCCGGAGGAGGGGCAGCACGGCCGTGTGCAGCAGCGCGATCCCCAGCAGCAGGGCGACGGCCCCGCCGGCGTAGCCCTCGGCCGACTTATTCGGGCTGGTGGCCGGGAAGAGCCGCGTGCGCCCGAAGCGCTTGCCCGCGAGATAGGCAAACGCGTCGTTGAGCTGGACCAGCAGGAGCAGGGCCAGGAGCGGCGCGGGATTCGGGCCCGCGAGCCGCACCAGCCCCGCGGCTCCGGTTGCGGCCACGGTCAGGCCGAAGGCCGTCGCGAAATCGGAGCGGCGAGTCAGGCGGGGGCCCGCCGTCAGGGCCAGGAGGGCCGCGACGGCACCCAGCGGAGCGGCCACAGCCAGCAGCGACGGCCAGCGCAGCATCGCGGCGAACCAGAGGCCCAGGGCCAGCAGCAGAACCACGCCGCCGCCCAGCTCGCGCCAGCTGAGCGCCAGGATGGCGGCGCCCAGGACGCCGACCGCCAGCGGACCGATCCATACGGCCAGGCAGACCACGTGCAGCAGCACGATGAGGGTCCAGGCCCGGCGGACCGTCTCCTTGCTGCCCCCCCGCAGGGCCAGGGCCAGCTGGCTGCCCATCAGCACGAGCGCGACGAGGTAGAAGCGGAGGATCATCGCGGCAACGTGCCCAGCACCGTCTCACCGCCGCGAACGCGCTCGCCCGTACGCACCCGGACCTCGCTGCCGGCCGGCAGGTAGACCTGGGTGCAGGAACCGAACCGGATCAGCCCCATCCGCTCCCCGCGGGTGAAGCGGTCCCCGACCTCCGCGCCGGTGACGATGCGCCGGGCCACGCGGCCGGCGATCTGCACCACGAGCACGCGGTGCTCGCCGGCCCGCAGGCCGGTGTACGCCCGCTCGTTGGTCTCGGCGACGTCCGGCTGGCTGGCCGGCCGGAAGCTGCCTGCCACGTAGTCGCGGTAGACGACCTCGCCGGATACGGGGACACGGTTGATGTGCACATCGCCCAGGCCGAGGTAGACGCTGACGGCCACCGAGCGGCCCCCCACCCAGCGGGGCTCTTCGACCTCCCGCACCCAGACGACATGGCCGTCCGCGGCGCTGGTGACCAGGCCTTCGCCCTCGGGCAGCCGCCGCTCCGGGTCGCGGAAGAACCAGAGGGTGAGCACGAGGAGCACGGCCGCGATGGCGGCGAGCCAAGGCAGCCAGAGCAGGCCGGCCAGGGCGACCGCGAGGAGAGGGAAGGCGAAGCGCCAGGCGTCCGCCGCGATTCCAGGCACCCTCACAGGACCACCTCCCGAACGTCTCGCCGGGTCAGGGCGAACGCGCCGGCAGCCGCCATCAGCCCGCCGCCGCATGCCAGGATGCCGCGGGGGCCCAGCGCGTCGCCCACGAGGCCGGCGAGGAGATATGAGAGCGGGTAGAGGCCGAAGAAGCCCATGGTGAGCAGGGCGAGCACGCGGCCGCGGACATCGGCCGGGCTCCGCTTCTGGACCGCGGTGACGGTCATCACGAGGCCGACGGACCAGCAGAGGCCGGAGAGCAGGACGAGCGGAGCGGCCAGCCAGACCCGGCCCGCCGCGGAGCCGGCGATCAGCCACAGGCCCGACCCCAGGATGGCGATGCCCCCCACAAGGCCCCTGCGCCGCCCCCGGGCCAGGGCCCCGGCAGCCAGGCCGCCGAGCAGCAGGCCGGCCCCGTTGGCCCCGTACAGCACGCCGACACCGCCGTTGCCCGTGCCGAAGCTGAGGCGGGCCAGGGCCGGCAGGCCCACGTAGACGGCGCCGCCGTATCCGCAGGCGAAGATGGCCCCCGCCAGCACGAGGGTCGAGATGACGGGGTCGGCCCGCGCCGCCCGCAACCCGGCGCTCAGCTGCTCCCAGGTTCCACCCGCGCGCGGCGTGGCGGCAGCCGCAGGCGGCAGCAGAAGCAGCAGCACAGTCGCGGCACCCCACAGCGCGGCCATGGCGGCGAACGCGTCCGTCCGGCCCGCGGCCAGGAAGGCCACGGCCAGGGCTGGGCCGGCAAGCTGGGCCACGGTCGTGGCCACGCTCATCAGGGCGTTGCCGGCCTGCACCTCATGCTCGGGCAGCAGGTCCGGCACGATGGCGTTGATGGCGGGCTGGACCAGGGCACTGCACGCGCCATACACCGCCGCGAAGATGTAGAGGCCGCCCAGGGTGACGGAGGGGCGGCTGCCCAGCCAGATGAGGTCGCAGAGCACGACCAGGTCCGCGGCGATGAGCACGCGGCGAGCCCCCCAGCGGTCGGCCGCGGCGCCGCCGAGCGGCATGAGCAGCGCCTGCGGCACGGCCTGGGCCAGCAGGACCCACCCCCAGGCCGAGGCGCGGGCCGCCAGGCTCAGGGCGATGCCCGACAGCACCACCAGCTGCATGAATTCGCCCGTCAGGGCCGTGATGTCGGCCCCCCAGAGGAGGCGGAAGTCGCGGCGGCTCAGCACCGTCCTCACCGGAGCGGCCTCGGCGGGAACTGGAAGGCCGCCGGGGGCACGGCGACGCCGTGGGCCCGCACCTGCTGGGCCCGCGTGATCACGGCCGCGCCCTCGAGCAGGTTCAGGGCGATCTGCACCACCGTCCGGCGCTCCGGATCGGCGAGGAACGAACCGGCCGTCCACGCGTTGAAGGCGCCCATGGCCGGCCCGCACCAGATCTGGTAGTCTGCCGCACGCTCCGGGTCCCCGGCGATCGCCCAGCCGCTGGCGTTGCCCAGGTACCAGCGGAAGACCAGCGCCATGCGGTGGTGGGGGTCCGCCTCGGCCCGGGTGATCTGAGCCGGGTCGCGCGCCGCGAAGAACCGGGCCGTCGCCTCCCAGATCTCCTGCAGGGGGGCGCGGAAGACCTCGTCCTCCAGCCGGCGGCGCACATCCGCGGGAATGGCCTCCAGGGACGGATGCCGGCGGTAGAGGTCATGGAGCCGGCTCGCCCGCGCGGCGAACAGGGTGCCGCGCTTCAGGACTTGGACCCGGACGCCCATCTCGAACATGTCGGCGGCAGGGGCCATCACGACGTCGGCCAGATCGGCGGCGGCCAGCATCCGCTTGCCGGCCGCGGACAGGCCGGACTCCACCGCGGCCTGGTTGATGGAGCCCGTGAGGACGTATGCGGCGCCCATCGCGTAGGCGGCGGCCACGGATTGCGGCGTGCCAAGGCCGCCGGCGCAGCCCACGCGGACCGGTGCGCGCAAGCGGTCCCGCAGGCCGAGAATGGTGGGCAAAAGCGCCGTCAGGGGCCGGTTGTCCGTGTGTCCGCCCGAGTCCGCCTCCACGGTCACGTCCTCGGCCACCGGCAGCGTGGCGCCGAGCCGGGCCTCCTCAGCCGTCAGTTGGCCGCGGGCCACCAGCGCCTCCAGCATGGCGGCAGGTGGCGGCGACATGAACTGCGCCGCCACCTCCGGCCGGGAGATCTTCGCGAACAGGCGGTGGCTGCGGACCGGGCGCCCCGACGCATCCGGGCGCAGCCCGGAGAAGGCATAGCGCACGACGCTCGGCCGCAGGGCCATGAAGGCCGATGCCGAGACGCGCCGCACGCCGTGGCGCAGGTACAGGTCGACCACGGCGTCCTCCAGGGCCGGGTCCTGGGGGCTGTGGATGAGGTTGCTGCCCCAGGGCAGGTCCGCGAGCTCACGCTGGAGGACGTCCAGGGCACCCTCCAGGCGCTCCAGCGGCAGCCCGGCGGCTCCGAAGAAGCCCAGCACCCCCGCCCGGGCCATGGCCGCGACCATCTCCGTGGTGGCGATGCCATTGGCCATCTCGCCCGCCACGTAGGCGAAGCGGACGCCGTGGGCCGCCCGGAAGCCGGGGTCGCCCAGCCACTCCGGGTACAGGGGCGGCAGGGTCCCGAGCAGCGCGTACGGCGCGCCCCCGCCCGGGACGGGCTCGCCGCCCGCGCCGACGACGACGCGTCCGGACGAGGCGTCCCACACGACGTGCAGCGGTTCCCGGACGCGGCGGACAAGGTGGGTCGGCTCCGCCGGCACCTCGCCCGGCAGCCACCCGCCGACCGTGCGCAGCCCGCGGGCTTCAGCAAGGGCCAGCGCGGCCACCCCCCACCAGCTCGGCGACGTCGCGGAGGCGCAGCCGGGGCTCGCCCTCGGCCACGGCGACAGCCCCGACGTACCCGACGGCGGGCTGCCATGTGACGGCCGTGCCCGTGGCGTCGCGCACTCCGGCCATGCCGCGGCCTGTCGCCTTCACGCGGGCCTCAAGGGAGGTCCAGGCCGTGAAGAACGCCTGCGGGGAGGGCGCCGCCAGGAACCCATCCCGCTCGGTCGGCGGGAAGTGGGCGCGGGCGATGGCCATCGCTTCCGGGAGCGGGCGGATGCGCTCGATGTCCACGCCGATGCCGGGACCCTCCCCCACAGCGACCACCACCAGATCGGCCGAGTGGGCGACATTGAACTCGACGCCTTCCCCGCCGCCCACCAGCGCGGGCTTGCCGCGCGTGTCGAACCGGAGGACCGCAGGCGGCCGGCCAAGCCTCCGGGCCAGGGCGTGGCGCAGCAGGACGCGGCCGCCGACGAACCGGAGGCGCGCGTCGGCCACGCGCAGGGCCTCGGCGCGGGCACGCTCCTGCTCGTCCAGGCATTCGGCCAACACCGCCAGGTCACCGCCGCGGGCGCACCACACGTCGACGTCAGCCATGATGGCCCGCGATCCGCCGTGCGAGGTCGGCCATCGCGCCCTGGCCGTCATCGCCGGACAGCAGGCGCCGGGTGAGCGGGCCGGGGTCGCTGAAGCGGCGCAGGGCGGCCCGCACCACCGCATCGCCCCGCTCCGCACCCGTGGCGGCCACCCACGCCTCCACTTCGGCGCCGAGGTCGGGGTCCGGGGCATGGGGTGCCTCATCGCGTGGCCCCAGGCGATTGATGGCGCCAAGGATCCGGTCGCGCCGCTCCGCCAGGGCGAGCGGGGCGAGCTCACCGGGCGCGATGGGCGCGCCGATGTGGTAGTCCTGCGTGCCGTAGCCCAGCGGGAACTCAAGGCGGTTGGGCGCCTCGGCGCGGGGTAGCCCGCCGCTGAAGCGCACGGGCACAACGGGCGCCTCGCACGCCAGGACGGCGTCGATCAGGCTGGCGCTGACCCGGGCCACCGGCTGGCCCGCCCGCAGCGACCGGGTGCCCTCCACATGCACCAGCACCGAAATCCCCTCGGCCAGGTGCGCGCGCACCCCCTCGAGCACGCCGAGCATCGAGGCGGGATCCTGGCGCTCGAAGAGCAGCATGGCCTCGGGCCCCACCAGGATCCTGACCAGGCCGCCGAGCCATGTGAAGCGGTGCTCGGCCTTCGCCAGACCCACCACGGGCGAGCCGGAGAGGCCGCCAAGCAGGTAGCAGAAGAGTGCGGACTCGATGCCGGTCTGGTGGTTGGCCAGGTAGACCCGCCCGCCCGCACCCAGGCCCGCCCACGCCTCCGGGTCCGCCAGCTCCACCCGGCGCACGAAGCGCTCCGCCAGGGCCAGGAACACGTCCTCGCCGGGAACGGGATGGGGGATGCGGCGCCAGGCCGCGCGCAGGCCGGCCGCATCCAGCCGTGGCGGGCCGGCGTCCCGCACGCGCACGGAGTCACCGAGATCCTCGACGGCCACCGGGAAGCGGTGAAGGGGGAGGTTCGGCGCGACGGCCGCATCCGGCGCCAACAGGCGCACCGCCGACGGGTGGACGCCCGCATGGCGGGCCACGTGCTCCTTCGCCGCCACCGTGCGGCCGAGCTCGCTCACCTCGCCCACGATGTCGTAGACGGCGGCCACGCTGCCCGGGAGCCAGTCGGCGGCCAGCAGGTCGCGCCGCTGCAGGTGCGTCTCCCCGCCCACCGCGGTGGTGAGCCCCGCGCCGGGCACAGGGAGGCGATCGCGCAGGAACCGCACGCGGTCCGCGCGCGGCAGGCGTCCCAGGGGGCCCTTGGGCACGAGGACCTCGATCAGATGCAGGCTGCACCAGAGCCGCTCGCCGCTCCACAGCTGGATCGCGAACGCCGGAGCCTGCGCGCCGGCCTCCGCGCGCACCTCGCAGCGAACCTCGCCCGAGGTCGGGGGTGGACCGTAGAACCGGGCCGCCGGCACACGGATGGGATAGGCCACGGCGTCCGGGACCAGTTCATCGTGGGCGATCGCATGGGTGGCCGCATCCAGGAGCGCCTGGTTCAGGCACCCGCACGGCACGCCCCGCGAGGCGGCGGCGAGGACGGCCGCTGCACCCGCCGGCGCCACGCGCAGGCTGCGCAGCAGCTGAAAGGCGGGCCCGTGGAACAGGGCGCCGGACGCATAGGGATCCGGCACCTCCCTGGCGCCCACAAGCGGCGGCAGGGGGCTCTCCTCCGCCTCCGGGTAGGCCTCCGCCATCTCGATCTCCGCGGTGGCGACCACCTCCCCGTCGGCGTACAGAGTGGCCATGCCGGTGGGCGTCAGGTCGACCCGGAGCTCGCGCGGCCGGTCGCAGGTCACCCAGCGGCGCACCTCCGCCGCCCGCACCCCGGCGACCACCCGCCCCGGCCAGCGGGCCTTTGCCGCCGCGGCCATCCGGTCGATGAGCGACATGAGCGGCAGCACCGGCGCCGCGAATGTGGGCCGGTGGTCCAGCACCCAGGTGTCGACGGCGGGGTCAAGGCGCGTCGGGCCGTCGCTCGGCACGATCCGCATGCCAAGTCCCGTGGCCCGGTAGATCAGGCGGCCATCCACCCAGAGCGTCCCGTCCGCGCGGGCGAAGTCGGCGCCGGACTCCGTGATCTGAAGGCCGACGGCCACCACGCCGTCCTCCGGGAGCACCTGGCCCCGGTACTTCCACACCATCAGGCGGTCGCGCTCGATCGCCTCGAAGCGGCCGCCGGCCTGCCCGGACCGCGCCATGTACGCCTGGAGGAGCTGGAGCATGGCCTCGATGCCGAGCGAGCCCGGCTGCACCGGGTCCTGAAAGAAGTGGGCCTTGAAGAACCACTCGCCCGCATCGACCCGTTTCTCCGCCCGCACGCGGCCGTTCTCCGGCCACCAGCCGGTGAGGCGGTCCAGCATGAGCAGCGGCGCGCGCGCCGGCCCCGGCAGCGGCTCGTCCGCGTTCGCGGGCGCGGCCATCAACTCGGCTTCCTCTGGAGTGGGCGGCAGGCCGACCTGCTGGCCCAGGGCCTGGGCCGGGAAGTGCCCGAAGACCGTATCCAGGGTGTAGACCGGCTCTTCCCCGACCAGGCACTCCACATGGAAGCGCTCGATGACCGTGTCGCCCATGCGCGAGACGTCGCTCGTCCGCACCCGCGTCGTCAGGGTGCGGTCGCCCGGCCCGACCTCGCGTTGCACGGTGCCGCGCCCGTCCAGGTTGCGGAAGAAGAGGTCCTGGCCGCTGGCGAGGGGGATCCCCATATAGGCGGTGAGCCAGCCGCAGGGCTGCAGCGCCGCCTCCAGCAGCACGCTGAAGGGCATGCGCCCGCCCCCGGCCGCCCCGAAGTACCAGGCATCTCGGGGGATGTCGTACTCGACCTCGACCTCGGTACCGGCGGCCGCGGTCCCGGCGGTCCCCGTAACCCGCAACACCCGGCTCACGAACAGATAGGGCGGCCCAGGGAGCCGCGGCAAGCGGCGCCCTGCATCGAATGCCCGGTACGGGGCCCCGAAGGCGGCCGTGGGGGCGCCCCAGGCGCAGGCCAGCAGGGCCCGCTCGTCCTGGCGCACCCCGGAGACCGTCTCGACGGGCCGCGACTCGTCCACCCCCGCCAGGAGCTCGGGGCGGCCGGCGAGCGGCCAGCCGGGCACCAGGCGCACGCCCATGCGCCGGCCGTGGAAGACCTTGAGGCCGTCGACCGTGAGCAGCAGATCGGCGTGCAGAGTGGGCACGGGGCCGGCCGAGACATCCTCGACGAACAGCTCGTAGACCATGTGGCGCGAGGAGGGGAGCACCTGGCCGCGGCAGACCATCCGGGCCGCCTCCTCGGGCACCGGCTCGAAGCGCCATCCGTCGCGGCCCAGGCTGAAGCCCATGGCGGAGAGGTAGAAGGCCATGGCCTGGACGCAGCCCTCGGCCATCAGGGTCCCGGGCATGACGGGATCGTCCTTGAAGTGGCAGGGGAAGAACCACTCGTCGCCACGCAGGTCCGTCTCGGCGCGCAGGTAGCCGCGCCCCCACGGGCCGCCCATCGGGTCGAAGTCGGTGACGCGGTCCAGCAGGCGCAGCATGCCGCCGGGGATGCGGGGCGGGCGGACCTGGGTGCTGGCCCGCCGAAGGGCGGGACCGAAGCAGTCGGCGAGGCGGCCGTCGGTGAAGGCATCCAGGGCGTCGCGGTCGAAGCGCCGGCGGCCGCAGTCGACGGCGGGGGGGTCGAGGGGGCCGTCGGTGCGGTGCTCGGCGGTGGCGGGGTCCCAGAGCACCCCCGCGGAGCCCGCCAGCTCCTCGTCGCTGAAGAAGCCCGCCTGGCCCTCGCGGACGCTGAGCACGGGCCTGCCGTTGGCGGTGCAGTCGTAGCGAAAGAAGAACAGGCGCATGTCGCCGTGGCGGGCGTGGCCGACCACCTCGATGCGGTAGCGCAGCGTCTCGCCGCCGCGCGGGGCCGCGCCGTGGAACGTGAGCTCGCAGCCCAGGAGGCGGTAGACGCGCTCGCCGCGGTTGTGGGCGTCGATGCCGAGCCAGGAGATGAGCAGCAGGTCGGACTGACCGCTCTCCACCAGGATGCCGGGAGTGACGTGGCCGTCGTGGACGTACCAGGCATCCGGCGGCACGTCGGTCTCGGTGACGATGACGCCGCGGCCCATGCTGCAGGGCTCGCCCTCCAGGGAGATGACCCGGTCGGGCAGCAGCATCGTCGGCAGCGGCAGGCGCACCTGACGGCGGAAGCCGTCCTGGAACCCGTGCTGCGGCCCGAAGACGTCCGAGATGCGCCCGCCGGCGAGCTGCTCCAGCTGCTGGCGCGAGAACGCGCGCACGGGCGAGGCCGGGACGGGCGGCACCGCGGCCGTGCGGCGCGCCGACGCGCCTGGGTCGTGCTGGGCCACGGGGGCTGGAGCGGCGGATGGCTGCAGCTCGGCCGGGAGGTCGGCCGACGCGCCTGGGTCCTTCTGAGGCACGGGTGGCGGAGCGGTGGGTGGCTGCACCCCGGCCGCGAGCACCCCTGGGCCCTTCTGAGGCACGGGCGCCGGAACGGCCACCAACTGCGCCCCAGCCATGGCGCGCGCCGACGCGCCGCGCTGCAGCTCCATGAACCGGCCGTGGACCTCGTTCTGAAGCGCGAGGTAGGTGCGGTGAACCTCGCT
>DAHVAF010000269.1 GCA_027314765.1 Clostridia bacterium | reverse complement strand
GGTCTAGCAGTGGTCTAGCAGTGGTCTAGAGGAGGCAGATCCCCCATGACCGTCCCCTTCGACATCGCCAAGCAGATGACACCCGCCATGCGCCTCAACCCGTACCCGATGTATAAGACGGTCCGCACCATGGGCGGCGTGGTCCACATCAAGCAGCCGCCCATCTGTAACGTCTTCCGGTACGAGGACGTGCGCACGGCCCTCGGCGACCACGCCCGCTTCTCAAGCCGCATGGGCCGCGAAAGCGGCCCCGACAGCCTCATCACGTCGGATCCGCCGCGCCACACGAAGCTGCGTACGTTGGTCAACCGCGCCTTCACCCCGCGCGCCATCGCGGGCCTGCAGCCGCGGATCGCGGGCCTGGCCGCGGAGCTGCTGGATGCCGCCGCCGCGCGCGGCGAGATGGACCTCGTCCGCGACTTCGCCGAGCCGCTGCCCGTGCTGGTCATCGCCGACATGCTCGGCATCCCGGGGCAGCGGCGCGCCGAGTTCAAGCACTGGTCCGACCTCGTCGTCTCGGGCTCCGACCAACTGCTGATGGGGGACCAGGCCCAGATCCCCGACGGCTACGGCGAGGGCATGGCCGCCATGCACGCCTACTTCGCGGAGGTCATCGCCGAGCGGCGCGCGCGGCCGGGCGAGGACCTGATCAGCAGCCTGGTGTCGGCCGAGATCGACGGCGAGCGCCTGTCGGACGACGACCTCGACAACTTCTGCTGGCTGCTCCTCGTCGCCGGCAACGAGACCACGACCAACCTCATCGGCAACGCGGTGCAGGCGTTCCTGGACCAGCCCGAGGAGCTGGAGCGGCTGCGCGCCGACCCCGGCCTGCTGCCCGGCGCCATCGAGGAGGTCCTGCGCTACCGCTCGCCGGTGCAGGCCATGTTCCGCCGCACGCTGACGGAGGTGCAGTTCGGCCGCCACCACGTCCCCGCGGGCGAGCTGGTCATCGCCTGGATCGGCTCGGCGAACCGCGACGCCGCGCGCTTCCCGGACCCGGACCGGTTCGACATCACGCGCTCGCCGAACCCGCACATGGCGTTCGGGCACGGGATCCATACATGCCTTGGCGCGCCACTGGCGCGCCTTGAGAGCAACCTGGCGCTCTCCGCCCTGATCGCGCGGTTCCCCCGCATGCGGCGCGCCGGGCACGGGGCGTTGGAACCGGTTCCCGGCTTCATCCTGCACGGGGTGCGGCGCCTGCCCCTCAGGCTCGACTGAGGGGCGGCCCGGCTCCGATCAGCCGGTGAGCGGAAGCGTGATGGCGGGGCGGCCCAGGTACTCGCGGACCTCGTCGATCTGGCCGGTCGCGTCGACGTGATAGATGAAGCACACGGGCACCTCGAAGCGCTGGCCGGCGAGCGCCCCGGAGTCATCCGCCGACGTTCCGATCAAGGCAGCGAATCGCCCGGCACCCTCCGCGTCGATGGGGCCGCGGCTGGTGTACTCGAACAGGCCCCACCCGTCGGTGGCGAACTCGCTGTGGGGCTCCGCCGCCTCGCGGACCGCGGCGGCATCGAGGCCCCCTGCCATGAGCCCGACGATGCGCCGCCGCCCCTGGAACACGGCACCGGTCGGCATGAGCGTCCACGCGCGGCTCGGGGCGAAGCAGGCAGCCACCTCGTCCCAGCGGCCGAGCCGCCCTGCCTCCATCTGGGCATGCCACACGTCCCGTGCGGACACGTCGGTCATCTCCTCCGATCGGCCTTCGGGGACGGGGGTGCGAACAGCCGCATGACAATGGCGGGGTCGGGGAAGTCCGTCAGGGCCTGGTCCGGGTACGCGGCGACGAATCGGGTCAGGCCGTCCAGGCAGGCCATGAGGGCCACGACCAGCTGGTCAGGGTCGTCCGGTGCGACCTCCCCGTCCACCTGGGCCGCGACGACCAGCTCCCGGAGGGTCGCGACGACCTCGCGGCCGCGGGCCGCGACGAGCTCCAGCAGCTCAGGCGGGGTGGTCTGGTCACGCACGATCTGATCCAAGAGCGCAAAGATCTCCGGCTGGGCCCGCCGCGCCTCCACAAGGTCGGTGACGAGGCGCCGGAGGCGATCGCCCGCGGTGGCCGCCCTGGGCCCGTCATCGGGCGCGGCGCCCGCATGGCCGACGACCTCGGCGACCAGTGCGCGGATGAGCTCGGCCTTGTCGCGAAAGTAGCGATAGGGGAGGCCCTGGCTGACGCCCGCCGCCGTGGCGACATCCGCCATGGTCGCGGCCGGGCCCCTGCGGGCGAAGGCCGTCCTTGCGCCTGCGAGAATGCGGGCCCGGGCGCTCTCGCGCAGACGCTGGTTCTCCATCTCGGTGCGCGGCATGGCGCCTCCATCGTTGCTTATGGTTGAATGATAAGTTCACTTAACATCGGGAGCCGCCTTCCGTCCAGGGCCCGGTGCCGGGCAGGGGGAGGGAGGCGCCCCCGGATGGCGAAGGCCCTGCGCGACGCATCGCCGAGGGCGAGCTTCATGCCGCACGCAATCAGGGGGGCGGGCTCATGCGCGTCGACGTCCACACCCACTTCTATCCCGGGGGCTACCTCGACGCCGTTCGGGCGTATCCGGGACTTGAGATCGTGCCCGACCCGGCGACGGGGCTGGAGATGATCCGCAAGGACGGCGCTCGGGTCGTGACGCTGACGCCGGCCATGCGCGAGCTGGAGACGCGGCTTGAGGATATGGACCGCTGCGGCATCGACGTGGCCGTGCTGTCGCTGTCGATCCCCAACGTGTACTTCGCGGAGGGCACGGCCGCGGTCGAGCTCTGCCGGGCGGCGAATGACGGGCTGCTCGGCCTGCGGCGGCAGCGCCCCGACCGGCTGCGCGCCCTGGCCAGCGTGCCGCTGCAGGACCCGGATGCGGCCGTGGCCGAGCTGGAGCGGGCGCTCGCGGCCGGCATGGACGGCGTGATTCTCGGCACCCACATCAACGGGCGGTTTCTCTCCGACCCCGCATTCGACCGGTTCTGGGAGGCCTGCGAGCGGCGGGCGGCCGTGGTCTTCCTGCACCCGATGGAGCCCCTGGCCGTGAGCTTCATGCGGCAATACGCCCTTGGGCCCCTGGTCGGCTTCGTGGCCGACACGACGCTGATCGTGGCCTCGATGCTCTTCAGCGGCTTCCCGGAGCGGTACCCGCACGTCCGGCTCATCCTGCCGCACCTCGGCGGCACCCTGCCGTACCTGGCGGGGCGGCTGGATATCGGGTACCGGGCCTACCCCGAGTGCCGGGCCAACCTCCCGCAGCCGCCCAGCGCCTACCTCAGCCGCTTCTATTACGACACCGTGTCCTTCCACGTGCCGTCGCTGGAGTGTGCCATCGCGACGGCCGGCGCCGACCGGATCGTGCTCGGCACGGACTACCCGCACGTCATCGGCGACATGGAGAAGGCGGTGGCCAGCATCGAGGCGCTGCCCATCGGCGATGGCGAGAAGGCGGCGATCCTTGGGGGGACGGCGGCCGGGCTTTTCGGGCTCTAGTCAGTCGGCGATCTGTGCGCCGACGCCGAGTCGCCGCGCCACGGCGGCCGTCGTGCTCCCCTGCAGGAGCAGCGTCACCAGGGCCGCGAGCACGACGGTGCTGGCGATCAGGGGCGAGCCGTTGACGCCGTGGCCGGCCAGGATGCCCGCCAGCACCGCCGCGATCACGCCCGTCTCGCGCACCCAGATGAGAAAGCCAATCTCCGGCCACCGCCAGCGGGCGGCACGGTCGGGCAGCACGGAAAGCAGAACGGTGACCGGACGGGCCAGCACCACGAGGGCGGCGGTGAGCAGCGCCGCCGCGCCGACGTTGGCGGCCAGGCTGTTGAACCCGACCTGCGTTCCCAGCAGGACGAAGACTGCCATGCGCATCAGGTCGCCGATCACGGTCGCAAAGCCGTGGTCCTGCTCGGCGGCGGGCTGAGCGGGCGGCGGCAGCCGAAGCGCCTCCGAGTTGCCGTGAACCACGCCGGCGGCGAAGACGGCCATGAAGCCGCTGGCGCCGAGGCGCTCCGCCAACAGGTAGGCGCCAAACGCCGTGAGGAGCGCCAGGATCGGCCCGTGCTCCCGGCGCACGACCCGCACCGCGCCGCCGAGGACGCCCGAGCCGGCGTAGGCCGCGACCGCCGCCACGGCGGCCCCCACCGCCAGCCCGCCCAGCGACGACGCCGCGAAGGTCAGAAGGCCCCGCCACCAGACCATGGACCCGCCCGCCGCCGCGCCCAGCACGACGACGGCGAGGGTGGCGGCCGTCGCGTCGTTGAGGGCGGACTCGGCGACCACCGTCTGCGCCAGCTTGGGCGTCACGGCCACGTGGCGGAGGACGGGCACGATGCTGGCCGGGTCCGTCGGCGAGATGACGGCCGCCAGCAGGAGGGCGAGCATGAAGGGCAGGTGCAGCAGCCAGGCGCCGACGGCGGCCACCACCAGCGCCCCGGCCACGAGCCCGAGCGTGCTCAGCAGGGTGACGCTGAGCCAGACCCGGCGCAGCTCGCGCAGGCGCACCTCGCGGGCCCCTTCGTACAGCAGGAGCGCCGCTCCGGCCACAAATACGATCTGGCTGCCGATGGAGCCGGCCGGCGCCTGGATCCAGCCGGCCACGCCCGGCCCGAGCAGGATGCCGACGACGAGGTAGACGACGATATCGGGCACGCGCAGCCGCTCCGCCACCCAGCCGCCCAGGAGTCCGGCGACCAGCAGCAGGGCCATCGAGGCGAGGACACTCTGGGCGACGGTCGGCGTCAGCAGCGCGGCCTGGCTCCCTTCGCCAGGATCGGCGGGCGAACCACCAGAATTGTCGCATGAGACAAGGTGGACGGGCCATGGCCGCCCGTCCGGCCGGTCCACACCGCCCGCACGGAGGGATGGCCGTGCGCCGGATCGGCCTGCCCGGGACTGACATCCACCCCCCCGTCATCGGCCGGGGCTCCCATCGCATGGGCCGGGTGGCCGAGCGCCGGGCCGCGGAGGTGGAGGCGCTTCGCCTCGGGATCGCCCTGGGCACGACCCTGATCGACACGGCCGAGTTCTGTGGGCGCGGCCGGGCGGAGGCCGAATGGATCGCGCGGTCGAGCGCGCGTCAACCGCTGGATTGGGTCGCCCCGACGAGCCCGCGCCAGCGGGCGTTGGGGGCCAGCTCCAGCCAGTAGCCGTGCCCGCGCCGGCCGAGGAGGACCTGCGGGTGC
>DAHVAF010000260.1 GCA_027314765.1 Clostridia bacterium | reverse complement strand
GCAGGCAGGGGGTCGCACTCGCCGGAGATCTTGACGACGTCGGCGCAGTTGTCGAAGACCTTCAGGGCCTCGATACACTCGATGACCGGAGTCGAGGTCGACACGGCATCCATCCTCCCTGTGCCCCGCTTTGCGGGGCGATGATCGCTCAGTCCCCCGCCGACGGGCGCGCTTCGGCTCCATCCCCCCCGCGCTCGGTTCGCGCTGGGCAGCGGCTGCGAGGATCACGGGCGCGGCCGCCCCTTGTCCACCACTGCCAGTCCAACCTATGACCTTGCCCGCGCGTTGGTTACCGTGGCGGTTCACAACCTTTTGCCTTTGTCGCGCGGCATCTGCCCAAGGGCCGGACCGTCGTTCATGGACCGGACGGGCGCAGGGCCGAGGATGAGGAGGTCAAACGGCCGCCGGCACGCCATGCTGGGCTTCCTTGCGGGCCGTGCAGCGCCAGTGCCCGCGGCCGTGGCGCGGGGCGGCGTCAACGGCCGTGGGCCATGGCGCAAAGAAGTCTCAAAGGGCTGCTAGCGTGGGGCGAGGTGATCGACCCGGGAAGTGCCCAAGCGCCGCTCCATGTGCTCGAGCCAGATCGGGTTTTCGGCGTACCAGGCGACCGTGGCCTCGAGTCCCGCGCGGAACGGCTGGCGGGCCTTCCAGCCCAGCTCACGCCGCAGCTTGGCGGAGTCGAGCGCGTAGCGGGAGTCGTGCGCCGGACGGTCGCTGACGAAGGTGATAAGCGATCTGGGTTTTCCGAGCAGGCGCAGTACGTGCTCCACGAGTACCAAGTTGCTGCACTCCTGGCCGGAGCCCACGTTGTAGACATGGCCTGGGCGGCCGGCCTCCAGGATCCGAACCAGCGCGCGACAGTGGTCCTCGACATGGACCCACTCGCGAACGTTGCGCCCATCCCCATAGACGGGCACCGACTGGTCGTGCAGGGCGCGGTGGATGACCAGGGGGATGAGCTTCTCAGGCGTCTGGCGCGGGCCGAAGTTGTTGCCGCAGCGGCTGACCAGCGTTGGCAAACCGTACGTTTCATGCCACGCACGGACCAGCATCTCCGCGGCCGCCTTGCTGGCGGCGTAGGGACTTGTCGGCCTCAATGGGCTCAGCTCACTGAAGCGTCCAGTCGCCCCCAGCGCCCCGTAGACCTCGTCGGTCGAGACGTGGACCACGCGTGCCACACCAGCGGCCCGGGCGCCATCCAGGACGACCTGAGTGCCAACCACGTTCGTCTGAACGAACGCCTGCGGCGAGGCGATGCTCCGGTCGACGTGGCTCTCGGCGGCAAGATGAATCACCGCATCGGCACGAGCCATGGCTTCCGACACAGCTGTCGGATCGCACACATCGCCACGCACAAAGCGGATGCGGTGCTCGAGACCTGCCAAGTTGATGGTGTCGCCGGCATATGTGAGCGCATCCAGGACCGTCACGGCAGCATCCGTTTCGTCGGTCAGAAGCCGCACGAGGCTGCTGCCGATGAACCCCGCCCCGCCGGTGACCAGAATTCTCATCGGTGGGTCACGGAGCACGGGTTGTCCGGCATGTGCAGCGCCAGGCGGTCCGCTTCCTGCAGGGCAGGGACCGTGCCGGCGTCGATCCACCACCCGTCAAGCACGTCGTGGCTGAGGTCCCTGGTGTGCGCATAGTGGTTGTTGACGTCGGAGATCTCCAGCTCGCCGCGGGTTGAGGGCCGGACCGTGCGGATGACCTGGAACACATCGGGACGGTACATGTAGATGCCCGTGACGCACAGATCGGTGCGCGGATGCGCAGGCTTCTCGTCGATGCGGGCGATGCGGCTGCCCTCGATGGTCGCCACGCCAAACCGGCCAGCGTCGGAAACCTGCTTGAGCAGGACGTGGGCCCCGCTGCCGCCGTCGAGGAAGCGCGCCACGTACGGGGCCAGATCGGCCTGAAAGATATTGTCGCCCAGCAGGACGGCCACGGGATTGTTGCCGGCAAAACCCTCCGCCATGGCCAGCGCATCCGCGATTCCTGCCGGTGCGTCCTGCACGCGGAAGGTGACGTCGACGCCCCACTGACGTCCGCTGCCGAGCAGCCGTGCGACCGCGCCCACGGGGTCGGTCCCGGTGACCACCAGAAGATCGCGGATTCCGGCCCGAGCGAGCTTCGCGACGGGATGGCAGATCATTGGGCACCCACCCACGGGCAGAAGGTGCTTGTTCGTCACACGCGTCAGAGGGTCAAGCCGCGACCCCGTGCCGCCAGCGAGGATGACGCCCTTGACGAGAACGTTGCGGCTCATGAATCTCCACCTGCGGCGCCCGAGTCGAGCCCGCGCCTGGACATGGTATGGAGTCATGTCGCGGGGGGTGAGCGTTGACCGCTCGAGCGCTGTGTTGCTGCTTCGGGCTCCGATCGGCTGAGGAGGGGCGACGTGGGCCAGCGTCGGGGAAAGTCGCGAGGATGGCGTGCGCCCGTCTCGACGCTGCCGGGGACGAACACCACGCAGTTGCCGCCGAGGTGTGGTGACGGCACCTTCGGCAGCACGGCCGCATCCGAGGGCGCAGTCGCTTCACGCAGCCTTGCGCCGTTGGTCCTGACCTCCATGTGAAGGCGGGCTGGACGCCAGTCCGGCATCGGCCGGGGCGCCAGCCCGCTGGAGAGAGCCCCCTGGGCAGGGCCTACTGCTCGATGAAGACCAGGTCCAGGACCAGCGTGCCGTCGGCCATCGACGCGACGGCGATGCCGATCTTGTTGTATGGGGCGTACTGAATGTTGGCCTCGTGCTCGGGGCTGGTTACGAGCATGTAGAACGCCTGCGTGACCGTCGAGCCCGTGGACAGGTCCTCCGCCCCGAGCAGGGTGCCCGTCACGCCAGCGGCCTGTTCCATCGCGAGCGCGTAGCCGAGCCCGGGGATGTCATGCGCGATGGTGCCCTGCGCCGCGAGCGCGTTTGCCCGCTGCTGCGCGATCGAGTCCAGTGTGGGGTCCAGCGCAAGGGGTTGGGCGTCGACGAGGGCCCGCTGCGCGTTGGTCATGCAGAGCACGTACTGGGTGGTCCCGGCCCCCAGGCTGCACGAGCTCGACGGCGTCGAGCCCGTGCTGGCCGAGCCCGTGCTGGCCGAGCCCGTGCTCATCGAGCCGCTGCCCGTGGAGGTCGTGCTGGAGCCCGTGGAGACGTAGCCGTTCGGCCCGGTTGCCTGCGTACCGTACAGCAGCGCCAGCACTTCGCTCAGGTCGGAGCTCTGGCTCAACGAGCCGGTCGAGTACGTGACCCCTTGGGATAAGCTCGACGTCGTGGACTGGGATGTGAACGTGGTTGTGGTCGAGCTGCCGCCGAGCTGGCTCGGCAGCGAGGCCCCTCCGCTGGATCCGTTCAGGACCCCGTACGTCACGGGACTCGTGTAGGTGAAGGACGAGGTGGCGGCCGCCGCCACAGCCGGGGCGCCCAAAGGCGCCGCGGCGACGAGGACCGCACCGACCGCGACTGTCAGCCAGCGGCTCATGTCCTTACGAATCAACATCACCCCCCTGACACGCTAGTCCAGCCACTCACGGCAGGCCAAGCGCGCCCAGTGCACTGCAGAAAGCTTGAGCTTCCTGTACCGAGGTGATGGGGCCCGACGCAGGCCGCCGCGCAGGACTCCCTGGTCCATCCACCAATTGGCTTTGGCGGGAATCGGAGCGGCGGCCCCAACGGGCCGCCGCACACAGGCGCGCTGCGGTTTGTCGGGACGCCGTCAGGCCGGCACGGTCCGGAACGGCCCGGCCTTCATGACCATGCCCTCCAGGCGGTGGCCGAGCTGGCCCTCCAGCCAGCGGGCGACCTCGATCAGCGCTTCGAGGTCGATACCCGTCGCGACGCCCATGCCGTCCAGCATGTAGACGAGGTCCTCGGTGGCGATGTTCCCCGTGGCGTTGGGGGCGAAGGGACAGCCGCCCGTCCCGCCGACGGCGGCGTCGAAGATGGTGGCGCCGGACTCCAGCGCGGCGTAGGCGTTGGCCAGGCCCGTGCTGCGGGTGTTGTGGAAGTGAGCGGCGATCGGCACGCGAGTGCCGATCGTCCCCCGCGCCCGCGTGAAGAGCGCGCTGACCTGGCTTGGCACGGCGACACCGATGGTGTCGGCGAGCCCGATCTCATCGAACCCCGCCTCGGCCGCCCGCTCGACGAAGGACATAACCCGCCCGGGGTCCACCTGGCCCTCGAACGGGCACCCGAACGCCACGGAGAAGGTCAGCGTGCACGGGATCCCCGCCGCCTTCACCTTCGGCAGGAGCTCGCAGAACGCACGGAAGTTGTCCTCCGGGCTCTGGCGCTGATTCTTCTGGTTGAACGACTCCGTGATCCCGAAGCTGAGGTGGACCTCGTCCACCGTGGCGGCGAGCGCGCGCTCGACCCCGCGCCCGTTCAGCGCCAGGCCCGAGTAGGAGACCCCTGGACGCCGGTGGATGCCTGCGAACACGGCCTCGCTGTCGGCCATGGCCGGCACGGCCCTGGGGTGCACGAAGCTGCCGGTCTCGATCCGGCGCAGGCCGGCCGCCGCCAGCCGCTCCACCAGCGCGACCTTCTGCGCGGCGCTGAGGCGGGCGGGGTCGTTCTGCAGGCCGTCGCGCGGCCCGACCTCCTGGACCTGGATGCCCACGTCAGATGACTCCCTTGCGGGCCAGCGCAGCGAGCTCGTCCCGGCCGATCCCCAGGAGCTGTCCATAAACTTCCGCATTGTGCGCGCCGAGGGCGGCGCCGGCCCAACCGATGCCGCCGGGATGTGAGCTCAGGGCCGGCACGATGCCGGGCATCGAAAAGCCATCCACATCCACGATCATATCCCGCGCCTGGAACTGGGGATCGGCCGCAATGTCGGCGATGGAATAGACGGGCCCCGCGGGGACCTCAGCAACCGCCAGTATGGCCATCGCCTCGTCGACGGTATGGTCACCCACCCACTCGGACAGCACCTGGTTCAGCGCATCCACCCGCGCCATACGGCCGCGGTTGTCCGCCAGACCCGGGTCGCTACCCAGGTCATCACGCCCGATGGCGTGGCAGAGGCGCCTGAAGATGGAGTCGCCGTTGCCGCCGATGGCCAGCCAGCGGCCGTCGGCCGTCTCATACACTCCGGACGGCGCGGCGTTGAGCAGCGTATTGCCCGTCCGTTCCCGGACAATGCCGAGATGCCTGTACTCCGCCAGGGTGTTCTCGAGGACGCTGAAGACGGACTCGGTCAGCGCCACGTCCACCGTTTCGGGCCGGGCGCGCAGCCCCAAAAGCACGCCGATCACGGCGTGCAGTGCGGCGATCTCGTCCCCGAGGCTCACGCCCACGCGCATGGGGGGGCCATCGGGGTCGCCCGTGATGTAGCGCAGCCCTCCCATGGACTCGGCGATGTTACCGAAACCCGGCCGGTCCCGGTACGGGCCGGTCTGGCCGTACCCCGACACGTGCACGATCACCAGGTCGGGTCGCACCAAGCGCAGCGCCTCGTCGCCGAGGCCCCACGCCGTGAGCCGACCCGTGCGGAAGTTCTCCACGACGACATCGCAGTGGGCGACCAGTCCCCGGACAAGGTCGCGGCCGGCCTGCTGCCGCAGGTCGGCCGTGATCAGACGCTTGCCGCGGGATTGGTACCGCCACCACAGCCCGTCCCCGGCCCCCCAGGTACGCAGGGGGTCTCCGGAGCCGGGCGGCTCCACCTTGATCACGTCGGCGCCGAAGTCGGCGAGGATGCGGGCGGCGACGGGGGCGGCGATCAGCTGGCCGAGCTCGAGCACCCGAATGCCAGATAGCGCAGGGCTGGCCGCCCCCGAAGCCGTGGTTGGCGAAGGCCTTGCGGGAGGCATCAGCCCTCCCACATCGACTGCAGCTCGGCCAGACGCTGGGGAGGCACGAAGCCGCCGAGGCGGTCACGCAGGGCGCGGCCGAACTCCAGCATGTAGATGTCGTGCTTGATCCACTCGGCGGGCACCTGCACCAGCACGGGGTTTTTGGTCCACATGGCGACGGCCTGCTCGCCGTCCAGCACGTGGCCGATCAGGGCCTGGTCGTGGTCCGCGACGAGCCCGAGCCAGCGCCCCGCCCGCTCGACCTCGCGCTGCTGAATGGTGGTGACGGTGTGCGTGAACCAGCGCTGCAGCGGGAGCGATGTACCCCCGTAGACCAGGGCGAATACGCCGATCCCGCGGCGCTCGGCGGCCAGCAGCTCGGGGGCGAGGATCTGGGCCTCCGTGGGCCAGCCCGAGAAGAACAGGCGGCGACGCGCCCCGACGATCATGTCCCGGCAGCTGGTGAGGATGCGCTCGCGGCCGCTGAGGCTCAGAAAGGCGGCGGGCTCGGTCCGTACGGCCGCAGCGGCCAGCTGGCCGGACAGCTCGGTGCAGACGCGGCGCATGTTGTCCTGGGACCGCTGCAGAAGGGTCTCGTACGGCAGCGGCTCGTAGAGCGTGCGGTTCTCCTCGGGCCGGGTCAGCACGATCCCCCGCGCCTGCAGACCCTCCAGGACCTCGTAGACCTTCGCGCGCGGCACGCCGCTGTGGCGCGCGACCTCGTACCCCGTCGAGGACGGGTGACCGATCAGCGCCTCGTAAACCTTCGCCTCGTACTCGGTGAACCCGAGCTCCTGTAACAGGGCGCTCGCCGCCAAGCCCTCACGCTCCCCGTAGCCACAGAAGTGACGACGTGAGACATTCGCAAGGGCGGCGCGCGGTCCCTGTCGGCGGGAGCGGAGATTCCGCGCGCAGGCTACAGCCCGCGCACGTCCAGGTGCGTGCCCTTCACCGGCGGCGAGTCGTCCTCCGCGGACTCGCCCTCCGGGGCCGCGCCCGACCGCGCCGCATCCTTCGACCCGCGGCGTGAATCGCGCCCGTCGCGGCGTCTCCGGCGGCGGTCGCTGTCTGGCTCCTCGGCGGCCACGTCCGGGGAATGGGGCACGTCCTGCTGGCGCTCGCGCACCTCAGGCTGTCCCTGGACGACCGTGGCCGACGCCTCCCGCTCGGAGGCGGCCTGCGGAACCCGCTGAACCCGGGCCACCTCGTCGATCTGCGGCAGGGGTGCCTGCAGGTCGACGGGCCGGACCGCCATCTGCTCTCACCTCCCCCCGGCCATGAATGGCCTATCCGCTATGTGAGCGCGCCCTTCACGCTCTGCAGGCCGCCGCGCAGCCGCAGCACGGCCTTGCTGTGCAGCTGGCTGATGCGCGACACCGACAGGCGCATGATGGCGGCGATCTCCTTGGGGGCCAGGCCGTCGTAGTAAAAGAGGCTGACGACCATGCGCTCCATTTCGGGCAGGCGCTCGATCGCCTCGGCCAGCCGGCGCTTTCGGTCCTGCAGCTCCGCGTTCTGGAGGGGGTCGGGCGCCGCCGGGTCGGAGACAACGTCGCGCAGCGTGAACTCACCGTCCTCGCCCTCGCCGGACCATACCTCATCCAGGCTGAGGACCGCCGCGCGCTCCAGGTCCTGCAGAATGTGCTCGAACTCCGGCACCGGCAGGCCCAGCTCGGCGGCGACCTCGTCGTCGCTGGCCGGGCGGCCCTCGCGGGACTCCACCCGCCAGTAGGCCTCCTCGACCTGGCGCGCCCGCTGGCGCAGGGACGCCGGGGCCCAGTCCATGGCACGCAGCCCGTCCACGATGGCGCCCTTGATCCGCGTATAGGCGTACGTCTCAAACTTCACGCCCCGGGCGGGGTCGAACTTGGCCAGCGCGTCCAGCAGGCCGAAGATGCCGTATGAGTACAGGTCGTCGACATCCACGTGCGAGGGCAGGCCCAGGGCCAGCCGCGCCGCGATGTGCTTGACCAGCGGCAGGTACTTGACCACGTCCTCGTCGCGGATCGGGGTCCCACCGGCCGAGCGGTACGCCCGCCAGGCGCCCTTGCTGGTGTCCACGGGTGCTCCTCCTTTGCCGCCGTCGCTGCCCGCCGCTGCCATCTAGCCCGACACCTTCTCTCGGGAGGCCGCGGGACGGAGTGCGACGGTGGCGTTGCCCCACAGCGAGCGGAACATCGACCAGACGTCGGTGCGCTCCGGCGCAAGCGGCTCCACGCCCGCCCAGGTGGCCGCCAGACCCTTGACCGCCCGGCTGGCCGGGCATCCGGGCGAGGCCACCAGGAAAGGAGTCTGGCTCTTGACGGCCAGCGGAACGGCCGGGTCCCGGGGGATGAAGCCGAGGTAGCCGGGGGTCTGGCCCAGGAACCGCTCGCTCACCGTGGCGATGCTGTCGATCACGGCCTGGGCCTCCCGGCCGCTGTCGGCCGCATTCACCACCACCTGCACGGTGGGGGCGTGCTTGAAGCCGGCGAGCACCTTGAGGGTCGCGTAGGCGTCGGCCAGCGCCGTGGGCTCCGGCGTGGTCACGACGATGGTCTCCGGCGCCGCCTTCAGCAGCGAGCGCACCTGCGGGCCGAGGCCGGCGCTGGTGTCGAAGATGATCACCGCGTAGCGCTGGCTGACGGCGGTCAGGGCCTTCAGCAGCCGCCCTGCCTCAGCCGCCGTCGCCTTGCCGAGGGCCTGCACGCCAGAGGCCGCGGGCAGGATCTCCAGGTCGCCCGGCCCGGCCATGATGGCCTGGTCCAGCGTCGCCTCCCCGGTCAGCACGTGGCCGAGGTGGTGGGGGGCGAATAGGCCGAGCAGCACGTCGATGTTGCCGAGTCCGCTGTCGCAGTCGATCAGCAGGCAGCGGCGGCCGAGCTGGCCCAGGGCGATGGCGAAGTTCAGGCTGAAGTTGCTCTTGCCCACGCCGCCCTTGCCGCCGGTCACCGCCAGCAGGCGCGGCTGCCGGTCGCCGATCCAGGTGCGGAGCCCGTTCTCCTGTCCCGATGTCACGACGAAACCCTCCTTGCATCCTCCGCCCACGCGACCAGCTCGTCCGGCCACGCGACCGCGATGTCCTCCGGCACGTGCTGGCCGGCGGTCCAATATGAAAGCGGCATGTCCGCGCGTGCCAGCACGTCCAGCAGCCGCGCGGGGTCCTCGCACTCGTCCAGCTTGGTGGGCAGCAGGCGCCCGGCGCCAAGCTCCCGGTAGGCCGCCACGATCGAGTCCGCCTCCCGCGTCCCAAGCGTGGCCGGGAGCACGAGGTGAACCTCGGTGCCGTCCGGCTCCACGGATCGGGCCGCGGCCAGGATGGCGGCCAGGTCGTCCATGCGTGCCTTGTCGCGGTGGCCCCGCCCGGCCGTATCGACCAGAACGACATCGGCCTCCGCACAGCGGGGCAGGACCCGCTCGAGCGCCCGCGGGGTGGCCGCCACCTCCAGGCCGGCCCCAAGCACCCGCGCATACGCGCCCAGCTGCTCCACTGCCCCTACACGAAACGTATCGGCCGTTACCAGCGCGACTCGCCAGCCCTGCTGCAGCTGGAGCAGGGCGGCCAGCTTGGCGGTGGTCGTCGTCTTGCCGGCCCCGGTCGGCCCGACCAGCACCACGACGCGGCGCCGGCCCGCCTGGGGCGCCACCGGCTGGGGCGGCCCGAGCGGCGCCACCGCGCCCGTCGCCTGCGAGCGCCGCAGCCGCTCCCTCACGCTCGCCTGCTCGGCGGGCTCGGTGAGGACGAGCCGGGGGGCCTCTGTGGCCCTCGGGCGGACGCCGGCAGCCGGCTGGGCCGACGCGGCCTGGGGCGGAGCCACGCCATGCTGCGGCGCCGGCGGGACCGCCGCCGCAGCCATGGTCAACTGGACCCGGTCGTAGCGGCGCAGGTACCGCCGCCACCCGGCTCCGGCCAACCGACGCGACTGCAGGACGACCGCGTCTGGGCCCATCACGCGGCGCGCCTCTGCGGCGGCGGCGGAGACCGTCGGGGCCGTGAACTGCTTGATCTCCATCTCAGGCGCCCTCCTTATCTCCACGGGCGCGCCCGGGGCCGGCGCGCTGCATTCAGGTTCCAAACCGCGCGGACTGCATCATGCAGGACTGCCGCCATCCCTGGCTCCGTTGCGCGCGGCACTACGAAGCGGCTCCAATGGTGCCAAGGCTCTCGATCTCCACATCCCCGGCAAGCTCGGCCGTCGAGACCACCTTCACCTGCGGGAACACCCGCTCGATCAGGCGCCGGAAGGGGGCGCGCACGTTCGGCGCCGTCAGCACCACGGGGGGCCGCGCGCGGGCGCCGAAGCGCTCCATCGCCGCGGCCAGGGACCGCCGCACCCCATGGAGCAGGTCGGGCTCAAGGGCGGCGCCGGCGGCCGCCTCCGCCAGCCGGCCCTCCAGGCGGGGATCCAGAGTGCAGACGGCGAGGCGCCCCTGCTCGGCCGGCAGGTCGCGGGTGATCTCGCGGGCCAGCGCGGACCGCACGCGCTCCGTGAGGAGATCGGGGTCCTTGACCAGGGTCCCGGCGTCGCTGAGCGTCTCCAGGATCGTGGCCAGGTTGCGGATCGAGACGCCCTCGCGGAGCAGGTTCTGCAGCACCCGCTGCACCTGGCCGGTGCTCAGCACGGCCGGCACCAGCTCGTCCACCAGGGCGGCCTGGCGCTGGCGCATCGCGTCCAGCAGGGCCTTGCACTCCTGGCGCGAGAGGATCTCGTGCGCGTGGCGCTTGCACAGCTCGCTGAAGTGCGTGGCCAGGACGGTGGCGGGGTCGACCACGGTGCAGCCCGCCAACTCGGCCCGCACCTTGTCGCCCTCCGTGATCCACATGGCGGGCAGCCCGAAGGCCGGCTCGCGGGTGGGCGTGCCCTGCACATCCAGCGCCTCCCCGGAGGGGTTCATGGCCAGGTACTGGCCCGGGCGCAGCTCGCCGCGCGCCACCTCGCTGCCCCGCAGCTTGACGGCGTAAGTGTTGGGCGGAAGCTGGACGTTGTCGCGCACGCGGACCAGCGGCAGCAGCAGCCCCATCTCGGCCGCCAGCTGGCGGCGGATCAGACCGACCCGGCGCATCAGCTCGCCGCCCGTCGGGCCCTCCGCCAGCTTCAGCAGGCCATAGCCCAGCTCGATCTCCAGGGGGTCCAGCTCCAGCAGGTCGGCACCGCTCTCCGCGGGCGTGGAGGACTCGCCGGCCGCGGCCTGGGCGCCCGGACCCGGCTTGCCGGCCGCCGCCTCCGGCGCGGGCGCGGCCTTGCGGCGGGCGGCCACGCGTCCAAGCCAGAAGAGGCCGATGCCGACGGCGAGGAAGGGCAGCTTCGGCAGGCCCGGCACCAGGCCGATGGCCGCCAGGGCGCCGCCGGCGACCATCAGCAGGCGCGGCTCGGCCAGCACCTGCTGCGCCACCTCGTTGCCGAGGCTGTTCTGGGCCGCGGCCCGGGTCACGATGATGCCGGTGGCCGTCGAGATCAGCAGGGCCGGGATCTGGGCCGAGAGGCCGTCGCCGATCGTCAGGATCGTGTACTGGCTCAGGGCGGCGGAGAAGCTCATGCCGCGCTGCACCATGCCGATGACGAACCCGCCCAGGATGTTGATGGCCACGATCAGCAGACCGGCCATGGCGTCGCCCTTGACGAACTTGCTGGCACCGTCCATGGCCCCGTAGAAATCGGCCTCGCGTTCGATGTCGCGGCGGCGGCGCCGCGCCTCCTTGTCGTCGATCAGGCCGGCGTTGAGGTCGGCGTCGATCGACATCTGCTTGCCGGGCATGGCGTCCAAGGTGAAGCGGGCGGCCACCTCGGCGACGCGCTCGGCGCCGCGGGTGATCACGACGAACTGGATCACGACCAGGATGAGAAAGACGATGAAGCCCACCAGGGGGTTGCCGCCGACCACGAACTGGCCATATGCCTGGATGACCTGGCCGGCGTAGCCGTTCAGCAGGATGAGACGGGAGGTCGACACGTTCAGCGCCAGCCGGAAGAGGGTCGTCAGCAGAAGCAGTGACGGGAAGACGGCGAAGTCGAGCGGCTCCGTCGTCGACATCGTGACGAGCAGCGTCAGCAGGGCGATGCCCAGGTTCAGGATCAGCAGCAGGCTGAGCAGGGTCGAGGGCAGGGGCACCACGAGCATGATGACCATGAGGACGACGGCGCCGCCCAGGATCGCCTCGCTGCCGAGACCCTTGCCGACACCCCGCTGCTGCCTCATTGCTCGATCCCCCTCCGCTTGATGCGCCACACGAAGGCGAGGACCTCAGCGACGGCCTGGTACAGGGCGGGCGGGATCGGGCGCCCGATGGCGACCGCGCGGTACAGCTCGCGCGCCAGGGGCGGGTTCTCCGTGATGACGACCTCGGCCGCCGCGGCAACTGCCTTGATGCGCTCGGCCAGCCAGCCGCGGCCCTTGGCCACCACCAGGGGCGCGCGCATGTGGGCCGGGTCGTAGCGCAGCGCCACCGCGTAGTGCGTCGGGTTGGTGATGACGACGTCCGCCCGGCGGACATCGGCCATCATGCGCCGGCGGGCCAGCTCGCGCTGGCGGCGGCGGCGCAGGGCGCGGAACGTGGGATCGCCCTCCGTCTCGCGCAGCTCCTCCTTCATCTCCTCGCGGGTCATGCGCAGGCTCCGGTCCATCTCCCAGCGCTGGTAGAAGATGTCTGCCCCGGCGATGGCCAGGGAGGCAAGCCCCACCCGGACCAGAACGCTCGTCAGCGTCTGCCAGACGATCATCACGGGACCTTCAATCTGGCCGGCCATGGCGGGCAGGGCCACGATCAGGCTCTGGGTCGGGCCGTAGATGGCGGCCGCCACGGCCGCGAACTTTAGGAGCGAGCGCAGCAGGTCCGCCACCGCCCGGGCCGAGAACATGCGCTGCACGCCGGTGACGGGGTTGAGGGTGTCCAGGCGCGGCGCCAGGGCGGCCGTGGAGAACGCGAACCCGGTCTGCGCGCCGCCGGCCAGGACCGCCGTGAACATGATGGCGGCCCCCAGGGGAACCACCGCCAGGCCGCCGATCAGCAGGGCCCGCTGCAGGAGGGTGTCGACGGCCGCCATGCTCAGCTCGCCCGCGGGCTGCGACCACACCGATGTCGCCCAGGCGAGGAAGGCCGGGGCCACCATGCGGCCGACGGCGTTCAGACTCCAGCCGGCGATCAGGAGGGCGAACGCCGGCCCCAGCTCGGCGCTGTGGGCCACCTGGCCCTTCTCGCGCGCCTTCTGGCGCCGTCGTGGGGTTGCGGGCAGTGTGCGCTGGGACATGCGATCCCTCCTTTCCCGTCAGCTCTCCGGTCTGTCTCCGGTCTGTCGTCGGTCCGCTCTTCAGTCCGTCTCCGGTCCGTCGTCGGTCCGTCTCCGGTTGGCTCTCCGGTCCGTCTTCGGTCGGCTTTTCAGTCCGTCTCCGGTCCGTTCTCCGGTCGGCTCTCCGGTCCGTTCTCCGGTCCGTCTCCGGTCCGTCGTCGGTTCGCTCTCCGCTCTCCGGTCCGTCTCCGGTCTGTTCACCGGTCCGTCTCCGGTCGGCTGTTCAGTCCGTCTCCGGTCCTCTCCCCTTTCGGCCGCTGTCGCTACCGGCCGAGCAGCTGCGCCATCTGCTGGTAGCTCTGGGGCGCGATCTGGGCCAGTACGGCGACGATCCCGGGCAGGGCCACCATCAGGGTCGCGATGCCGAACAGGATCTGGGCCGGCAGGCCTGTGGCCAGGATGTTGAGCTGCGGCGCGGCCCGGCCAAGGAGCCCGAGGCCGAGGTTGACGATGATGCCGACACCGAGGATGGGCACGGCCACGCCGATGGCGGCCTCGAAGGCCCAGGCCAGCGCCGTGAAGGCCTGGCCGCCCACCGCCAGAAGCGGGGAGGGGCCCCCCAGTGGCACGGCGCGGTAGCTCAGGGCCAGGGCCGAGATCAGCAGGTGGTCGCCTCCGACCAGCAGGAAGATGACCAGGCCGGCGGTCAGCAGGAACTCGCCCATCAGGGGCACCGCCTGGCCGAAGGTGGGATCGATGACGTTGACGACGGAGAAGCCCATCTGCACGTCGATCAGCTGGCCGCCCACCTGGACCGCCACCAGCACCACCTGGGCCAGAAAGCCGAGGGCCAGCCCGAGGGCCAGTTCGCGCACGATCAGCGCGGCATAGGGCAGGATGGCGGTCGGCACGGCAGCGGCCGCCGCGGCGGCTCCCCCCGCGCCCCCGCTGACGACCGGCAGCATGGCCAGCGCCAGCACGGCCACCGCCGGGGCCTTTACGGCCGTGGGCACGATCTGCGAGCCCAGCACCGGCGCGGCCGACCAGAAGCCCCCGACCCGGGCCACCAGCAGCCAGTAGATGGCGAAGTCGCGCTGCGCGCCGGCGAGCCAGCTCATCAGCGCACCCACCCCGGCATGCTGATGATCAGGCCGCGCGTGAAGTCGATGAGCTGGCTGAGCATCCAGGGCCCGAAGACCGCGCCGGCCACGAGGACGGCCGCCATCTTCGGGAGGAAGGTCAGCGTCTGCTCATTGATCTGCGTGCTGGCCTGCAGGATCGACACCACAAGGCCCACCACCAGTCCGACCAGCAGGAGCGGGCCCGCGATCAGGGCCACCGTCCAGATCGCCTGCTGCGAGATCTGGATCACCGTGCCGACGTTCACGCCCTGTCCTCCCCCATGGGCCCGTTCAGTGGAAGCTGAGGAGCAGCGACTGCATCGTCAGGTGCCAGCCGTCCACCAGGACGAACAGGAGCACCTTGAACGGCAGCGAGATCATCACCGGCGGAAGCAGCATCATGCCCATGGACATCAGCGTGCTGGCCACCACCATGTCGATCACCACGAACGGGATGAAGATCACAAAGCCCATCTCGAAGGCGGTCTTCAGCTCGCTGATGGTGAAGGCGGGGACCAGGGCCGTGAAGCTCACGTCCTGAGGGGTGGCCGGATGGCTTCCCTGCATCTTCACGAACAGGGCCAGGTCCGACGGCCGCGTCTGCGCCAGCATGAAGCCGCGCAGGGGGACCTCGGCCTTATCCACCGCGGTCTGCAGCGAGATCTGCCCGGCCTGGTAGGGCACCCATGCCTGGTTGTAGACCTGGCCGAGGGGCTTATTCATGACGAACAGCGTCAGGAACAGGGCCAGCCCGACCAGCACCTGGTTCGGCGGCATCGTGCCCGTCGCGAGGGCGCTGCGCACGAACGAGAGGACCACGACGATGCGGGTGAAAGAGGTCATCAGGATCAGGACCGCGGGCGCGATCGCCAGCACGGTCAGAAGCAGCAGCACCTGCACGGTCGAGGCGACCTGGGCGGGGTTGCCGGCCTGGCCCAGCGTCACCTGCACACTAGGCACGGCGGTCCACCCCCCGCCGCAGCATGGCCGCGAAGCTGCGGGGATCCAGCGCGCCGAGCAGGGGCGGGTTCTGCGCCCCGGCCGGCGGCTGCAGCTCGCTCGCGTCGTCCAGGGCCATCAGCAGCGAAACCTGCTTGTCGCCCACGCCCACCAGCAGGACCCGCTGACCGACCCCCACGGCGGCCACCGCGCGGCCACCGCCCAGCTGCAGCGCCCCGAGCAGGCGCAGCTGCGCGGTGCGGCCGCCCTGGGCCCGCGCCGCGAACATGCGGCTGGCTGCCGCCGCCAGGAAGATGACGACGGCGAAGGCGAGCAGGAAGCGAACGATTCCCCAGATGGCTGCCAGCAACGCGCTCGTCCTCTCAGGATCCTCCGCGCGTCCTGCGCCGGGGGCCGCACGCGCGTCCTTGGCGCGTGCCGATTCGCCGTCTCGGAGCCCGGCCGGGCCGGTCGGCCGCCGGTCCGCTACGTACCGCCCTGCATCTGGCTGATCCGCTCCGTGGCGCTGACGATGTCCGTGATCCGGACCCCGAAGTTCTCGTCCACGACCACGACCTCGGCGTGGGCGATCAGGTGGCCGTTGACCATCAGGTCGACGGGCTCGCCGGCCAGGCGGTCGAGCTCCACGATGCTGCCCCGCTGCAGCGCCAGCACGTCGCGGATCCGGCGCTCCGTGCGCCCGAGCTCGACCGTGAGCACCATCGGCACCTCCAGCAGCAGGTCGATGCCCGCGCTCGGGGCGGCCGCGCCGCCCGAGCCGCCCAGCTGCGGGAAATCAGCCGGCACCGGGTCGGTGGCGCCGAGGACCGCCGGGGCGAGCCACAGGGTCGCGGTGGCGCCGCCCTCAGTGCGGAACGTCAGGACCACGGCGTCCTGTGGCGGCGGCGTCATGTCCATCGCCCCGCCCGCCGGCAGGCCAAGGGCGGCCGCGCAGCCCGCGAGCCAGGGCGAGAGCTCGTCCGCGAAGGCGGAATCGTCCGTCGCCGCCCAAAGGACGGGCCCGCCGCCAGCCCCGAAGCAGACCGTCGGCAGCTGGATGGCGCCGCCCTCGGCCCCGGAGGCCGCGATACCCTCCCCGACTTCGACCCCGCCGGCGGCACCCGTCAACGCGCCGGCGGGTCCGGCATACTCCAGGGCCTGCGCGCCCGCTTCCGCCGCCGCCGCGGCCAGGATCGGCCCCCAAGCGGCCCCCGGGTGCGTCTGCTCCACGGCTAGACCTCCTCCCCGTGGCCCGTGATCTCGACGGCCAGCCGGCGCCCAACCCGTCCGATCCGGCAGTGGAACCGGGGCCTGTCGCCGACGAACACGGTCGCGGGCGCCGTGAGCGGGACGGGCAGCGGCACCAGATCTCCGGCCTGCAGGGCAACGACCGTCGAGAGCGGCAGCCGCGCACGGCCCAGCTCCACGTGCACGGGCACGCGCGCCCCCTGCAGGGCCCGTGCGACCTCGGCCTCCTGGCCCGGCCGCGGGGCCGCCGGTCCCTGCGACCACGCCCGCATGGCCAGGCGCGACAGAATCGGCTCCAGGCAGGGGAAGGGCAGGCAGAGGCGCATCTGACCCTCGTCCGGGCCGAGGTGGACCGCGAAGGCCACCGCCAGCACGATCTCGTTCGGCCCCGCGATCTGCAGGAACAGGGGGTTTGTCTCCAGGCTGAGCAGCTTCGGGTGCAGCTCAGCCGTGTGCCCCCAGCCCTCGCGCCACTGGTCGAGGATGACGTTCACCACGCGCTGGATGACGGTCATCTCGATCTCGGTGAGCGAGCGCAGCACCTCGATCCCATGCCCCGGCCCGCCGAGCAGCCGGTCGATGATGGGGAAGGCGATGCGCGCCTCGATCTCCCACACGCCCGTGCCCGGCAGCGGCTCCGCCGAGAACGCCGCCAGCACCGACGGCTCCGCGACCTCGGCGATGAACTGCTGGTAGGTCTGCTGGGTCACCACGGGCGAATCGACCTGCATCATGCCGCGCACATGCGCGGACAGGCTGGTCGTCAGCGAGCGCGCGAGCCCGTCGTGCAGGTGCTGCAGCGCGCGCAGCGCATCCTTGCTGAACTTGTCCGGCACCGAGAAGTCGTACTGGCGCACCCGCCCCCTGGGCGTGGCCGCCGCGGCCGCCCCCGCTTGGATGCGGCCGGCCTTCAGGGCCTGCTGCAGCGCCGCGATCTCCTCATGGCTCAGCGCCTCGCTCACGCGCTCACCCCTCACTGCACGACGAACTGGGTGAAGTAGATGGCCCGGACCTTGCCCGCGTCGCCGAGGATCTTGTCGTAGGCAGCCTCCAGGTCGGCGGCCAGCTGGCCCATGGCCTGCGCGCCGTTGAGCTGGGCCGCCGTCCGCGCCCGCAGCGCGCCGATGGTCGCATCCTGGATGGCCGCCAGGTGGGTGTTCCAGGCCGATTGGGCCTGGTCGCCGACCAGCGTGGCCGTCAGGCCGACCTGCACCAGCCGGACCTGCCCGGTATCGGCCAGGTTGGTGGTGAGGGGCGCGAGGACCACGGTGCTCACTGTGGGCGGCTTGGGTGCGGCGGCCCTGGCCGCTCCCGGCTTCTGCAGGAAGTGGAAGGCCGCAAACCCGCCCCCGACCACGATCAGCCCCGCGATCACGAACCGCAGCATCCGCACGCGCTTTGCTCCTCCTCCGGTGGGGAGGGGCCATGCGGCCCCTCCCCTTCCGATCCGCCTACTGCACCATCTGGATCAGGGACTGGAGCATCGTGTTCGCCGTGGTGATCACCTTGGCGTTGGCCTGGTAGCCCGCCTCGATCTGGATCATGTTGGAGAACTCGTTGCTCAGGTCGACGTTGCTCTGCTCCAGGCTTCCGGCCTGGATCGCGCCGAGGCCGTTCGTGTTGGCCGTGGCGATCTGCGCCGTACCCGAGTCGTTGCTCACCTGCAGCGAGCCATCCGCCAGTTGGGTCAGGGCGGCCGGGTTGGCGAAGTTGGCCAGGGCGACCTGCCCCAGCAGCTCCGTCCGGCCGTTGGTGAACGAGCCTGTGATGTTGCCGGCCTTGTCCACCGTCCAGGACTCGAGTCCGCCCGCGGTGCTGCCGTTCTGGTCGGGCGCCGCCGCCGAGCTGGACTGGGCGTAGTCCGTCATGCCGGCGAAGCTCAGGTTGACGACCATCTGCGCCGCACCGTCGGTCAGTGTGGCGGCGCTGGTCACCGTCGTCCCGCTGACGGTGTTGAAGGCGCCCGTGTTGGTGAAGGTGATGGTGCCGCCGCCCGTGAAGGTCGGCGTCGCCCCGGCGCCCCAGGTCCACGTGCCGGGCGTGGCCGTGGCGGTGAAGCTGACGTCGATGGTCTGCGTGTTGCCGAGCGAATCGTAGACGGTCTCGCCCACAGGCACCGTCGTGCCCAGCGTGGCGAGCGCGTCGAGGTTGCCGGCGAACGTGATCGACGTCGTCGCCGTCGGCTGGATGGTCGTGTCGAGCGGGATCGTCAGAGACGCCGGCGGGCTGCTGGTGGAGGTGATCGTGCCGTTGTTGGCGGACCAGCCCAGCACCAGGGCCCCCGTGCCCTGCTGCACAAGGTGGCCGCTCGCATCCGTCTCGAAGCTGCCGACGCGGCTGTACACCTGCTGGCCCGACCCGCCCTGGAGCACAAAGTAGCCGGCGCCCTGGATGGCCAGGTCGTTGTTGTTGCCGGTGACCTGCAGCGTCCCCTGGCTCGTGTCGACGGAGATGCCGCCAAGGGTGACGCCGAGCCCGATCTGGGACGGCGCGATGCCGCCGCTTGTCGCTGTGGGCGCCGTGGCGCCCTGCAGCGTCTGGCTGAACAGCTCGGCGAAGTCGACCGTGCTCGACTTGAAGCCGGGCGTGTCCACGTTCGCGATGTTGTTGCCGATCGCGTTCATCGCCATCTCGTGCATCTGCAGGCCGGAAACCGCGGCCTGCATGGACTGCATCATGCGTGTGTGTCCTCCCTGACGCCCGGCCCTTCTGGCCGGGCGTTGCTCGGGCCGCCTCGGTCGTTCAGCGGCCCCGGGGCCCCCCGCTCGGGGACCGGCCCCCTGGCGATCACGGCGGAATCGATCCCGGTGAAGACCCCCTGGCCCATCCGGGCGCCGTCGATCGCGGTCACCACGGTCCGGTTCGGCACGCTGACCACCAGGGCCAGCGATCCGAGGAGCACCAGCGCGGTTTGGCCGCCCTTGGCCCCCGCCGCCGCCACGGCCGCCTCGGCGCTGCGCAGATCCTCCGGGCCCAGGCTGAGCCCGGCCTGGCGCAGGCGCTCGGCGGCATGGGCCGACAGGTGGAGCGGCGCCGTCAGGGCCTGCTGGAACGCGGCGCCGAAGGCGGCGTCGCGGCCGGCTCCCTGAGCGGGCGGCGCTCCCAGGCCAGCGGCCGGCCCGACCGGCCGGATGCCGCTCATCCGCCCGACCCCCCGCTACCCTGGCCCTGGGTGCCGGAGGCGGTCGCCTGCTGCCCCTTGACCAGCTGGTTGAGGTCGGTCTGGATCCCCTCCAGGAGCTGCACCTGCTCCAGGGTGGCCAACTGGCTGAGGAACTGGGTGCTGTCCATCGGCTGCAGCGGGTTCTGGTACTTCAGCTGCGCCACGAGCAGCTGCAGAAACTGCTGCCCCGTGACGTTGAAGCCGTTGCTGCTGCCGCTGGCGCCGCTCTGCGCGCCGGTTGCGCCCGACACGGGCGTGCTCACCCTGGCTCCCCCCTTTCTTCGTTACCCAAGCAGGTTGAGGGCGGATCGGCGCCCGGCCGGCGGTGACCGCCCCGGGCTCAGGGACGCGGCGTGGAGCTGCTGCGGCGCCTGCCGGCCGCCGCGGTTGTAGGGCGACCCGTGGGCCTCCCCCTGGCCGCCGCCGCCGTGTGAGAGCCCCACGTTGAGGCTGCCGACGTTGACACCCTGGCCGGCCAGGTTGACCCGGAGGGCACCCAGGCCGGACTCCAGGGCCGACTTGGCCCCGGCGTCGCCGACAAGAAAGCTCGTGTCAAGGGACCCGCCCCGGAGATCCAGCTGGATGTGTACGGGGCCGAGGCCGGGCGGGGCCACCTGGAGCTGCCAGGAGCCCGAGTTCCTGGGAACCGAGAACACCGGCTGCGGCGCCGGCGCGGGAGCCGGCATGGCCGGCGGCTGCGGTGCCCTGACGGACTGGACCTGCGGGGCGGAGCGGCCGGGCGCCGCGAGGGCCGAGGCCACGGCGGCCGGGGGCATGCCCTGGACCGCTGTGCCCGGGCTGGCCGTCCGGCTCGGGCTGGGGGCCTGTACACGGGTTGCGGCCACCTGGACCGGGGCGAGGTGCCCCGTTGGCGCGACCTGCCCGGCGGGCGCGCCCGCCAGCGGCTGAAGCGGCGACGGCGCCGCCGGCTGCGGCGCCTTCTGCGCGGACTCGGAGGCACGGAGGAGGGCCGGCCCCTGGATCGGGACGGGGACGTTGGCCGGTGCCGCGCCCTGGGCAGGCGTCGTGCCCTGCGCCGGCGGCGTGGGTGCCGCACCCTGAGTCCGTGCGGTACCTGCCGCCAGGGCCGTGCCCGCCGCCGGGGCCATGCCCTGCACGGGGACCCGACCCTGAGACTGCCCGGCCCCCTGGGCCGACCCGGTGCCTTGGACGGATGGCGCGCCCGGGGCCGCGCCTCGCGGTGAGGGCTCGCCTTGCGAAAGAGCCGCACCCTGGAGCAGGGCCGGACCCTGCGGCGTGCTGGCGGCCTGCGCCGGGGCCCTGCCCGTGCCGGCCGTGGGACCGGATCCGGGACCGGCCGCGGGATCGGACACGGACCGTGCGCCGGGGGCCGCCGTCGCCGCCCCGAGGGAGGCGGCGCCACGGGCCTGGAGCGGGACCGTGACCGCGGAGCCGCCGGAAGACCCGCCAGCGGGCGCCGGCACGGCGTGATTCCCGCCGGGCCGCCCCGCCGCCGGAGTGGCCGCGACGGCCACAACGAACTGAAGCCGCACATTGGGCGCGCCCGCCGGAGCGGACCCCGATCCGGACACGGGAACCCTGCCTGCCGCCGGAGCGGCGCCGGGCTTGCCGCCGCCCTTGGCGTGCGGCACCGGAGCCTGCTGCGGCTTCGTCGCCGCCGCGGCCGTCATGACGGCAGCAAAGGACGTGGCCATGGGGTCCTTGGCCTTGCCATGGGCGTTACCGCTGCCGCCGCCGGCCGGCGCGCCCGCCACGGAGCCTGGGACGGGAGCCGGGACTGGGGCTGGAGCTGTCGCGATCAGGCTGTTTCACCTCCTCTCCGGTGTCTGGAGCTGACGAGGTCGTCGAGCTCGGCCTGGGCGGCCGCGCTCTCCATCTGCCGCCAGCGCGCGTGGGCCCGAGCACGGAGGCGCAGGTAGCGCTGCTCCTGCTGCCGTGCCGCGAGCCACGCGTCGTGGCGGTCCTGCACGAGCCGGTCGGCGGCCAGCGCCGCCGCGACCCGCTCGGCCAGCACGCGGCCTGCCGCCGCGACGGCCATCTGGCTCCACGCGAACTCCGCCGCGCTGAGGACAGATGCGCCCGCCTCCTCGTGGCGGCGCTCCTCGGCCGCCACCCCGGCCGCGGCCGCTGCGACCTCGGCCTCGGCGGCGCGCCGCACCGCCTGGGCCTGGGCCAGCTCCGCCTCCCGCGCCAGGCGCAGGGCGGCGGCCACCTCCAGCAGGCGCTGCAACCGGAACCGGAAGGCCGTCATGCGCTCCCCTCCCGCACGGCCGCCATCAGGGCGGCCCGCGTGTCCGACCAGGCGCTCCTGTCCTGCACGTCCTGGCGCAGGAAGGCGCGCACGGGGCCGATCAGGGCCACGGCGCGGTCGATGTCCGCGTTGGCCCCGGGCTTGTAGGCCCCGACGTCGATCAGGTCCTCGGCCTGGCGGTAGGTGGCCAGCACCTGCCGCACCCGCCGCGCCGCCGCCAGGTGCTCGGGGTCGCAGAGCCGCGGCATCAGCCGGCTGACGCTCTGCAGCACATCGATCGCCGGGAAGTGCCCGGCCTCCCCCAGCGCCCGGCTCAGCACGATGTGGCCGTCGAGGATGCTGCGGGCCGCATCCGCGATCGGCTCGTTCATGTCATCGCCCTCGACGAGCACGGTGTAAAAGCCGGTGATGCCGCCCGCGGCCGACGAGCCGCACCGCTCCAGCAGCCGCGGCAGCGCCGCGAACACCGACGGCGTGTAGCCGCGGCTCGTCGGCGGCTCGCCGCTGGCCAGCCCCACCTCGCGCAGCGCCATCGCGTAGCGCGTCAGGGAGTCCATCAGCAGCAGCACCTGCTTGCCGGCATCCCGGAAGGCCTCGGCGATGGTCGTGGCGGCCAGGGCGGCCTGGATGCGGGCCAGGGCCGGCCGCTCCGAGGTGGCGACGACCACGACCGACCGCCGCAGCCCCTCCGGCCCGAGGTCGTCGCGCAAAAACTCCCCGACCTCGCGGCCACGCTCGCCGACCAGCGCGATGACGTTCACGTCCGCCGCCGTGCCGCGGGCCAGCATGCCGAGGAGGGTGCTCTTGCCCACGCCGCTGCCGGCGAAGAGCCCGAGCCGCTGGCCGCGCCCGCACGTCAGGCAGCCGTCGACGGCGCGGACCCCGACCGGCAAAGCCGCTTCGATGGGAGCTCGCGCCAGTGGCGCGAGCGCCTCGGCCTCCGTCGGCCGCCATTCCTCAGGGTCAGGCACTGGCCCGCCATCCAGGGGCCGCCCCAGGCCGTCGATCACGCGCCCCAGCATCGATGGGCCGCAGGGGGCGCGGAGCCTGCGCCCGAGGGCGACGGCGCGGGCGCCGGCAGAGAGCCCAGCCACCTCGTGCAGCGGCATCAGCAACACCCGGTCCTCGCGGAAGCCGACGCACTGCGCCAGGACCGAGCCACCGAGCTCGCAGAGGTCGCCGATCTCGAGATCGGGACCCTCCGACTCGATCAGGAGCCCAACGACCTGCGTCACGCGCCCCGCCCGGACCACGGGCCGCAGGCCCTCGGCCGCGCGCCGCATCTGCGCGAGGCGCTCCCGCGTGGCGAGCACCGTCTCCTCGACCGTCACCGCGGCTCACCTGCCTTGAGGACGGCCTCCAGGCGGGCGATCCGCGCCTCCAGGCGCGCGTCGCGCTCCCCGTCCGCCGCCTGCAGCAGCAGGCCGCCCCGGGCGATGGCCGCGCTGGCCTCCACGGGCACGCCGACCCCTTCCAGGGAAGGCGCGTCGGCGGGATGCGCCTGCAGCCGCCGGGGCTGGCGTGCCTCCGCGATCAGCTGCAGCGCCAGCTGCCGCAGGTCCTCACAGCCCTGCTCCGCCTTGCGCGCGAGCACCGCCTTGGCCAGGGTCACCGCGGTCTCCACCACGTCGTCGCTGAGCTGGGCCAGGGCCTGCTCGCGCAGCGCGCGCGCCTCCCGGACCAGCGACCGGGCCTGCCGTGTCAGCCGCCGCACGTCGAGGCGAGCTTGGGCGCGGGCCTTCTGGCGGCCGTCGGCCACGGCTTGGGCCTGGGCCCGCACGCGGACCCGGTCCGCTTCTGCGCGAGCCTGGTCCACGATCGCATCCGCCTCGGCGCGCGCCGTTTCGACCGGATCGAGCGGCTTGGGCGCGGGGGAGCCCGGCGCCCTCGGCGCCAGGTTCTGCCACAGGGCGGGCGCCGCCTTGGCCCGCCGCGGATCGGGCTGCGTATCCCGCGGGGTGCGGGGCTGCGGCTGGTGGGGTGCTCGGACCGGCGGCTGCGGCGCAGCCGCCGGCACGATTTGGGGTGGGACGAGGACCTTAGACAATGATCTCATCCTTCCCGCGGGAGATGACGATCTCGCCCTCGTCCTCCAGGTGGCGGATGACCGCCACGATCCGCTGCTGCGCGTCCTCGACCTCGCGCAGGCGCACGGGGCCGAGCAACTCGATGGCCTCGGCCAGCATCTCGCCGGCGCGCTTGCTGAGGTTTTTCATGATCTTGGTCTTGACCTCATCGCCGGCGACCTTCAGGGCAAGCGGCATGTCGCCGTTGAGGTCGACCTCGCGCATGGCCCGCTGCAGCGAACGGTCATCCAGCAGGGTCAGGTCGTCGAAGACGAACATCCGCTTGCGGATGGACTGCGCCAGCTCCGGGTCCTCGGTCTCCAGGGTGGTGAGGATGCGCTTCTCCGTGGCGCGGTCGGCGTGGTTGAGCACGGCGACCACCGTGTCGACGCCGCCTGCGCGGGCCATGCCCTCGGTGACGAGCGAGGCGAACTTGCGCTCCAGCACCCGCTCGACCTCCTTGACCACCTCGGGCGAGGTGTTGTTCATACTGGCGACCCGCCGGGCCACATCGACCTGCTGCTCCGGCTCCAGGGCCGAGAGGATGGTCGAGGCCTGTTGCGGGTTGAGGTAGGCCAGGATCAGGGCGATGGTCTGCGGGTGCTCGTGCTGGATGAAGTTCAGCACCTGCGAGGGGTCGGACTGGCGCGCGAACTCGAAGGGGCGCACCTGCAGGGTGGCGGTCAGCCGGTCGATGATCTCGCCGGCGCGGCCGCTGCCGAACACGCGCTCCAGCACCTCGCGCGCGTAATCCAGGCCGCCGGACTGGATGTAGTCCTTGGCCATGATCAGGTCGCGGCACTCGCGCAGCACGTCGTCCTTGACCTCGGGGTCGACGCGGCGCATGGCGGCCATCTCCAGCGTCAGCTGCTCGATCTCGTCCTGCTTCAGGTGGCGGAAGACCTGGGCGGCGAACTCCGGCCCTAGCGTCACCATGAGCGCGGCGGCCTTCTGCCGCCCGGCGAGCGCATGCTGCTGAACGACGGTCTGCGTGGGGGTGGGCATCAGGACTGCTCCTCCGTCAGCCAGCTGCGGAGCACGTTGGCCACATCCTCAGGCCGGCGCTGGACGACCGAGACGATCTCGCGCCGGCGCTGCTCGGTCTCGGCCCGCGCGGCGCGGCGGAGGGCGTTGGGGTCGCTGTCGCCGTCCAGGAGATCGGCGTCGGGGCCGAGGCCGTCGCCATCCTCGCTCTGGTCCGGGAACGCGGTGCGGCCGACCAGCTGCTCGGCGAGGCGGCGCTCCGCCTGCGCGGACACCTCCTCGGCGGCGTTGCCGCGGCCGCCGAGGACCGTCAGGATCAGGGCCGTGATCACGGCCACCGCGGCCACGGCCGCCAGGGCCAGTGGCAGCACCGGCGAGGGCTTGGCGGCGGTCTTCGGCAGGGTGACGAGACCGGTGGCCGTGGCCGCGAAGGGCATGCCGACCACCGTGATCTGGTCCTTGCGGGCGGGGTCGGCGCCGATGGCCGCGTTGACCATCTGCGTGATGGCCGCCTGCTGGGCTGTCGTCAGGGTGCGGTTCACGGCCACGGCCACGGACAGGCGGGTGACGGCGCCCGGCGCCACCACCGTGCGGTCGGTCGTCTGGCTGACCGCGTACTGGGCCTGCGACTGCGTCTGCGTGTAGCTGTTCTTGCCGCTCCCGGCCGTGCCGAAGGTGTAGCTCGGGGTGTTGCTGGAGGTCCCGGCCGGCGCCGGCGGCGTGCCGGTGCCGGAGAAGGTCTCCTTAAGGTTGTTGACGCTCTGCAGCACGCCGTTCGGCTGCCCCTTGACGGGCTGGAACAGCTGGCTGGTCTGCGTCTCCTGGTTGAAGTTCAGGGTCGCCTGCACGCGCGCGATCACGTTGCCCGGCCCCAGCACCTGTGACAACAGGCCCTGGAGGTTGTTCTGCAGCTGCTGGTCGAACTGGTTCGTCAGATCGATCTGCTGCTGGGCCTGGCTGCCCGAGGTCACGGCCGCGGTGCCGCCCTCATTGACCAAGGCGCTGAGCATGTTGCCCTGGCTGTCCAGCACCGTCACGTCCGAGGGCTTCATCCCCTGCACGCTGGCGGCGACCAGGTGCATGATGCCCTGCACCTGAGCCGGGGAGAGCGAGGCGCCGGGCGCCAGGCGCAGCAGCACGGAGGCCGTGGGCGGCGTGCTGTTGCTGCTGAGGAAGTTGGTGCTCTGGTTGGGGAGCGTCAGCGCGACCCGGGCGGCCTGCACCCCGTTGATATAGAGGATGGTGGTGGTCAGCTCGCCCTCCAGCGCCCGCAGGAAGTTGACCTGCTGGTCGAACTGCGTCTGCGTGATGCTGGGGTTGTTGAACAGGGAGAAGCCGACCACGCCCGCGTTCGGCAGCCCCTTGCCCGCCATGTCCAGGCGCAGCTGGTAGACCTGCGACTTGGGGACCATGATGGTCGCCCCGTTGTCCGCCAGCTGGTAGGGCACGTGCTGGGACTGGAGCTGGCTGACGATGGCGGCCGCGTCGCTCGGCTGCAGCTGGGTGAAGAGCGGCGCCATGGCGGGCCCGCGCGCGGCGATGGCGCCCCAGATCCCCAGGGCGAGCAGGGCCACGACCCCGGCGGTGAGCACGCCGCGCCGGCGGCGCGGGTTCATGCCCTGCCAGAACCGGGAGACACCGCCCATCGCCTCCGCCAGAGTCGGCACGGCTCACACCCCCCTCGGACCCACCTCCCTGTGGCATTGGGGCCGGCCGGGCGCTCCTTCGCCCGGCTGCGCGGGACGGGACCGCGGCCGCTAGACCTGCATCGCCATGATCTGCTGGTAGGCGCTGATCGCCTTGTTGCGGATCGCGAAGGCGAACTGCATCTGCAGGCTCGCCTTCTCGGTCGCGATCATGGCGCCGGCGATGTCGCCGTTGCCGCCGGCCAGGGTCTGGGCCGCCTGGTCGGCCTGGACCTGCGAGCTGTTCAGCGCGTCGAGCGCCGAGTTCAGCGCCCCGCCGAACCCGCCGGCCGCCACGCCCTGGCTGCCCTGGGTGCCGCTGCCCGGCGCCGTCGGCGCGGCCGGCGGCGCGGGCGGGGTCGGCGCCCGCAGGCTGGGCAGCGAGAGCGGCTGAAACCCGCCGGGAGGAATGGTCATGCCCCGCTACACCTGCCCCAGCTTCAGCGCGTCGGTGGCCATCATCTTGCCGTCGTTGAAGGCCGTGACGTTGGCCCCGTAGGCGCGCGCGGCCTCCAGCATGTCGACCATCTCCGAGGTGATGTTCACGTTGGGCATCTGCACGAAGCCCTGCGCGTTGGCCTGGGGGCTGCCGGGGTCGTACACGAGCGGCAGGGGCGACGGGTCCGTCCCGATGCCGCTCACGACCACGCCCCGCTCGCCCGGCGCCTGCGCGAAGAACACGACCTCGCGCCGGTAGGGCCCACCCTGCGGCGTGGTGGTGGTATCGACGTTGGCGATGTTGTTCGCGACCACGTCCAGCCGCAGCCGCTCGGCCAGGAGCCCCGATGCGCTCGCGTCCATCCCGCCCCAGATCGTCAAGGCTGCACCGCCCCTCCGTCGCTGACCGCCAGCTTGACCACCTGCAGCTGAAGCTGCAGGTCCTGCTCGGTGGCCGCGTACCACGTCTGCGTCTGCGCGATCTCGATCATCTGCTTGTCCACGTTGACCCCGTTGCCGTCCACCTGCATGACCCCCGGGTTGGCCACCAGCGGCATGCTCGCCGGGTTGGCGATCCCGGTCCCCTGTGGCGCCGCCTGCTCGGCCAGCGCCCGGCTCATCGCCAGCGGGAAGTTCACGTCGACCGCCTGGTAGCCGGGCGTGTCCACGTTGGCCACGTTCTGCGCGATCGCGCGCTGGCGCGCCGTCAGGACCTCGACGTTGGCCATCAGTGCCTGCAGGCCCGGTGCCGAGAACAGCCCGCCCACATCGCCCACCTCCGCCTGGACCCGCTTGGATCCGGAATCTCCGACCCCTCACCGGGACGACAAAAAGCCCCCGATTCCGATCCCTCGGAAAAGGGGGCTTTGTGTGCCATGCCTCCCCTTTTCTTCGGTAACCCGGCTACCCTCGCCTCACACGAGGGCCCGTGGCTTTGCGTCCCCGCCTCTCGACGGGTTTGCCCGTTCGGAAAAGAGCTCGATTCAATTTCCAGATCAGAACTGGGAACTCTTTTCAGTTCTGGTCAAGGCTCAGGTTTCGCGGTCCGGTTTCATCCTCCTGCTACCACCCACCAAATGTGACAACTATCGTTCGACAAATTCACTGTATCTTTAAGGTTATTCGACAGAATGGGGTCGACTGTGAAGGGTGGCGGACTGCCTCGGCACAGGGAAGCGCTGGCTGCTGAAGTGGGCGGCCGGCAGGCTCCAGAGCCGGCGCAGCAGGGTGCGCTCGTACCCATCTCCGATCTGCACCTTGCTGCAGGGCGCCAGCACACGGTTAACGCTGGCCAACAGCAGGTAGCGGCCGACGGGGACCTGCAGGCGGCCCTGCGGCAGGTGGCGGGCCACGATGGCTTCCAAGTCCAAACGCTGGGCGATGGCCATCAGGGCGGCGACGGCACCGAACTCCTCCACGACGGGCTCGAAGGCGGAGGGGCCCTGGGTGCAGCGGGCGATGATGTCCTCCATCTTGCCGAGATAGCGTTGCCAGACGATGTGGGGCTTGCCGTCGACGCGCTTGGACTCGACGGCGTACCCGTGGGTGTGACCGCGGACAGTCTTGCGCATGAGCCGCGCCATACCGGCCACCCCGAAACCGGCAGGTGCTACATGGCGACGGCGAGCTTCGCCAGACGTCGATCTGGCTCCATCTTGCTTGTTCAACGCAATTGGATACTGCGCAACGGGAGTGCTCCGGGAGACGACCCGCGCGCGGTCTCTCGTCGCAAATACACGTGGGGCACGGCTTTCACACCATGCCCCACCTCCGGTCGTCGAGTGGCACCGCCTCAGGTACTACCGAACGCCTGAAGTGCCGCTAGAGGATGAACCGGCTGAGGTCGCGGTCCTGCGCGATGCCGGACAGGCGGGCCTTCACATAGGCCGCGTCCACGTTGACCGTCTTCTCGTCGCCCTCCGGCGCGTCGAAGGAGACTTCCTCCAGCAGCTTCTCCATGATCGTGTGCAGGCGGCGGGCGCCGATGTTCTCCGTCTGCTCGTTCACGCGCTGGGCCGTGGCGGCGAGCTCATCGATGCCGTCCTGCGTGAAGGTCACGGTCACGCCCTCGGTCTCCAGGAGCGCGGCGTACTGCTTGGTCAGGGCGTTCTCCGGCTCCACGAGGATGCGGCGCAGGTCCTCGGCGCCGAGGGGCTCCAGCTCCACCCGGATGGGGAAGCGGCCCTGCAGCTCCGGGATCAGGTCCGTCGGCTTGCTGGTGTGGAAGGCGCCCGCGGCGATGAAGAGCATGTGGTCGGTCTTCACCGGCCCGTATTTGGTCATGACCGTGCTGCCCTCGACGATGGGCAGGATGTCGCGCTGCACGCCCTCGCGGGAGACGTCGGGGCCGGTGCCGGCGTCGCGGCCGGCGATCTTGTCGATCTCGTCGACGAAGATGATGCCGGACTGTTCGGCGCGGCGGACGGCCTCGGCCGTGGCCTGGTCCTGGTCGATCAGTTTGGCGGCCTCCTCCTGGGCCAGGAGCCGGCGCGCCTCGGCGATGGTGACCTTGCGCTTCTTGCGGCGCTTGGGCAGCATGCCGCCCAGCAGGTCCTGGAAGTTGATGGCCATCTCCTCCACGCCGGCGCCCGAGAGGACATCGACCATGGGCGGCGTGGTGTCGTCGACCTCGACCTCGACCGTGTCGCCCTCCATCCCGCCCGTCGCCAGGCGCCGCCGGTACTGGGCGCGCGCCTCGCGGGCCGTGCGCCGGCGGTCCTCCATCTCCTGGTCGTCGTCGGTCTCGGCCTGGGGGCCGCGCATGGAGCCGAAGAGGGCCTCCAGGGGGTTGCGGAAGGCCTGCTCGCGCTTGGGGAGGGGGGCCAGGATGTCCAGGAGCCGCTCCTCGGCCAGCTCCTGCGCCCGCTCCTGCACATCCGCCAGCTTCTCGGAGCGGACCATGCGCAGGGAGGTCTCCACCAGGTCGCGCACCATGGAGTCGACGTCGCGGCCCACGTAGCCGACCTCGGTGAACTTGGTGGCCTCGACCTTGATGAAGGGCGCCTTGACCATGCGGGCGATGCGGCGGGCGATCTCCGTCTTGCCAACGCCCGTGGGGCCGATCATCAGGATGTTCTTCGGGACGACCTCGTCCTTCAGCTCGGGCGGCAGGCGGTTGCGGCGGTACCGGTTGCGCAGGGCCACCGCAACCGAGCGCTTGGCGCCCGCCTGGCCCACCACGTACTTATCGAGCTCGGCCACGATCTGGCGGGGCGTCAGCTCGTCCACGCCGCTCCAGCTCCTCCGGGAAGAAGTGGGTCGCACAAAGCCCGTCTACTCGGGGCCTCTCGGCTCAAAGCTCCTCGGCTCAAAGCCCCTCGGCTCAAGGCCCCTCGGCTCAAAGCTCCTCGACGATGAAGTTCGTGTTCGTGTATACGCAGATGTCGGCGGCGATCCGCATGGCCGCCCGCACGATGTCGCCGACCGCCATGTCGGTGTGGCGGGCCAGTGCCTGCGCCGCCGAGAGCGCGTAGGGCCCGCCCGAGCCGATGGCCAGGATCGGCTCGTCGGGCTCGATGACCTCACCGCTGCCGCTCAGCAGCAGCACGTGCCCGACGTCGGCCACCAGCATCTGCGCCTCCAGGCGGCGCAGCACCCTGTCCGAGCGCCAATCCCGGGCCAGCTCGACCGCCGCGCGCTGCAGGTTGCCGCGGAACTCCTCCATCTTCGCCTCGAACCTGTCGTAGAGCGAGATGGAGTCGGCCAGCGACCCGGCGAAACCCGCCAGCACCTTACCGCTGCTGAGGCGGCGCACCTTCTGCGCGTGGTGCTTCAGCACGATGTTGGCGGGCGAGATCGTGACCTGACCGTCGCCGGCCATGGCCAGCTTGCCGCCGCGCTGGACCGCCAGGATGGTCGTCCCGTGAAACTCCATAGGCCGTGCCTCCGCCCCCCTGGGAAGGTTGCCCGGAAGCGGCAGAAAATCCACCGCGCCACTCCACGATAGCCGATCTTCGCCCGGGCCGCGCGGGGGTGGCGGCGCACGGTTCCGCCGAGCGGGTCGCCGGGTGTGGCGCGGCGAACCTCCATGGCGAGGGAGGGAGAAGCGGGATGGAGCGCGACGCGGTTCTGCGAGCCATGCGGCTGGCGGGCATACCCCTGCCCGCGGCCATCGACTGCGAGATCACGGGTGAAGATCCGATCCTGCCCTCGCCGCACCATCTCGGCGAGGGGGCGGCCGTGGCCCGCCTGCTGACGGGCCTCGGCGCGAGCGAGCTGTGGCGCCTGCGCACGGGCCGCCGCCAAGCCGTCCGCGTGGAGGCGCGCCACGCCGCCTTCAGCCTGCGCTCCTACCAGCACGCGCGGCCGCTCGGCGGGGACGCGCCGGGGCTGGCGCGCCGCCGCCAGGGCATCACCCGCATCGTGGCCGCCCGCGACGGCCGCCACGTGCAGCTGCACGGCTCCTTTCACGACACCCCGCAGGTCCTGGCGGAGCTCGGGCTGGACGAGGGTGCCGTGGCCGCCGAGATCGACGCCGCGGTGGCCGCGCGCGACGCCTTCGAGCTGGAGGCAGCGTTCATCCGGCGCCGGATCTGCGGCGGCGCCGTGCGCTCGAAGGCCGAGTGGGCCGCGCATCCGCAGGGCCAGGCCATCGCCGGCCTGCCGGCCGTGGCCCTGACGCGCATCGGCGACGCGCCGCCCCAGCCCCTGCCGGAGGCCGGCCGGCCCACGGGCGGCCTGCGGGTCCTCGACCTCACGCGCGTCCTGGCGGGCCCGACCTGCGCCAAAACCCTGGCCGAGCACGGCGCGGACGTCCTCCATATCAGCGCCCCGCACCTGGAGGGCAGCGGCCCGTTCGAGCTGGAGACCGGCATCGGCAAGCGCCAGGCCGTCCTGGACCTGCGCGAGCCGGAGGAGGCTGCACGCCTGCGCGAGCTGATCCGCGCGGCCGACGTGTTCTCGCAGGGTTACCGCCTGGGAGCCCTGGCCCGGCGCGGCTTCGGCCCGCGGGAGGTCGCGGCGCTGCGGCCCGGCATCGTCTATGTCTCCGAGAACTGCTACGGTCCTGTGGGCCCCTGGGCCGAGCGGCCCGGCTGGGAGCAGCTCGGCCAGGCGGCGACGGGCATGTCCTTCCGCGAGGGGCTGTCGGCCCCCGGTGGCACCCCTCGGCTGGCCCCCGCCGCCGTGAACGACTACAGCACGGGCTTCCTGGCGGCCTACGGCGCCATGGCCGCCCTGGCCCGGCGGGCCACGGAGGGCGGCTCCTGGCACGTTCAGGTCTCCCTGTGCCAGACCTGCATGTGGTACCAGCGCCTGGGCGACGACCTCGACCCGGCCGCGGCGGACCCCGGCGACGTGGCGCCGTTCCTCGCCGAGATGGACACGGCGGATTTCGGCCGGATCGAATACCTGACCCCGGCCCTGTGGATGGCGGAGACCGCCCCGCGGTGGGAGCTGCCGCCCGCCCGCCAGGGGGCGCATGCGCCGGCCTGGCTGCCACGGTGAGCGGCTGGACCAAGTGGGCGCGCCCGGCCCCCGTCCCGGGGGCCTCGCCGCCACCCGCTCGGGCTGCGGCGCCTCCTCGGCCTGGCGGCCTGCGGGGTCGCCGCGACGCCCGTGCCGCTGGCGCGGCACCGCGAGTCCCCGGCGGCGCGCGTGGCCGCCCTCCCTGGCGGCCGGGGACCTGGCCCGCGACCATCAGGGTCGCCCCCGGCGCGCGCGCCCGTCGCCGCCTACTCCGGCCCTGGCATCCGCGCCCGCGGGTGGGCCTGCAGGTACACCTGCTTCAGCCGCTCGCGGGTGACGTGCGTGTAGATCTGCGTGGTGGACAGGCTCGCGTGGCCGAGCAGGTCCTGGACGGCGCGCAGGTCGGCGCCGCGGTCGAGCATGTGGGTGGCATACGAGTGCCGCAGGGTGTGCGGCGAGGCGTGGGGCACGCCGGCCGCGGCCGCCGAGCGGTTGACCAGCGCGCGGACGCTTCGGTCGGTCAGGCGCCGCCCCTGACCGTTCAGCCACAGCGCGGGCGTGGGCTCGGCGCCCACCAGGCGCGGCCGCCCGACGCGCAGGTAGGCGGCCAGGGCCTGCTCCGCCTTGGCGCCAAAGGGCGCGATGCGCTCGTTGCCGCCCTTGCCAAGGACGTGGACCATCCTGGCCGCGGCGTCGACGTCGGCGATGTCCAGCCCGCAGAGCTCGCCGACCCGCAGCCCGGCCCCGTACATCATCTCGAGGATGGCCCGGTCGCGGAGCCCGGCCGGGGTCCCGGCGACGGGCGCCGCCACCCGCGCGGCCGCCTGCCGCTGCGACAGGGTGCGCGGCAGCGGCCGCGGCAGCTTCGGGGTGTGGACGATGGCGCCCGGGCTGTGGGCAAGCTGCCCCTCGCGAACGAGGTGGGCGTAAAAGGACCGCACGGCCGCCAACTTGCGGGCCACCGAGCGCCGCTGATAGCCGGCCGCCTGCAGCTGCGCGAGATAGCGGCGCAGGGCCGGGACCTCGCCGCTCGCCCAGCGCGGACAGATGCGGCGGAACTGCCGCAGGTCGGCCGCGTATGCCGCGATGGTGTGCTCGGATGCCCCGCGCTGGGCACGCAGGTAGTCGAGGAAGCCTTCGACCAGGGGCTCGGGCTGCTCGGCCCCTGTCGGAGCAGCCCGAGCCCCTTCGTGTGCCGCGGATGGCGGCCTGCGCGCGGCGGGGGTCGCCCCCGGCGCAAGCCTTCCGGGCCGCGCAGCCGGGTCTCCGCCGCCACGTGCGCTCGGCGGCTCAGCCCCTGACGCCTTCGCCGGCGGTCGCGGTCGGCCCGGCCGCCCGCTCATGCCTGCGGGGCGTCGCCCGGCTTGGCCCGGCGCCGGCCTGTGGAGCTGCCCGGCCGCATCGCCGAGCGCGTTCCCGCCCTGGTGCTCCGGCTCCGTGCCGCGGGCTTGCGCACGGCCTTGCCCCTGGTGCCGGAACCGGCCGCGGCCGCCCGCGCCCCGGTCCGCGCGCGCCCGCCGGTGGCCCCCGTCTTGGCCGTACGCCGCGCCGTCGCACCGCCGGAGGTGGCTCCAGTGCCCGTGGCCCGCTTCTGGCTCGCGCCTCCGCCGCTGGCCGCCCCGTTGGCCGACGGTTGCGCCGCAGGTGCCCCCGGCTTTGCTGCCACCCTCCCAGCCCGCCCGCCACTCGCGGTGCCATTTCCCGCGCTCCGGGCCGCCGCGCCACCGGCTTTGCGCGCCCCGGGCCCGCCTGCCGGCCGTCCACTGCCAGACCGCCGAGGCGCTACGCCTGCAGCCGACCGCCCTGCCCCGCCCGCGGCCCTCGCCCGCCCGGCGCCACCTGGCCTGCGCCCCGTCCCTGCCGTCGTTCCCCTGGACCCCGCCGTCCCGCGCGTGCCATGGCTCCCGCCATCGCTGCCCGCGGCTGCCCGGACGCCGCTGGCGCCGTTCGCGCCAGCCGCCCCGGCCGACTCGTCCCCGTGGGTGCCGGTGGCGCCCACGGGGACGACCACCGATTCGCCGTCGATGCCCTCGCGATGGTCGCAGGCGGCGTTCAGGCACTGCGCCCAGCGCGTGCCCTCGCGCCCGCGGCGCTCCACCATCAGGTCGCCGCAGACCGGGCAGAGGCCAACCGGCCGCTGCCACGCCACGAAGTCGCACTCGGGGTACCGGGAGCACCCGTAAAAGGTCCGCCCCCGCCGGCTGCGCCGCGCGACCAGGTCGCCGCCGCAGCGCGGACACTGCACACCCGTCTTCTGCAGGATGGGCTTGGTGTGGTTGCACTCGGGATAGCCGGTGCAGGCCAGGAACGGCCCAAACCGCCCGTGGCGCACGGCCATCGGCCGCCCGCACACCTCGCAGACCTCGTCGGTGACCTGGTCCTCGGCCAGCTCGACCTTGCCGATCCCCTCCTCGGCCCGCGCCAGCATACCGGCGAACGGCTCGTAGAAGTCGCCCACGACCCGCTGCCAGTTCCGCTCCCCGGACTCCACGGAGTCGAGCTCGCTCTCCATCTCCGCCGTGAACGCCACGTCCACGACGCTTGGGAAGTACTCCTTCAAAAGCTCGGTGACGACGACGCCGAGCTCCGTCGGCATCAGCCGCCGGTCCTCCTTGCCCACGTAGCCGCGCTGCTGGATGGTCTCGATGATGGGCGCGTAGGTGCTCGGCCGCCCGATCCCCTTCTCCTCCAGCGCCCGCACCAGCATGGCCTCGGTGTAGCGCGGCGGCGGCTCGGTGAAGTGCTGCTGCGGCTCCAGGTCCAGCAGGCGCACGGCCTGTCCCGGCACCAGCTCCGGCAGCACGTGCTCCTCCTCTTCCTCCGCCTCCGCGGCCTCCGCCGTACCCGCCGCCGGCCGCTCGTCGCGGCCCTCGACGTACACGGTCATGAACCCGGCGAACTTGATGGTCGAACCCGTGGCCCGGAAGACATGGGCGTCGTCCGCCACCGCCCCCGCCGGCGCATCGGCGCCGCCCGCCACCACGTCCGCCGTCACGGTGTCGTACACCGCCGCCGCCATCTGGCTGGCCAAGAAGCGCTCCCAGATCAGCCGGTAGAGCCGGGCCTGGTCGCGCGACAGCGCGCTGCCCAGCGACTCGGGCGTCCGCATGACGGACGTCGGCCGGATGGCCTCGTGCGCGTCCTGCGCCCCCGCCCGCGCGCTTCCCTGGCGCGGAAACGCGAACGCCTCGCCCCACCGCCCCTTGACGTACTCGGCCGCCTCGCCCTGCGCCTGCTCCGCCACCCGGACGGAGTCCGTGCGGATGTACGACACCAGGCCGACGTGCTGGCCGCCGACCGCGAGCCCCTCGTAGAGCTGCTGCGCCACCCGCATGGTGCGTGCGACCCCGAAGCCCAGCTTCCGCGAGGCTTCCTGCTGAAGGGAGGCGGTCGTAAAGGGCGGCGCCGGATTGCGGCGCCGCTCACGACGCGCCACGCGCGCCACGCGCAGCACCCGGCCTCCACGCTCCACCTCGGCCATGATGCCGTCGACCTGTGCCTTGCTCTTCAGCTCGACGCGCTGGCCGCCGACCCCGTGGTAGCGGGCGGGAAACACGGCCGGCCGGTCGCCGTCCGGGCTGAGCCGCGCCGTCAGCGACCAGTACTCCTCGGGCTGAAAGGCCTGCCGCTCCTGCTCGCGGTCGACGATCAGCCGCACCGCGACCGACTGCACGCGCCCGGCCGACAGCCCGCCGCGCACCTTCTTCCAGAGCAGCGGGCTGAGCTTGTAGCCGACGAGGCGGTCCAGCACCCGGCGCGCCTGCTGCGCCAGCACCAGCTGGTGGTCGATGGGCCGCGGGGCGGCCAGCGCCCGCTGCACGGCCTCCTTGGTGATCTCGTGGAAGGTGATGCGCACCGCCCCGGCCTCCGGCAGCCCGAGCGCCTGGCACAGATGCCAGGAGATCGCCTCGCCCTCGCGGTCGGGGTCGGTCGCAAGCAGCACGCGGTCGGCCTTCTTCACGCGCTCGCGCAGCTCGGCCAGCACGGGCCCCTTGCCCCGGATGGTGATGTAGCGGGGCTCAAAGCCCTGCTCCGCGTCGACGCCGAGCTGGCTGCGCGGCAGGTCGCGCACATGCCCCATCGACGCCGCCACCGCGTAGCGGCGCCCGAGAAACTTCTCAATCGTCTTGGCCTTGGCGGGCGACTCGACGATCAGCAAACCTCTGCTCAGAACGATCCCTACCTCACTGCCGGCCAGTATAACACCGGCGCCTCCGCGCGCCCTTGCACGGTATCGTCTTCCGTGGGCAGGGCCTCTGATGCCCCCACCCTATTTCCTTCGGGCGCGCGCGGCCTGTCCGGGCCGGCGCACGGCTTCCCTGGCCGCGCCCACCGCCCAGGTATATTGCCTCAGCGGCTGCCCTGCGCCGGTCGCCACCCGCATGGCGACGTTTGGTCACGAGCCCATGGCTCCCGTGCGGCCGGACGGTGCCGCCGCCGGCACGCGCCGGCCCGTGGCCGAAACACCAAGGGCCGCCCGATGGCGGGCGGCCCTTGGCGTCGGGTCCAAGTCCCAGCGACTAGATCGTGCAGCCGGCCTGCACGGCGCGGCTGCGGCAGAGCAGCGCGATCACGCACTGCCCGCAGTCCCGCGCCAGCCCGTGCAGATCGAAGTAATGGTAGCGCCGCCGCGACGCCTTGCCCCGCGCGAGATCCTCCCGCTCCTCCGGGTCAAGGGCCACCGCGTCGGTGCGCGGCCACACAAGGCCCCCGGACCGCAGCGAGATCGCGCGCTTGCGCTCGATCAGGCGGGCCCAGGCGGCATGGTTGCCCGACCCGGTCCCCCCGCCCTCGGCGTCGTCGTCATACAGGCCGATGCTCTTGCTGTGCGCCTCAATCTGGGCGATGAGCTCACCGATGAAGGCGTGGCCGTCCAGGCCGAGGGCCTCGGTGTCGTCGTGCAGCCGCTGGTTGATGGCCTCCATGGTGCGCAGCAACTCGGACTGCATGTCGCGCAGCCCCTGCCGCCGCTCGGGCGGCAGGCTCGGCATCGCCTGCTTCAGGTACGTGTGGGCAAACGCCTGATGGCGCGACTCGTCGACCAGGATCCTCGCCGACATCTGTCCGAACAGCGCCGCCGGCTGGACCTTGGCGAAGCCGAAGTAGAACTGGCGCGCGAAAAGGTCGGAGATCAGGATGCCCCAGAGCCAGTCGATGCGGTCACCCTGGCGCAGCCGGTGGTGGTAGCGCAGCATCTCCGGGACCTCGCGGATGGAGACGGGGTTGTGGTTCAGCCGCTGGTACAGCTGCGTCAGCGCCTCGAAATGGCGCGCCTCGTCCATCAGAAAGGTCGCTAGGTAAAGCTGGGCCGAGGTCTGCCCGGCGGCCGCCAGCTGGGGCAGCGCGGCCGATGCACCCAGCATCGCCGTCTGCTCACCGAGGTACACTGGCGTCAGCACGCGGGTCAGGGCGACGGCCTGGCGCGGCTCCAGCCCGAGCGGCGCCTCCCAGTCGACGTCGTCTGACGACCACTGGCTGCCGACCGCCTTGTGAAACAGCCGGATGAAGAGGTCCTGCCGGTCCACCTTCGGCATGATCTGAATCAAACCTTCGCCCTCCTCTCCCGCGGCGCTCGTGCAGCCATGGGGCCGCCATTGCCCGAAAGGGCTGATTCCGCCTGTTCCAGGCGCAATCCTCCTCGCTCGAGATGGGCCTCGTAAAAGTTGCGGCTATCGTCTGTGGCCATGGCCGCTCCGGCCGAGATCTCCAGGCAGAGCGCCGTGGCCACGATGATCTGCGCGAAGCGATGCACCCGGCCCGCGCCGTCGCAGCCCAGCATCCGCAGATAGGCCCGCACGTGCGGCAGGTGCGTGCCGCCCCCGATCGTGCCGACCTCCAGACCCGAGAGCCGCAGGCTGAAATGGACGGCCGGCACCCCGTCCACCTCGACGGCCTGCACGGTGCCGTGCGCCATGCTGCTGGTGCCCACCATGCCGAGGTCCTGGCCGGTGGCCGCGAACACGGCCGCCACGGCCGAGGCGGGCGTGAACGCGAAGGACTGCATGCCGCTCGCGTGGCTGCCGTGCAGCCCAAGCGTCTGGAGCTCCATGAGGTCGTGCGGCCGCACGCGCAGCACCCGCCGCAGCGTCGGCGCGTCGATGACGGCCTCGGCGAGCACCGTCTTGCCGTGGCCCTCATGGAAGTACTGAAAGCTCGGCTTCTTGTCGCCGCCCATGTTCGCCTCGAGGGCGAAGCGCTGGGGCCGGATGCCGGTCTGCGCGCAGAAGCGCTCCACGATGAACCCGTGGGCGAGCGCAAAGGCGTTGCGCGTGATCATGTTCGGTCCGCAGGCGTCGCCGGTCGTGAACCGCAGCAGCACGTGGCACATGGCGCCGACGACGAACGTCCCGAGCCGGCGCAGCCGCGCGTGCCGGCTGATGGGCGCCACGGCCCCGGACGGCCGCCCGAAGCCGTTATCGGGGTGGTCAAGCCACGCCTGCATCTCGGCTTCGCGCCCGCGCAGCCAGTTTGCGAGCGACAGCGCCTGCGCGCTGTCGCCAAATACGAAGCAGCAGTCGCGGGTGATTCCGTCGGCGAGGACATACGTCCGGATCCCCCGCGGCCTGGTGGCGTTGACGCCGCGCAGAACCGACATGGATAGGCTGCCCTCGGTGTGGGCGAGCGGCACGTAGACCTGGTCCGCCGTGCGGCCCACCTCGCGCAGCTCGCCGTCCGGCTCCGTCTCGTAACGGCCCATTTCCAGCGGCATGGGGCCGACGACCGCCACCGGCAGCGCCACATACCCGACCGTGCACTCCTGCATGGCCAGAAACGGCGCCGGCTCCACCGGCCAGTCGAAGATAAAGTCATCGGCGGCGGACCAGCCGGGCAAGCTACGGAGCGTATCCCGCCGCGCCCGCACGTCGGCCGGACCGTTCTTATGGGGCCAGGTGCGTCCCACCGCCACGCGTTCACCTCCGCCGGTGGACCATCAACTGATTCTAGCCGAAGCCTCGGTCATTGCCAACGCAAACCACGGGAGACGAGCATCTCAGATCCAGTGCATCACGGCGGCCGCCCAGGTGAGGCCACCGCCGAACGCAACGGTCAGCAGCCGGTCGCCGGCCTTCAGGCGCCCCTCCGCCCGGGCCTCGCAGAGGCCGACCGGGATGCACGCGGCAGAAATGTTGCCGTATCGCTGGATGTTGACCCAGGTCCGCCCCGCCGGGATGCCCAGCCGCTCCACGGCGGCGTCGATGATGCGCAGGTTGGCCTGGTGGGGGACGAAGAGATCGATGTCCCCCACCCTGAGTCCGGCCAGCTCCAGGGCCCGCTCCGCGGCCTCCGGCACCTGGCGCACCGCCCACTTGAACACGTCGCGGCCATTCATATGGAAGGCGTTGAGCCCCGCCTGCGCGGTCTCGGCGGTCGCGGGCATGCGGCTGCCGCCCGCCGGCATGATGATGTGCTCGTAGCCGTCGCCGTCGGATCCGGCCAGAACGGACAGGATGCCGGCGCCTTCCGCGACGGGCCCGAGAACCGCCGCCCCGGCCCCGTCCCCGACCAGGACGGCCGTCGAGCGGTCCTGCCAGTTGATGATGCGGCTCAGCACCTCGGCGCCGACGATGAGGCCGTGGTGGCAGGAGCCCGCGCGGATCAGCCCCTGCAGCAGGGCCACGCCATGTAGCCACCCGGAGCAGCAGGCCATCAGGTCGAAGGCGGCGGCATGCCGTGCCCCGAGCGCGGCCTGCACGCGCGATGCCGTGGCGGGGAAGGGGTTGTCGGGCGATGTCGTGGCGCAGATGACCCAGTCGAGCTGGCCGGCCGTCAGGCCCGCGTCGGCCAGAGCGGCGCGTGCCGCGGCCACCGCCAGATCGGACGTGGCCACCTCAGCGGCCGCGTACCGCCGCTCGGCGATCCCGGTCCGCGTCCGGATCCACTCGTCGCTGGTGTCCAGGCGCTGGGCCAGCTCGTCGTGGCTGACGGCATGCTCCGGCAGAACGGCCCCCAGTCCCAGGATGCCGACGCCGCCCGCGGGGCTGCTGACCTCAACCGGATCACCCCCCACAGAGGGAGCCGCCGAGGCGGGCGCCCTCCTCGATGGCCCGACGCGCGTCGAGCTCGACAGGCGTGCGCGCGCCGCCGATGAGGTGCCCGTCGTACGGGGCCACGGGCTCCTGGCCGCAGGCCAAGACGACGGTGTCGGCCGGGATCAGCTCGCCGCCGGCGAGGCGCACCCCCTCCGGCTCGATCGCCACGCAGGCCACCCCCGTACGCATGGCCACGCCCCGCCGCCGCAGCGCCGCCATCAGGGCCCAGCACGTGGTGCGGCCCAGGCGCTCGCCGACGCGGGCGCCTCTCCGGAGAAGGGTGACGGGGCGCCGCGCCGGCGGCGCCACGTCACGCCATTCCCATCACCTCCACGGCGTCGAAGCCGAGCTCGGCCGCCCAGCGGCCCGCCTGGGCGAACGCTTGGACGACTGCTGCCACCTCATCGGCGCTGAGGGCCCGTGGCGCATCCGGAAAGATCGGGGAAGGCACGGCAGACGCCGAGACAGGCTGGAGCCCGGTCTCGGACGCGCGCGTGTAGCGGCCGGCATGGAAGAGCTGCATGGCGATCCTGCCGCCGGCGGCGTGGACCGACGCGACAACTCCACCCAGGATCCGGCGCTGCTCCGCCGCCGTGATGACGAAGTAGTGGTCGCCGCCGCCCTCGCGGGAAACCGCGACGCCACCCGTGATGATCATCGCGGCTCCGCCGTGGACCCGCTCCTCGTAGAACCGGCTGAGGGGAGCCGCGAGGGCCCCGGGGCCCTCGCGGCCCAGGTGCATGCTCCCCATCAGGATGCGGCTGCTCAGGCGCAAGGCGCCAATGGCGCCAATGGCGCCCTGCGAGCCCAACTTGGGGAATGGTTGCCCGTGCATGGCAGTGGAGCCTTCGCGCAGGCGGCCGGGGCCTCCTTCCCCCGGGATGGTGCGCGCGGGTCTGCCCCGCGCGCATGCGAGCGGCAATGGTAGGGATCTCCGCCTCCCCGCCGCTCGTGGACCCGCGCCGGGCTGGCCTACTTCCACCGCCGCGGACGCGGCATCCTCCGGCGACGCGCAGTGTGAGTGCTGATGGCGCATGGCGGGCTCCGCGTGGTCGCGCCGCCGTTCCCCGTGGAGCCGCGCCGGGCTGGCCTACTTCCGCCGCGGCGGG
>DAHVAF010000251.1 GCA_027314765.1 Clostridia bacterium | reverse complement strand
AGGCCGTCGCGCGCGTCGTCGACGCGTGCGAGGGCCTCGCGCCTGTGGTCGTCATCGGTCATCAGGGCGAGCGCGTCAGGGACGCGCTTGCCCCTGCCGACGTGACCTTTGTGGAGCAGGCCGAGCCGCGAGGCACGGGTCACGCCGTCCTCTGCGCCGAAGCCGCGACGGCGGGAGCGGCCAACATCCTCGTCCTGTACGGCGACGGCGCGATCCTCACGCGGGAGCTCATCGCCGACCTGGTGCGGCGCCACCGGGAGGGTGGCGCCGCAGCCACCCTGCTCACCGGAGAGATGGACGACCCTTCCGGTTATGGCCGGATTGTCCGCCGCCCGGACGGCCAAGTCCTCGCCATCGTCGAGGAGGCCGACTGCACCCCCGAACAGCGCCGCATCCGGGAATGGTACACGGGGGTGGCGTGCTACCGGCGCGGCGTCCTCTTTAGGGCGCTGCGCCAAGTGGGCACCGACAACGCGAAGGGTGAAGTGTACCTGACCGATGCCGTGGCCATTCTCGCCCGGTCCGGGGAGCGCGTGGACGCATTCTGCAGCCCGCGGGCGGAGGAGGCGATCGGGGTGGACGACCGCGCGGACCTGGCGGAGGCGGAGCGCATCATTCGCAGCCGCGTGCTGGCCCGCCTCTTCGACGCCGGCGTGACTGTCCGCGACCCCGCCACCACCTACGTGGACGAGCGCGCGGAGATCGGGCAGGACACGGTCCTGGAGCCGATGACGATCATCGAGGGGCCCTGCCGCATAGGGCGACATTGTATCGTCGGGCCCGGCACCCATCTCGTGCGCAGCGAGGTCGCCGATGACGTGCGCATCACGCACTCCGTCGTGGAGGAAAGCCGCGTGGCCAGCGGCTGCACCGTTGGGCCCTTCGCTCACCTGCGGCCCGGCACGGTGCTTGGGGCCGAAGTCGAGGTCGGCAACTTCGCCGAGATCAAGAACAGCGCGGTCGGCGCGGGCAGCAAGGCCCACCACCACAGCTATATCGGGGACGCGGACCTGGGCGAGCGCGTGAACGTGGGGGCCGGTGTCATCACCGTGAACTATGACGGGCATCGGAAACACAGGACCGTCATCGCCGATGACGCCTTCCTCGGCTGCAACGTGAACCTGATCGCGCCGATCACGGTGGGGCAGGGAGCTTACGTCGCGGCCGGGTCCACCGTGAACCAGCCCGTGCCGGACGGAGCCCTCGCCATCGCGAGGGAGCGGCAGGCGAACAAGCTCGAATGGGCGGCGCGACGCGCCGCCCAGCACGGCGAAAAAGGGTAGTCGAAAAAGGCTGGCGAAGCGGCAGCGGGAGCAGGAGGAGATCCGTTGTACGCGGACACGCGGTTGAAGATCCTGTCCGGGCGCGCCCACCCGGCCCTGGCCGAGGCGATCTGCCAGCACATCGGGGTGCCGCTCGCCGCCATCTCCGTAAGCCAGTTCGCCGACGGCGAGACCCGCGTCGTCATCCAGGAGAACGTGCGCGGCTGCGACGTCTTCGTCATCCAGCCGACGCTGCGGCCCAACGAGACGCTGATGGAGCTGCTCGTGATCTGCGACGCGCTGCGCCGCGCCTCGGCCCACCGCATCACGGCCGTAATCCCGTACTACGGCTACGCGCGCCAGGACAGAAAGCTGGAGGGGCGCGTGCCGATCACGGCCAAGCTGGTCGCCAACCTCCTGACGACGGCCGGTGCCGACCGCGTGCTGACCATCGACCTGCACGCCGGCCAGATCCAGGGCTTCTTCGACATCCCCGTCGACCACCTGAGCGGCGTGACGCTGCTCGCCGAGCAGGTGCGGGCCAAGGGTCTGACCGACGTGGTCGTGGTCTCGCCGGACGCGGGCGAGGGCGGCATCCCGCGGGCGCGCGGCCTGGCCGAGAGCCTGCGCGCGCCGCTGGCCGTGGTCGACAAGCGGCGGCCCCAGGCCAACCAGGCCGAGGTCATGAACGTGATCGGGCCGGTGCAGGGCCGGGTGGCCGTCCTGGTGGACGACATCATCGACACGGCGGGGACGATCGTCAAGGGCGCGACCGCGCTGGTGGCGCTGGGCGCGCGCGAGGTCTACGCGGCCGGGGTGCACGCGCTGCTGTCGCCGCCGGCCGTGACGCGGCTCAGGGAGGCGCCCATCACGGAGATCATGGTCACGGACACGCTGCCGCTGCCGGACAATGCGCGCGCGGAGCTGGGGGCCAAGCTGCGCGTGGTGTCCGTGGCGCCGCTGCTGGGGGACGCGATCGTGCGCATCCACGAGGACCGCTCGATCTCCGAGCTCTTTTTCCGGTAGAGGCTTTGCGCAGGGTGGCGCCTGCGCGCCCCCCTTTCTTTGCGGCCCCTCCGCGGTCGCGCAACGTTTGACAGGGCTTTTCCCACTCTCTTAGTATGAGAGGCGCCGCCGGGGGTCAACCCCCGGGGGCTGCTCTGTGCTCAACGGGGGTGACGAGCCCATGGCGGCGGAATGGAACCTTGCGGCGAGCCAGCGCGAACCCGGACACCCGGGTCGCGCGCGGGGGAGCGGCCTTGTGCCGGCGGTGCTCTACGGACGTGGGATCGACGCGCAGGCCCTGGCCGTCGACCGCCACGCGCTGCTGGGCCTGCTGCACCGCGGCGGCGCCCATCACGTGATCCGCATCAAGGTGGGCAGCGCGCGCGAGCGGCCCGCCATGATCAAGGAGATCCAGTGGCACCCCGTGGACGGCTCGATCGTCCACGTGGACTTCCATGCGATCTCGCTGAACGAGGCCATCCACGCCGACGTGCCGCTGCGGGTGAGCGGCGAGGCCGAGGTCGCCAAGAAGGGCGCCCTGGTCGAGCAGGAGCGGCATGAGCTGCGGGTCAGCTGCCTGCCGGGAGACCTGCCCGAGGCCATCGTCGTCCAGGTGGCGGAGCTCTCGCCGGGTGATGTGGTCACCGTCGGCGACCTGACGCTGCCGAAGGGCGTCCGGGCCCTGGACGGCGCGGGCGACATCGTGCTGACGGTCGCCGTGCCGCGGGCCGCGGAGCCGGCCGCCGAGGCGGAGGCCGCGGCGCAGGGCGAGGGCGGCGCGGCGGGATCCGCGGCGACGGAGCCGGAGGTCGTTGGGCGGCGGACCCGGCCCGAGGCCGAGCACCAGGCCTGAGGAGGCTCGGGCGGCCGCGGACACGTTGCAGCTGCATCTGGTCGTCGGCCTCGGCAACCCGGGCGCCGAGTACGCGGAGACCCGCCACAACGCGGGCTTCTGTGTCGTGGATGCGCTGGCGCGCCGGGGCCACGGGCGGTTCCGCCGCGGCCTCTTCGCGCAGTCGGAGACCTGCCGGATCCACCTCGCCGACCTCCCGGTGCTCCTCGTCAAGCCCATGACGTATATGAACCTCAGCGGCAAGGCCCTTGTGCCGCTGCTGCGCCGCGAGGGGATCCCGGCGGCGCGCCTCGTGGTCGTCCACGACGACATGGACATCCCGCTCGGGCGCCTGCGGCTGCGGGCCGGCGGCAGCTCCGGCGGCCACCGCGGCATGGCCTCGATCATCGCGAGCCTGGGCACGGACGCCGTGGCGCGGGTGCGGGTCGGCATCGGGCGGCCGCCGGACGGCATCGACGCGGCCCAGTTCGTGCTGTCGCCCGTGCGGGGCGGGGAGCGGGGGCTCTGGCAGCAGGCCGTCGACGCGGCGGCCGACGCCGTGGAGGGCGTGCTCCGCGAGGGCCTGGAGCGGGCCATGGAGCGCTTCAACGGCGCCGCGTCCCCCTCGTAACGGGTCCCGGCTCGGGATTCAGGCAAGGAGGCCCGACGCTTGCAGCTGGTCGATGTCACCGGCCCCCTCTGGCCAGAGCTTCCCGAGTACCGGGGGCTGATCGACGGCCTGCGCAAGGGGATCCGCGAAACCCTTGTACACGGGCTGCCGCAGCCGGCCGCCCTTGCGCTGCTGGCCACGGTGGCCAGCGACACGGCGCGGCCGCTCTGCGTGCTGACCCCCGACTGGGCGCAGGCGGAGGCGGCGGCCGACGAGCTGGCGGCGTGGCTCGGGCCCGGGCGGGTCGTGTGCCTGCCGCCGCGCGACGTGCTGCCGTACGCGGTGGTGGCGCAGAGCGCGGACGTCGCGGCGCGGCGGGTGACGGCCCTGGCGCGGGCGCTGGGCGGTCCCGCGGGCCCGGGCGGGCCTGCCGAACCGGCGGGTGACGGAACGGGCTCGGGCGGCGGCGCGCCAGCTGGTGGTGGGGTGGAGCCAGGCGGGCTCGGCTTGCCGGCGGG
>DAHVAF010000236.1 GCA_027314765.1 Clostridia bacterium | reverse complement strand
CAGGGACAGGGCACCCGCGGCCTGACAGGCCGGCCGGTGCGATCCCATGATAAGGGATGACCTCCGCGACGGAGTTCATCATCGGGCGCAACCCCGATGAGGCGAGCCGCCTGCCCGATCTCCTGCGGCTACCCGTGGCCGGCGAGCGTGATGTCGTCCTGGCCACGTCGGGCCGCTGGCCGTCGGGCAAGGACCTCTTCTGCGACGCGCTGACATCCTGGCCGCCCGAGGCCGACGTTTTGGAGACCGTCGCCGTTGAGCGCTGCCGGCGCGCGGCGCGGGCGGCGATACCGTGCGCCACTGCCCCGCGTCTGGACGCCTGCCCCGGCAGGGCCCGGCGAGCGCGCGCGCGAATTCGCCAGTCATGCATGAGCGCGCGGCGTACCGTCTCTCCGCGCGGCTGATCCTCGTGGAGGGCGGCCGCGTCCTGCTGGCGCGGCACGTGCATCCCGACGGGCGCGACTTCTGGTGCTTCCCCGGCGGCGGCGTCGAGCGCGGCGAGCGCGTGGCCGAGGCGGCCCGCCGTGAGGCGCGCGAGGAGCTGGGGATCGACGTCGAGCTGCTCGGCGTCGCCCACCTGCAGGAGCTTCCCGACCGCGGGCCGCTGCTTGATGTCTTTCTGGCCGCACGCCGCACCCGCGGCGAGGTTCGCCTCGGCGCCGATCCGGAGCGCGCGGGCGGCGACCCGGTGCTGCGTGAGCTGGCCTGGGCGCCGCTCGTCGAGCTGGCACGCTGGGACGTGCTGCCGGCGGACCTTGCCCGTGCCCTTGCGGACGGCTCACTGAACGGCCGGCAGCTTCCCCTCCTCATCTAGCTCGACTGGCGGAACCACAGCACAGCGGTCGGCACACTGCATGGCCAAACCTGGCCGGATTGTCACCGCGCGCTCTTTGCTGTACCGGCAAGAGGAATTCAGATGCGCTTGGAGAAATGAGGCGAAACACCAGCCTGCCCAAGTGGTGCGCGACTTGAAAGGACGGATGCACGTTGGCACAGAGCCCGGACCGGCTTCCCCGCCGCGCCTTCCTGAAGCGGGCCGCTGCCCTGGGCGGGATGGCCGCCGCAGGCGGCTCCGTGGCCTCCCTCCTCGCCGCGTGCGGTGGCGCCGCAACCCCAACCAGCTCGACGGCGGCCGCGACGGCGGCCGCCACCAAAGGCGCCGCGTCGGGCGCCGCCCCGACCGTCAACGCCCTGCTGTTCCCCATCGGGAGCAATGCGACGCCCAATCCCGTCACGATCCCAGACGGCCTGTCCACGATCCTGCTCGACAAGAACCTCTTCGCCCAGCTCGTCCGGCCGGATCCCAACACCGACCAGCCCGCGCCGGACCTGGCCAAGTCCTGGGAGGTCAGCCAGGACGGGCTCACCTACACGTTCCACCTGCGCGATGCCGTGTTCCACGACAACACGCCCGTCACGGCCAGTGACGTCAAGTTCACCATGGACCTGATCATGGCGCCCTCGACGACCGGCGGGTTCCGCACGAACATGGGGCCGCTGAAGGCGACCAACGTGATTGACGACAAGACGGTGCAGATGGTGATGAGCGCGCCCTACGGTCCGTTCCTGACCATGCTGCAGTACAACATCCCCGTGCTGCCGGAGCATGCGCTCGCGGGCCAGGATATCAATAAGCCGACCAAGTTCGTGGAAAACCCGATCGGCGCCGGGCCGTACAGGTGGAAGGAGTCCGTCCAGGGCGACCACATCACCGTGACCGCCTTCGACAAGTACTGGGACGGCGCGCCCGCGATCCCGCAGGTGATCTACGAGATCATCGCCGACGTCGACACCCAGATCGCCAAGCTCAAGGCCGGCGAGCTGGACTTCGTCATGGTCGAGCCCTCGCAGATCGCCTCCATCCAGGGCACCAACGTCCAGATGTCCTACGCCAACCAGACGAACTACTACTACATGGGCATCAATGACCAGAACCCGCTCTTCAAGGACTACCGGGTGCGCCAGGCCATGTCGATGGCCCTGAACCGCCAGAGCATGCTGCAGGACGTGTACCTGAACCACGGCCAGCTGATCGCCAGCCCCATCGACCCGACCATGACCTGGGCGTTCGACAAGAGCCTCCAGCCATGGCCGTATGACGTGAGCCAGGCGAAGGCGCTGCTGCAGCAGGCCGGCTGCACCGTGAAGAACGGTGTGCTGACCTCGCCAACCGGCCAGCCCTACAACTTCAAGATCCTCGTCGACATCGGCAACCCGACGCGCAAGCAGTTCGGGCTGATCGCCCAGCAGTCGTGGCAGCAGCTCGGGATGAAGCCGCAGATGGACTTCGAGGAGTTCAACAACTGGTACACGCAGATCGGCAACATGAAATTCGACACCGCGGTCGAGTGGTGGATCACGCCCAACGACCCCAACGCGGTCCGCGGCGGATACGACAGCCAGAACGACGGAACCGACCCGCAGCACCCGAATTTCGACGACCCGCAGACGAACCAGCTCTTCGCCCAAGGTGTCGCACAGTCCACGCCAGCGACGCGCACGCCCATCTACGACAAGCTGCAGGCGCGCCTCAAGCAGATGCAGCCGGACGTGTTCATGCTCTTCCCCCAGGAGATCCGGGGGTTCAGTTCGCGCGTGCACGGATTTGGGCCCATCGGCATCCGCGACGCGCTGTACTACACGTACAGGTGGACCCTCTCGGCCTGATGGGTGCGTGACCTCCGGCTCCATCCCGAGGGAGGGACATGGCCGGGTGAGCCGGTACATCCTGAGTCGCCTGGTCCAGTCGGTGATCCTGCTCTTCATCGTCGCGCTGATCACCTTCGCGCTGATCCACGCGGCGCCGGGCGGCCCGGGCATCCTCATGAGCGACCAGAAGCTGACGGCCCAGCAGATGCATCAGATCGAGGTCGCCCTCGGGCTCACCCGGCCGCTCTACATCCAGTTCTGGGACTGGCTCGTGCAACTGGCCCACGGCAACCTGGGGATCGCGTACACCTCGGACCTGCCCGTCACCCAGATGATCGCCGTGCGGCTGCCGGCCACCCTGCTCCTCGGCGCGTCGGCGCTCGCGCTCTCCTTGGTGGTGGCCATCCCGGTGGGGGTCATCACGGCCATCAAGCCGCGCTCCGTGGTGGACAACATCACCTCGGCCCTCAGCTTCATCGGCGTGTCGGTGCCGGTGTTCTGGCTCGGGCTGATGCTGATCATCGTGTTCGGCATCCAGTGGAAGGTTCTGCCTGCCGCGGGCATGTACACGGAGGGTGCCTCCGTCGTCTCCACGGGCGACATCCTGCGCCACCTGATCATGCCCGCGTTTGTGCTGGCCACGGCCTTCATGGCGGGGTTCTCACGCTACGTGCGGACCAGCATGATCGACGTGCTCTCGCAGCCCTACATCCGAACGGCGCGCAGCAAGGGGCTGTCGGCGCGGGTGGTCCTCTACCGGCACGCGCTGCGCAACAGCATGATCCCGCTCGTGACCATGGTCGGCCTGGCGCTGCCGCTGCTCATCGGCGGCGCCGCCATCACCGAGCAGGTCTTCGCGTGGCCGGGCATGGGCCAGCTGGCCGTGCAGGCCGCGTACGCCCACGACTACCCCCTGATCATGGGGATCACGATCGTCGTGGCCGCGGCCGTCATCCTGATCAACCTGGTGACGGACCTCAGCTACGTTCTGATCGATCCGAGGATCGACCTCAAATGAAGCGCCATTTCGCGGCAGGCCAGGCCCCGGCGCCGGTCCCGCCGGCGGGGCCCGATGCGATCGCCCCGGCCGGCGAGGCGGCGATCCGGCACGAGCCGCCGCGGGGCGTGCGCCGCGCTGTGGCCCGCCTGCGGCGCAATCCGCTGTCGACCGCGTCGCTGGTCTACCTGGTGATCGCCTACGCGGTGGCCATCCTGGCGCCGCACATCGCGCCCTACGCGCCGACGCACATGGACCTCGCCCACATGCTGGCCCCGCCGAGTCGCCAGCATCCCCTGGGCACCAGCGGCAGCGGCTATGACGTGTTGAGCCAGCTGATCTACGGCGGGCGGGTATCCCTGGCGGTCGGGCTTTCCGCCGTCGTCGTCTCCATTGGGGTCGGAGTGGCGGTCGGACTGACGACGGGCTATTTTGGCGGCTGGACCGACGTCGTGCTGATGCGCGTCACCGACGCCATGCTGACGATTCCGACGTTCTTTCTGCTTCTGGTCGTCATGGCGTTCTTCGGCTCCAGCCTGCAGAACGTCATCCTGGCCATCGGCCTCACATCGTGGATGGGCGTGGCGCGGCTCGTGCGGGGCGAGGTGCTGCGCGTGAAGGCCATGGACTTCGTGGAAGCCGCCCGCGCCATGGGAGCGCCGCCACGGCGCATGATGGTCAACCATCTGCTGCCGCAGGCCGGTCCCCAGGTGATCGTGGCCGCGAGCCTCGGTACGGGGGGCGCCATCCTGGCCGAGTCGGCCCTGAGCTACCTGGGCCTTGGCGTGCAGCCGCCGACGCCGACCTGGGGCAACATGCTCACCGACGCCCAGAACTACATCTGGCAGCGGCCGCTGCTGGCCTTCTACCCAGGCCTGCTGATCCTGCTGACGGTGCTGGCGTTCAACTTTCTGGGCGAGGGACTGCGGGACGTCTTCTCCGTTGAAAACTGAGGGCGTCAGGCGGATGGCCGGACAGGCGTACCCGCTGTGATGGTGCCAAAAATACCTGGCGCCAGAAAGAAGATCGGACGCAGGACGGCGTAGGGATCCTCCGCGTCGCAGGCTTCCGCGTCGGCGGAGGCCGCAACGACGCCAAGCACAAGAACGCACTCATCGCCATACCACTGGACGCCTTCGAGCCGGCACTCGATGTGGGCCGCACACTCCGCCAGGCGCGGCGGCCTGACCCGCAGGGCGGGGATGGGGGTGAAGCCACGGGCCTCCGCCTCATCCGGCGCCGGGGGCCGCGGCTCGGCCGCCGCCCAGGCCCTGCCCGCGAGACGGTCCTGGGGCAGGTTGAGCACGCACTCGCCGTTGGCCAGCAGGTTCTGGGAGGTGTGGTGGCCACGGCTGCACCCCAGCACGAGGCGCGGTGGCGAGACCGTGATGAAGTTGATCAGGCTCTTGGGCGCCACGTTCGTCCAGCCCTGCGCGTTGACGGTCGTCACGAGGAAGATCGGGCCCGCCAGGGGCGAGGGTCGCCAGTTGCGCGCCGCCACGTCGATCTCGCGCTTCACCCCATCGAGCAGCGCCCCTTGCTCAGGCGCGCGCGGCCGACTGCGCCACCCGGGCCCGGCAGAGCAGGGCGACGGCGCATGCCCGGCAGCTCTGGGCCAGGCCGTGCAGGTCAAAGGCGAACCGCCGGCGTCGCTGCGCCCTCGGCTCCCCGCTGGCCGCCACGCTGCCCGCGGGCCACGCCACGCCGCCGCTGGCCTTGGATTGCTCGCGCTTGCCGGAGATCAGCCGTGCCCAGTCCGCGTGCGCGCGGCCGGCGTCCCCACCATGGCCGGCGCCGTCCCCGCCATCGTCCGTGTCCTGGTCGAGTCCGATGCTCCGGGCGTGCGCCTCAATCTGGGCCGCCAGCTCGCCAAGGAAGACGGCCCCGTCCAACCCGAGCGCCTCGGTGTCGTCGCGCAGGCGGCGGTGGATCGCCCCCATCGTCTGCAGGAGGTCGTCGCGCATCGCCCGCAGCCCCTGCCGGCGCTCGGGCGGCAGGTTCGGGACGACATGCTTGAGGTAGGTGTGCGAGAAGGCCTGGTGGCGGGACTCGTCGATGAGCACCCGCGCCGAGACCCGGCCGAAGAGCGCCGCGGGCTGCACCTTGGCGAATGCCTGGTAGAACTGGCGCGCGAACAGGTCCGAGATCAGGATGCCCCAGATCCAGTCGATGCGGTCCCCCTGGCGCAGGCGGTGATGGTAGCGGAGCATCTCCGGCACCTCGCGCAGGGCCACCGGGTGGTGGTCGAGCCGCTGGTAGAGCTGGGTGAGGATCTCGAAGTGACGCGCCTCGTCGAGCAGAAAGCTGGCGATATAGAGCTGGGCCGACGTTTCGCCGGCGGCCGCCAGCTGCGGCAGCACGGCGCACGCCCCGTACATGGCGGACTGCTCGCCGAGGTACACCGGCGAAAGCACACGGGTGAGCGCCACGGCCTGGCGCGGCGGCAGGCCGAGCGGCGCCTCCCAGTCCACGTCGTCCGCGGACCACTGGCTGCCGACGGCCTTGCGAAACAGTCGGGCGTATGTGTCCTCCGGATCGTAACGGGGCTGCACCCGGATCAAGCCCACACGACCTCCCCGCCGCGCTGCCAGGCTACCGCGGGCACGTCCGTCTGGCCAGGGCCATTTGGACCATGTTTGCGACGATGGTCGTGGGTGGGCCGCTCATGCCGCGCCATCTTGTGGCAGGTATGCCCGTGCGGGTGTCAGCGCCATGCTACCGTGCAAGGAGGTGACGAGTTTGGCGAGAGGCTCCCAGAGCAACCGCGCGCTGGTGCGCGAGGCAGCAGCCGCCCTCGACCAGTTCAAATACGAGGTCGCGGCGGAGATCGGCGTCAACCCGCCGCCGGATGGATATTGGGGCGACCTTCCCTCGCGGCAGTGCGGCGCGGTCGGCGGCCACATGGTTCGCCGGATGATCGAGATGGCCGAGCAGAACCTTGCCGGCCGTGTCGGCGGGCGCATCCGACCCTAGGGACCCGGCGCCGGCTCGCACCGATTCTTGGCGGCAGCGCGGGGGATCTCGCCCACGGCGAGGTCCCCCGACCGCGTTTCCCGCGCCGTTGGGATCAGACCACCGGCGCGTGTGTGCCGCCCGTGAATGCCGCCAGGGCGCGCGTGAACTCCGGGAAGCTGATGGCCACGCTCTCCGCCCCACTGATGACCGTCTCGCCCCGCGCCGCCAGGCCGGCCACCGCCAGGGCCATGGCCATGCGGTGGTCCCCGGCGCTGTCGACCTCGGCCCCCGTGAGCCGCCCGCCGCCGCGAATCTTCAGCCCGTCCGGCCGCTCCTCGATCTGAGCGCCCATCCGCGCCAGGTGGACCGCTGTCTCGTGCAGCCGGTCGCTCTCCTTGGTGCGCAGATCGCCGGCATCAGCCACCACGGTATCCCCGTCGGCGCACGCCGCCACCACCGCCAGGATCGGCACCTCGTCCACCAGCCGCGGCACCAGAGCTCCCGCCACCCGCACCCCGCGCAGCCGGCCGGAGGCGGGTGCCGCAACGGTCACGTCGGCGACCGGCTCGCCCGCGACGTCGCGCTGCGCCGCCAGGACAACCTCCGCCCCCATCTCGGCCAGCACGTCGAGGAAGCCCGTCCGGCCGGGGTTGACGCCGACGGCGGGGACCGTGACGCGCGAGCCGGGCAGGATGGCCGCCGCGCCCAGGAAGAACGCGGCCGCCGAAAGGTCGCCGGGCACGTCGACATCGCGCGCCGCGAGCCGCTGGCCGCCGGCGAGGGCGACGCGCGTCCCCTCCACCTGCACCCGCGCCCCAAACCCACGCAGCATGCGCTCGGTGTGGTCGCGGGTGGCGGCCGGCTCCTCCACCACGGTCTCGCCCTCGGCGAGCAGCCCGGCCAGCAGGATGGACGACTTCACCTGGGCGCTGGCGACCTCCGGCCGCCAGCGGATGCCCTGAAGCCCGCCTCCGCGCACTGCCAGGGGCGCGGTGGCCCCGCCCTGGCGCCCGTCGACCCGCGCGCCCATGCGCGTCAGGGGCTCCGTGACGCGCCGCATGGGCCGCCGCCGCAGGGACGAGTCGCCATCCAGCACGGCGAAGTGCGGCAGGCCCGCCACGATGCCCAGCAGCAGCCGCATGGCCGTGCCCGCATTGCCGCAATCGAGGATGCCGTCCGGCTCGCGCAGCGCCTCGGGACCTCCGCCCTCCACCACCACGGCGCCGTCCGGGTCCTCGCCGATGCTTACGCCCAGGGCGAGCAGGCAGCGGCGCGTGCTCCAGCAGTCGCCGGCCGGCAGCCAGTTGCGCACCCGCGTCGTGCCGTGGGCCAGGGCGCCGAGCATCAGGGCCCGGTGCGAGATCGACTTGTCGCCCGGGACCCGCAGCGTGCCCTGCCAGCCGCCGCTGGGACGCACCCGCAGCTCCGCCATCTTGCTCCGCCCACCTCACATCGGACGTACGGCAACTCAGGGGCCCGCTCCCCCGCCTCGTTGCCAGGCACCGTCCTCGAAAAACGGCCGAGAACCCGGGGCGGCCGCTTGGCACCGATCCGGCCGGGCGATGGGGGCCACCGCCACGATCGCCCGGCCCGGACGGTCCCCGGACCCCGGCCCCAGGCCCGGACCCGGTCCCCGGACCCCGGCCCCAGGCCCGGACCCGGTCCCTGGCCCCGATCCCCAGGCCCGGTCCCCCG
>DAHVAF010000231.1 GCA_027314765.1 Clostridia bacterium | reverse complement strand
TGCCGGGCGGCGGTCCGTGGGTGGTCCGGGAGGCGGTGGAGGGCGACGCGCCGGCCATGATCGCGTTCGCGAAGACGCTGTTGGCGGAGCCCGGCATCCACCTGCCGAACCATCCCGACGAGTTCCGCCTCACGGTCGAGGAGGAAGAGGCCGTGATCCGGTGCCACCACGCGCGGGAGAACGCCCTGTTTCTCTGCGCCCGCGCCCCCGAGGGCGCCCTGGTCGGCCTCTGGAACTGCTTTGGCGGCGACCTGCGCGCCACGCGGCATGCCGTCGAGTGCGGCATGTCGGTCGCCGCGGGCCACCGGCGGCAGGGGGTGGGACGCGCCCTGCTCGAGCGCGGGATCGACTGGGCGCGCGCGACGGGCGTCGTGACGCGGCTGCAGTTGCACGTCTTCGTGGAGAACACGCCGGCGATCCGGCTCTGCGAGGCCTTCGGCTTCAAGATCGAGGGCCGGCGCCGGCGGGCGGTGTCCCGCGACGGGCGCTACCACGGCGACCTTCTGATGGCCCTGCTGCTGGGTCAGCCGCGCACGGCGCCCGCGACGCGGTAGCCGTCGGCGTCGGCCAGCAGGGTGGCGGCATCGCGGCCGAACACGCCCTCCAGCACCTTCAGGTAAGGCAGGAAGCGGTTGAACACGACGTAAAGGCGGCCGCCGCGGCGCAGGCGGGCGGGCGCCGACCGCAGCCAGACCTCGGCCAGGGCGGTCGTGGCGATGGCGCCGAAGTGGTGGGGCGGGTTCGTGGCCAGGATGTCGACCCTGAGGTCGGCGGGCAGGGCCTCCAGGCCGTCGCCGTGGACAGCGCGCACGCGCTCCCCGACGCCGTTCGCCGCGGCGTTGGCCCCCGTCGTGCGCACGGCCCGCAGGCTGTCGTCGATCGCCCAGATCCGGGCCAGCGGCTGGCGCAGGGCGGCCGCGATCGCCACCGCCCCGCCGCCACAGCCGAGGTCGAGCACCTCCTGGCCGGGGGAGGCCGGGGGGACCGTCGCCACGAGCAGGCGCGTGCCTGGGTCCGGCAGGCCCTCCGCGAAGAGGCCCGGCACGCGGCGCAGCGCGACAGGGACCCCACCCGCGTCAGCGGTCACCGGCTCGCCCTCGGCGGGAGCGGGCGGCGCCCAGCCGGCCGGGCGCACGGCCGCCACCAGCCGGTGCCCCTTGCCGTAGGCCAGGACCTCGGGCGCGTTGCCCGACAGCGCGGCCAGGTCGTCCGCCGCCGAGCGGACGCCCCGGTCGTTGGCGCCGGCCAGCAGCACGCGGCCGCCCGGGCGCAGACCGGCCAGGGCGGCCACCATGCTCTCGCGCGCCGGCTGGCGGCCCCAGAGGTAGTGGAGGTTCACCAGGGCGATATCCGCGCTCTGGGGCGCGAAGGCGGTCTCCGGCGCGACGGCCGGCCGCAGCTCGGCCCCTTCCAGCAGCCGCCGCGCACAGGCGATGGCGCTGGCCCGCTCGTCCTGGACGAGGAGGTGAGCACCGGCGGCCCGCCATACCGCGAGGGCGGGGTCGGGGGCCATGTTGACCGCCAGGACCGAGCCGCCCGCGGCCGCCTCGGCCAGCAGGCGCGAGCCGGGGTTCAGCCGGGCCCCCGCGGGCCAGTACACGGGATGGCGGGGCGGCTCGACGGCATCGATGCGCATGGCGCCAGTGTACGCCGCCCTTGGTGTACGCTTCCTGCGACGGGGGCGAGGGCGGGTGGAGGTTCCGGACTTCTGGCGCCACATCGGGATGCGCATGACGCGGCAGGCGCCGGGCGAGGCCGAGGTGGCGCTGGACATCGGGCCGCAGCACCTGCAGGGCCAGGGCGTCGTGCACGGGGGCGTCATCGCGTCGATGGCCGACGCGGCCATGGCGGTGGCCTACTCCCAGCTGGCGCCGGGCGAGTCCATGAGCACGATCGAGCTCAGCGTGCGCTTCATGCGGGCGGCGCGCGCCGGCCGCCTGGTGGCCACCGGGCATGTGGTCCAGACGACCCGCACGCTCTACTTCGCGGAGGCGACGGTGCGCTGCGGCGACGAGGCGGTGGCCATCGCCCAGGCCACGTTCAAGCGGATGCCCCGGGGCTGAGCCGATATCGCTCGCGCATGACCTGCGCGTGGTGCAGGTCATGGCCGGCCAGGACGTAGGCGACGCCTCGCGCCGAGAACGGTTGGCTGTTCGCGACTCCGCGACGAAGCCAGCCGTCCGCGGGCACGCCGCGCAGCAGAGACAGGGTGGCGGACCGCACGCTGGCCAGCTCGTCCGTGAACTGGGCGAGGTTCCGCTCGTTGAACCGGCCAAGTCGGACGTAGACCTCCTGATCGTAGCCGGGAAGCGCGGCGGCCTCGCCGCGCGCCAAAGCGAGCAGCCGGTACGCGCAGATCCGCTCTGTGTCGATCACGTGGCCCACGACTTCCTTGATCGTCCACTTGCCCGGCGCGTATGCGTACGTGCCGGCCCAGGCGTCGTCCAGGCCGGCGAGCAGGGTGCGCCAGGCGGTGAGCTGCGTCTCCAACTGCGCGCCCAGATCGCCGTCGGGCACCAGGTCGACGTACTGGCGCGCGTGGGGGCCGTATTCGATGGAATCGGGCCGGCCGATGGCGAGCATCGCGGACGCCTCCTGAGGCTTGAATTCAGACCTGGGCCTTCAGGCAGCGCTCGCACGGGAGGCGCGCTTGGTGCAACTCGTGGCCGGCCACCTGGCACAGGAGCCCCGGGGGGACGGGGTGGCTGCGCTTCTCGATCTCGCCGTCGCCACGCACGTCAGCGCTGCAGCTGCCATACTCGCGGTCGCGGCCGTCCTCGACGTCAGGGTGGTGCCGCCGGCCTCGCTGACCTCGCTGGCCCCGCCGGCCGGCCTGGTCCCGCCAGCACTCACCCTACTGGCCCTGCCAGGCGGCCTCGAAGAACGCCAGCTCCAGGCGCATGGCCTGCCGGTAGTATTCGGCCGTCGCCGCCGTGCCGTCGTCCAGGCGGTCGAGCAGGCTCTCCAGGCGGCGGGCCAGCCCGTCGAAGGCGCCATCCGCGTATGTGCGCACCCACTCGGCATAGGGGCTGGTGGTGCGCGTGTCGGCCTGCAGGGACTGGCCCAGGTAGGCGTAGAGGCGCATGCAGGGGGTCATGGCGGCGGCGATGCGCCCGGCCGGCTCGCTCCAGGCCACCCGCAGCAGGAAGTCGGTGTAGGCAAGCGTCGCGGGGGCGGGCTGCGGCCGCAGGTCCGCGCCCCAGCGGGTGGCGTACGCGCGGTGCAGGGAGCGCTCCTTCACGGCGCCGTCCAGCAGCTCGTGGAAGCCCGCCAGCGCCTCGGGGTCGGGGGCCTTGGCCAGCGCCAGGGCGTACGCGCGCGCGTACGCGTCCAGGTAGAAGGCGTCCTGGCCGACGTAGAAGAGGAAGCGCGTGCGCGGCAGCGTGCCGTCGGCGATGCCGCGCAGGAAGGGGTGGCGGAGGCAGGCCACGGCAGTGCCCTCGTTGGCGCGCCAGAACTCCAGCGAGCGTCCCATGTACTTCACTCTGGCGGAAGGACGCGCGCGCCGTCAACGCGTAGTCCGTGGGCAGGGAGGCGCCGCCCGCCGTGAGCTCAGGGGACCCCGACCGCCCGGGCCCCGACCGCCCAGGCCCCGACCGCCCGGGCCCCGACCACCCATGCCGCGACCACCGCGGTGAGGCCATGGCCGCCGCCATCGCCGCCGTCGACCGCCACATCCAGGCCCACGCGGACGAGCTCCGCGATCTGGCCGCGCGCCTGATCGCCTTCCCCACCGTGAGCCCGCCCGGCCGCAACACGGGCGAGGCGCAGGCCTTCATCGCCGAGCGCCTGCGCGCGCTGGGCTGCCGCGTGGACCAGTTCGACGTCTACCCCGGCGACCCGGACGTCGTGGGGGTGCTGCCCGGCACGGCCGCCGCCGCCCACGCGTCCCTGATCCTGAACGGCCACGTCGACGTGGCCGAAGTGGGCGATGCGTCGGCCTGGTCGCTGCAGCCCTTTCTGCCGCAGGTCCGCGACGGCCGCCTCTACGGCCGCGGCGCCTCCGACATGAAGGGCGGGCTGGCCGCCGGCCTCTTCGCCCTGGAGGCCCTGCAGGCGTGCGGCGTGCGGCTGCCGGGCGATCTCACCTTTGAGTCCGTCATCGGCGAGGAGCAGGGCGAGGCGGGCACGGCCGCAGCCACCGCGCGCGGCTACCGCGCCGACCTGTCCGTCTGCCTGGACTCCTCCGGCCTGCAGCTGCAGGGCCAGGGCGGCGTCATCACCGGCTGGATCGAGATCCACTCCCCGGCGACCCTCCACGACGGCATGCGCGCGCGCACGATCCACGCGGGCGGCGGGGTCTTCGGCGCCAGCGCCATCGAGAAGATGGCCAAGGTGATCGCCGGCCTGCAGGACCTGGAGCGCCACTGGGCTGTGACCCGCAGCTATCCGGGCTTTCCGCCCGGCATCACCACCATCAACCCCGCCGTGATCGAGGGCGGCCGCCACCCGGCCTTCATCGCCGACCGCTGCGCGCTCTGGATCACGGTGCACTTTTACCCCGACACCACGGCGGCCCAGGCGGCCGCGGAGGTCGAGGCGCACGTCCTTGCCGTCGCAGCCGCCGACCCCTGGCTGCGCGAGCACCCGCCGACCTTCCGCTGGGGCGGCAAGTCGATGATCGCCGACCGCGGCGAGGTCTTCCCGCCCGTGCCGCTCCTGCCGGATCACCCCGGGATGCGCCTGCTGGCCGACGCCCACGCGGCCGTCACCGGCGCCGCCCCGCGCCTGGACATGTCGCCGAGCGTCGCCGACGCCGGCTGGCTGGCCGACGCCGGCATGCCGACCGTCATCTATGGCCCCGGCGACCTGGCGAACGCCCACGCCGTCGACGAGAGCGTGGCCATCGCCGACCTCGTGACGGCGTGCCGCGTGATCGCCCGCCTCGCGCTGCGGTGGTGCAGCCGGCCGAAGGAGGAGGCGGTGGCGTGACGAGCCTTCACGGCATCTGCCCCCTCGTGACGGCGTGCCGCGTGATCGCCCGCCTGGCGCTGCGGTGGTGCAGCCGGCCAAACGAGGAGGCGGTGGCGTGACGAGCCTTCACGGCATCTACCCCTACCTGGTCTCGCCCGTGGACCCGGCGACGGGCGCCGTGCGCGAGGCGGTGCTGCGCCGGCTGGTCGAGCACCTGGTGGACGCGGGCGTGCACGGGCTGAGCCCGCTCGGCAGCACGGGGGAGAGCCCGTACCTGAACGGGGAGCAGCGGGCCGAAATCGTGCGCATTACGGTCGCGGCCGCTCGCGGCCGCGTCCCCGTGGTTCCCGGGGTGGCCGCGTTCGCGACCCAGCAGGCGGTCGCCGAGGCGAGGCGGTATGCGGGGCTCGGCGCCGACGGCCTCGTCCTCATCCTCCAGCAGTACTTCCCCCTCCCGCGGGCGGCCGTGGCCGGCTTCTTCCGCGACGTGGCCGCGGCTGTGCCGTCCTGTCCGGTCGTCCTCTACAGCAACCCGCGCCTGGCGGGCGTGGCCCTGCCGGCCGACCTGGTCGCGGAGCTGGCCGAGGTGCCCAACATCCAGTACTTCAAGGAGGCCTCCGGCCAGACGGGCGAGATCCTGACGGTGCTGAACCGCACGCGGATGAAGGTCTTCAGCGCCTCGGCCCACATCCCGCTCACCGTGCTGCAGCTGGGCGGCGTGGGCTGGATGGCGGGCCCGGCGTGCCTGTTGCCGCGCGAGTGCGTCGCGCTGTATGACCTCGCGGTGGCGGGGGAGTGGGAGAAGGCCATGGCCCTGCAGCGGCGGCTCTGGCGCGTGAACGAGGTGTTCGGCAAGCACGGACTGGCGGCGTGCGTGAAGGCGGGCCTGGAGCTGCAGGGGTTCGAGGTGGGTCCGCCCGTGGCGCCGCAGCTTCCGCTCGGGGAGGCCGCGGTGGCCGAGATCGGGGCCGCGCTACGGGAGGCCGCGTCGTGAGCGCGCTCCCGGCAGAGCAGGCCGCCATGGCCGAGATCACAGGCGCGCTACGGCAGGCCGCGCCGTGAGGGTGGCGCCGGCAGGGCAGGCCGCAGTGGCCGAGGGCGGACCGTCGTTGTGGCAGGCCGCGCCGTGAGCGCGGTGCCGCTGCGGGTCGAGGCCTGCGAGCTGCCTGGAGAGCCCCTGCCGTTCGCGGAGGCCGTGCGGCGGCCGTTTGCGCCGTTCGCGGTCGGACAGGCGTGGGGCGGCCGCTGGGGCACCACCTGGTTTCACCTCACGGGCGAGGTGCCCCCCGAGTGGGCCGGGGCCGAGGTGGTGGCCCGCATCCACCTCGGGGGCAGCGGCTCGCCGGGCTTCAGCGCCGAGGGCCTGATCTGGAGCGCCGACGGCCGGCCCCTGCAGGGGCTGCACCACCACCACCGCACCTTCCGGATCGAGGGCGCCGGGCCCGTCGACCTCTACGTCGAGGCGGCGGCCAACCCGGCTCCGCCATGGGGGCTGGCCGACTGGCCGCTGCTGACGCCGGACTACGGCGGGCCGCGTCTCTACCGGCTGGTGCAGGCAGAGCTGGCGACGGTCGACCCGCCGGGGGATGTCCCTGAGCTCGCCGGCGGCGCAGGGGTCATCGCCGTCGGCCATGCGCACATCGACTCCGCCTGGCTCTGGCCGGCGCGCGAGACCCGGCGCAAGTGCGCACGCACCTTCGCCAACCAGCTGCGGCTGATGTCGCGCTACCCCGAGCACCGCTTCACGTGCAGCCAGGCGATCCACTACCAGTGGATGAAGGACGGCTACCCCTCGCTCTACGCGCAGATCAGGGAGCGAGTGCGGCAGGGCCGCTGGGAGCCGGTGGGCGGCATGTGGGTGGAGCCGGACACCAACATCCCCTCCGGCGAGTCGCTGGTGCGCCAGATCCTCTACGGCAAGCGGTTCTTCGCCACGGAGCTCGGCGTGGAGAGCCACGTCCTCTGGATCCCGGACGTCTTCGGCTACAGTGCCGCCCTGCCGCAGATCGCCAGTCAGGCCGGCCTGCGGCTGCTGGTGACCCAGAAGATGAGCTGGAACGACACCAACCGCTTCCCGCACACCACCTTCTGGTGGGAGGGCCACGACGGCAGCCGCGTTCTGGCCCACTTCCCGCCGGCCGACACCTACAACGGCACCTTCACCGCGGAGGAGGTACAGGCGGGGGCTGGCCCCCGCCTGTACCCCTTTGGCTATGGCGACGGCGGCGGCGGACCGACCGCGGAGATGCTCGAGCAGGCGCGCCGGACACCGGGCCTCCGGATCGGAACCGCGGAGGAGTTCCTCGCGGAGGTAGGCGGCGCCGGCCTGCCCACCTGGGTCGGCGAGCTCCACTTCGAGTACCACCGCGGTACGCTGACGACCCATGCCGACGTGAAGCTGGCCAACCGCCGGGGTGAGGAGGCCCTGCGTGCCGCGGAGATGTGGGCCGTCGCGGCGGGAATCGACCGGCGGGCCGGGCTGAGCGAGGCCTGGAAGGGGCTCCTGTTCCAGCAGTTTCACGACATCCTGCCGGGGTCCGGCATCCACTGGGTGTATGAGGACGCCGCGCAGGCGCACGCGGAGGTGCTGGCCACCGCGCAGGCGGTGGCCCGGGAGGCGATGGACGGCATCGCCGCGGGACGGGGGCCGGGCGTCGTCTTCAACGCGGCGTCCCACGACCGGACGGAGGTCGTGGAGGTCGGCGGGCAGTTGATGGTCGTGTCGGCCCCGGCGTGCGGCTGGGCACCCTTGGCGACCAAGCCCGCGCCGCCGCCTGTTGAGGTCGGTCCGGACTGGATGCAGAACGACCAGCTGCGTGTGCGCTGGGATGACGACGGCCTGCTGGTCTCCGTGTGGAATCGCGTCGCCGGCCGCGAGGTTCTCGTGCCCGGCAGCCGGGGCAACGTCTTCCACCTTTTCGAGGACCGCCCCGAGCGCTGGGACGCCTGGAACATCGACCGGGCCAGCCTCGCCAGCTTCGAGGAGCTGACTTCGCTCGACGCGGTCGAGGTCGTCGAGTCCAACCCGCTGCGCTGCGCCGTCCGCTTCGTCCGCCGCTTCGGCGGCTCCAGGATCGAGCAGCGCATGGTCCTGGCCGCCGGCTCGCGACGGCTGGAGTTCCACACGCGGGTCGACTGGCGGGAGCGCCACCGCCTGCTGAAGGTCGCCTTCGAGGTGGCGGTGCGCTCGCCGCGCGCCACCTATGAGATCCAGCACGGACACATCGAGCGGCCGGCGGTCGCCAACACGAGCTGGGAGGAGGCCCAGTACGAGGTCTGCGGCCACCGCTGGGCCGACCTGAGCGAGTCCGGCTACGGCGTCGCCCTGCTGAACGACTGCAAGTACGGCCACGACATCCGCGGTTCGCGCATGCGCCTCTCGCTGCTGCGGGGGCCCGGCTTCCCCGACCCGACGGCCGATGAGGGGCTGCACCGTTTCGCGTACGCGCTTCTGCCTCACCGGGGCGACCTCCGCGACGTGATCGAGGCGGC
>DAHVAF010000230.1 GCA_027314765.1 Clostridia bacterium | reverse complement strand
GTGGCCCGCACGCAGTAATCGGTCGCGAGCCCCACGACCCAGACCTCCCGCACGCAGCGCGCGCGGAGCCAGCTCGCGAGGTCTTCCCCGGCCTCCGTGCGGCCCGCGAAACCGCTGTACGCCTCGGCGTCCGGGTCGGTGCCCTTGCGGAAGACCGTGGCCCCGGGCAGGTCGAGGCCGCCGTGAAAGGCGGCGCCCGCGCTGCCCTGCACGCAGTGCGGCGGCCATGGCCCGCCCCTGGCCGCGAACGAGCAATGGTCAGCCGGGTGCCAGTCACAGGTCATCGCGACGTGGGCGAAGCGCCCCGCCAGCGCGTTGATCGCGGGGACCACAGCGTCGCCGGCGCGGACGGCCAGAACCCCGCCCGGGCAGAAGTCGTTCTGCACGTCGACGACGATCAGGGCAGCATCGGCCGGCAGGGGCAGGTACGGCGCAAACGCATCGGCCGCCAGCTCGGCCACGCCGCCGGCATCGCGGGAGCCGTCCACCTCGATGACGCGGATGCCGAGCTGCCGGGCCTGGGCTGCCGCATCCTCCGCCAGCAGGGCATCGCGTGCCAGCCGGTTGGCCTGGGCGCGGGCCGGATCGCTGACATCCGCCGCCCGCGAGAACTCGCGTGCCCGCGGCATGCGCGCCAGCTGGGCCGCGCGAAAGGCCTCGGTCGGCACCAGCACAACCATGCGCCGCGGCGAATCCAGCAGGGGCGCCACCAGCCCGGGCCGCAGCCCCCACCCCTCGGCGAGGACGGGCCGGGATGAGTCCAGCCCGCGCAGGTCGTCCAACGTCCACTCGAAGCGGCGGCGGAACTCGGCGAGCGCATGCTCGGCCATGGCCGCCGGCGTCGGCCGCACCCACATATCCTCCAGGCTCGGACCGTCCAGAGGCTCCCCGGCGCGGGCCCGCCCGGCCACCCGCCGCGCGTCGTGTCCGCGAGCGTCGTGGAAGTCGTAGTGGTAGGCCGTGAGCCCGTACCTGCGGGCCAGCAGGTGGGAGACGGTGCTCTTGCCCGCCCACTGGCCGCCGCCGATCCACAGGGCCCGGCCCAGCGTGCCGTGCGGGTCGAATATCCGGCTCATGCGCCCAGCCTGCCCGGCAGCGGGTGCCGGACCTGCCACGCGTGCAGCGCCTGGCGCTCGGCGACCAGCCAGGCAAGCCCGCTGGCACGCTGCCGCTCGGCGCCGTACAGCCACCCCGGCGCCGGCAGCGCGGGCGGCTTGGCGTCGCTTCCGGCCAGCCGATAGAGGTAGCCGTCAAAGAGGCGGAGGTCCGGGTGGCCGCAGGCCGCCTCCGCCTCGGCCGGGCTCATGGCCTGATCCAGCACGCGCTCCCACTGCTGGAAGCGGTCGGACATCCTCTGGTACTCGGTCGGCTCCGTGCGGGGACCGTGCGGGAGCTCAGACGCCTCCGCCCACGTGGTCCCCGTCTTGCGCGCCGGCGCGATGCGCACGGTACCCGCGGCCCCGTCCACCTCCAGCCAGTCCCCGTCGCGCACGCCGCCAAGGAGGCCATCCACCGCCACCACCGCGGGGATCCCGGCCTCGCGGGCCAGGATACCGCCATGGCTCAGGGCGGCGCCGCCCTCGGACACGATGGCCGCCGCGACGTAGGCGGCCTGGGCGAGCGGCGGCAGCAGGACCTGGGTGACGAGCACGTCACCGGGCCGCAGGCGCGCCAAGTCCTCCAGGGTGAGCACGACGCGCGCGGGGCCGGACCCAAGCCCTGGGGAGGCTGGCTCACCCCGCCAGTCCGCGCAGGCTTCCACGGCCGCCGGCGCTCCCCCGCCGACCTCGACCGGTAGAGACAGGCGCCGCCACCGGCTCCGCAGGGCGTGACGCCAGTGAAGACCGCTGTCCACGGGCCGCCGCTGCACCAGGGCCGTCAACGCCTCGTCGACGTAGAGGCTCCACACATCGTCAGGGCGCGGGATCAGGCCGGCCCGCGCCAGGTGCCGGCCAAGCGCGGCGAAAGCGTAGTGCAGCAGCGCCTCGCGCCACTGGTCGATGGCGAAGTTGTGGTCCTCCATCAGGGCGGCCTCGCGCAGGGCGGCCCGCCAGAGGCGCAGGAAGCGCACGCGGTCCTCCGGCTCGTCGATGCGGCCCATGAGCTGCCGGGCCAACGCCTTGCGCTGCCCCCGCAGTCGGCGGAGCCGTGCGTCGGGGTCCTCGGGCGTGCGCTCGCGCCAGGCGGTCAGCACCTCAGCCACGTGTTCCGGGCGCTCGCGCCAGGTCGGCAGCGACCAGTCGTCGCTGAGAATCGGGCGGTCGCCGAACTCCGCCACGAAGGCGTCCAGATCCTCATGCCGCAGCTGAGCGTACAGGGCCCGGTCGATGGCGGCCGTCGCATGGGCCGCGCCGAGCGTCAGGCCGGCCGCCTCGTCCGCGCCCACCCCGAGCCGCTCCGCCAGGAAGCGCCCCAGGTCGCCCTTCGCGCGCGAGAAGAGCACATGGAAGTGGATCCACATGAACGCGTCGGAAATCCGGATCGCCGCCGCGACGGCGATGGCCAGGCGCTCGGCGGGCAGCTGATCCCACGGCAGGTCGCGGCACCACCGGAACCGGCGAGTCAGATAGGGCAGGATGCCGTGCCGCCACCGGCGCATCGCGTCGGTGCCATACGCGGAAAGCCACGCCTGCGCGCGCGGGTCGGGCACGGAGCCCCGTCGCCTCTGTCGTACCCGGTGGAAGGGCCGCCCGCAGAGCCAGCGCTCGTCCTCGCCGTCAGGCAGCTGCCGGCCGCGGAGCAGCGCGATCCAGAGCGTCTCCGCGCCGGAAGCCGCAAGAGGGCAGGCGGCCGTCTGGAAGACGTGCTCGACCTCCTGCCTCCACGGGACCGCCGCGTCGGCGGGGTCCTGCCACTGCAGCGGCCAGCGGCTGGGCGCGGGCGGCAGGAGCGGCCCGGTGATGGGACGCGCCTGAAGCAGCCAGAGGCCGCCGGCCCCGTCGAGCGCCCACTCCACGTCCTGCGCCCCGCCCTGGAGGACCTCGACCTTCTGCAGCAGCCCCAGGAGCGGCTCGAGCGGGAAGCGCGCTCCATCCGCCCGGTCGCGCCACCGCGCGCCGCCGGCGTCCCAGCGCGGGACCGCGCAGACGCTGGGGCGGGCGGCGCCCTGCACCAGCCGCGCCAGCGGCCCGCGCACCACCTGGATCAGGACGGTGTCCGGATCGTCCGGCGCGCGGGAGAACGCCACGCCGGCCACGGCGGCATCCACCTGGACCTGGATGACGCACGGGATCTCGCCCAGCCGCGCGTGAGCCAGGAGCAGAGAGGGCTCGTCACACACGTCCAGGACGGTGGTGTAGCGCCCCGCGAGGCTGCGGTCGTCGGCATCCTCCCCCGGCGCGGACGAGCGCACGGCGACTGTCCCGCCGCCCAGCTCGCGCCAGGCGGCGACCACCTCCGGACCCGGCGCGTCGGCGGCCATGGCGATCGCCTCCGGCACCGGCAGCCCCGCCCGCCGCAGGCTGCCAAGCACGGTGGCCTTGCGCCCCCAGGCGGCCGCTCCGTCGGGCGGCAGCTCCTCGACGCGGGGCAACGCTACCCTCCGACCAGCGCGATGGCCCGCACCGGGCTGCCCGACCCGCCGACGATCTTCAGCGGCGCCGCGACGACCACCGCGCCCACAGCCGGCAGCTGGTCCAGGTTGCAGAGCGAGGTCAGCCCGAACTTGCCGGCGCCGTGCATCGTGGTGTGGTTGGGGAAGGGCGGGCTGAAGCCGCCGGCGATGCCCGCGTCCGTGCCCACCGTCTCCACGCCCACGCCCAGCACGTCCCGCTCGCCAGCCAAGAATCGCGCGCCCTCCAGGCCGATCCCCGGCGTGTGCCCGCCGTTGAAGAACGCCTCGGGCGTGACCCGGCGCGCCCACCCGGTCCGCATGAACACCCACGCCCGCGCCGGGATGCGCCCGTGCTCCCGCTCCCACTCCAGCAGCCGCGGCGGCTGCAGCAGGTAGTCCGGGTCGCGCCCGGACTCCGCCGTCACGTCCACCACGCACGCCGGCCCCACAAAAAGCCGCGGCGCGATCGTGTCCGTGGCGTTGCCGGGCAGGTCGCGGCCCGTGATCCAGTGGATCGGCGCATCGAAGTGCGTGCCCGTGTGCTCCCCCAGATGCAGCGTGTTCCAGTACCACGCCGGGCCGGCCTCGTCATAGCGCGAGATGACGTCGAGCGTCAGCCCCGGCGATGCGCCGAACTGCGGCGGCAGCTGGATCACGGGGGTCTCCGGCTGAAGCGGCGCCGTCAGGTCCACGACCCGCACGGACCCGGACTCCAGCGCCGCCACCAGATCCGAAAGCACGCTCATCACGAGCCCTCCCGCAGGCTGCGCGCGAACTGCAGCCGGTTCTCGATCAACCCGAGGTCCATGTGGAAGGAGGCCGGCCCCACCGCCTCCACCTTGGCCACGATGGTCGCGAGCTCGCGCCCCGCCAGCGCCGCCTCCACCTCGCGCGCGAACGACTCCACCGTCTCGACGCCGGCCACGTGCGGCACGCCGCAGCCGCGGGCCACGGCCGCCAGGTCGGTCCCGGTGCCCGTGGCCGTCGGGAACCCCCCGACCGACAGCAGGCTCTCGTTGTCGAAGACGATGTGCACCAGGTTCCGCGGCCGGTAGCGCGCCATGGTGCTGAGCGTGCCGAGGTTCATCAGCAGCGAGCCGTCGCCGTCCAGCACCACGACGCGGCGCGCCGGCTTGCAGAGCGCGATGCCGAGCCCCATCGACGAGGCCAGGCCCATGGCGTGCTCCAGGTAGAAGAAGTTCGGGCGGTGGCCCAGCTGGTACAGCTCGGCGGCCACGGCGCCCATGATGGTGACGACAATGTCGTCTCGGATCGCAGGGTAGATGGCGGCCAGCGCCTCCGCCCGCTTCATGACGGGGTGGCCTCCTCCCACATCAGGTCCCGCGTGAGCAGCACCGCCACCGGGTGCAGCGCCGCGTGGGCCAGGGTTTGCGCGTCGCGGATGCGACGCGTCACATCATCGTCGGCTCGGAGGGTCCAGGTCGGCACGCCAAGCGCGGACAGCAGCGGCTCGGTGACCAGCCCGCCCTGCGTCTGCCAGGGGTCGCGCTCGCCCATGTGGCCGCGGTAGCTGATCAGCATCAGCAGCGGGATCTTGTAGAGCAGGGCCAGCGACACGATGGGGTTCACGGCCGCCAGCAGCCCGTGGTTCTGCATCAGCATGGCGGAGCTCACGCCCGCCAGGTGCGCGCCGGCCGAGATGCCGACGCCCTCCTCCTCCTTGGCGAGGCGGACCAGCGTCATCGCCGGGTCCTCCTCCGCCATGCGGATCAGGTGGACGAGCCAGGTCTCGGGCAGGGCCGAGATCACGCGCACGTCGCAGGCCTTGAGCGCCGCGTAGATGCGGCGCGAGGCGTCGACGGAGACCGGCACGGCGCGACCCCCTTCCGCTGGATGGGGTTCGGCGGCGGGGTCGGCATCCCTTGCGAGGGGCCGTGCGTGCCGGGGCGTGGCCGGGCGTGCGGCGGCGCGGGACCCAGTACTGGGTCAGGATGGTCACCCGCACGCGATTCCAGCGCGGCTGTGCACGGGCGGGGCGTGCGCCCCGCCCCACCATGCCGGGTCCTGGGCGGGCGGGACGGAGAGGAGGTGGCGCCCGCCGGCCGAAATGGTTCGCCCGAGGGGGGCGCGGCGCCACGCGGACGCAGGTCGGCATCATCGGCGCCGGCCCGGCCGGGCTCACGCTGGCGCTGCTGCTGCAGCGGCATGGCATCGACGCCGTCGTGCTGGAGAGCAGGAGCCGGCAGGAGATCGAGACGACGCTGCGGGCCGGGGTCCTGGAGCAGGCCACGGTCGACCTGATGGGCGAGCTCGGCGTGGCCGAGCGCATGATGCGGCAGGCGCAGTTCCATGGCGGCATCGAGATCCGCTTCGGCGGGCGGGGCCACCGGATCGACTTCGTGCGGCTCACCGGGGGCAGGCGCATCGCCCTCTACGCCCAGCACGAGGTGATCAAGGACTTCGTGGCGGCGCTGCTCGAGCGCGGCGGGCGCATCGAGTTCTCCGTGTCGGGGGTGGCGCTGCGCGACCTCGACGGCGCGCACCCGCGGCTGAGCTACCGCGCGGAGGGCGGGGCGCGCGAGATCGACTGCGACTTCATCGCGGGCTGCGACGGCTTTCACGGCCCCAGCCGGGCGGCCATCCCCGAGCCGGCACGGACCGAGCACGGGCAGGTGCTGCCCTTCAGCTGGCTCGGCATCCTGGCGCAGGCGCCGCTCTCCTCGCCGGAGCTTTGTTACACGCACAGCGACCGCGGCTTCGCCCTGCTCAGCACCCGCTCGCCCGAGATCCAGCGCATGTACATTCAGGTCGACCCGGACGACGACGTCGCCGCGTGGCCGGATGCCCGGATATGGGAGGAGCTGCGCGCCCGGACGGCCGTTGGGGACGGCGGCTGGCGGTTGATCGAGGGGCCGGTGGTACAAAAGGGTATCGTCGACATGCGAGCCTTCGTCTGCGACCCGATGCGGTACGGCCCGCTCTTCCTCCTCGGGGATGCCGCGCACATCGTGCCGCCGACGGGGGCCAAGGGACTCAACCTCGCCGTGGCCGACGCGCAGACGCTGGCAGCCGGGCTGGCGGCGCACTATGGCTCGGGGGGCGACGGGCTCCTCGGCCGGTACTCCGAGATCTGCCTGCGGCGCGCCTGGCGGGCCGTGCGCTTCTCCATGTTCATGACGCGCCTGCTGCACAGGGACCCGGCCCACGGTCCGATGGAGAGGCGCGTGCAGCTGGCCGAGCTGGATTACCTCACGTCGTCGGAGGCCGCCATGGCCAGCCTGGCGGAGAACTACGTCGGGCTGCCGCTGCAGTGGTGAGGGGGGACCTGGGTGGAGACGCTCCGCAGTCCCTGGCCCGTGCTCGACCCGCCCTACGATGAGCCGTCGTACCGATCCACCGCGCTGCGGGCGCCGAAGCGGCCCCTGATCCTGCTTCCGCACCACCTGACGGAGCGGCATGGCCCCGTGCTTGGCCAGGGAGGGGTGGGGGCTGCGGACGCCGACCTGACGCGCCAGCACGCCGGCGAGCCGATCGGCCAGCGCATCGTGGTGGCGGGGCGCGTGCTGGGGAGCGACGGCAGGCCGGTGGCCGGCCAGCTGGTCGAGATCTGGCAGGCCAACGCCGCGGGTCGCTACGCACATTCGGTCGACCGCCACCCGGCGCCGCTGGACCCCAACTTCACGGGCGTCGGGCGCTGCGTGACGGGGGCGGACGGGAGCTACCGCTTCGTGACCATCCTGCCGGGGGCCTACCCCTGGGCCAACCACGACAAGGCCTGGCGGCCGGCCCACATCCACTTCTCGCTGTTCGGGCGGGCCTTCACGGAGCGGCTGGTCACGCAGATGTACTTCCCCGGCGACCCGCTGCAGCCGCACGACCCCATCCTGCAGGCGGTGCGCGAGCCGGCCGCACGCCAGCGGCTGATCGCCGCGTACGACATCGGGCTGACGGAGGGCGAGTGGGCCCTCGGCTACCGCTGGGACATCAAGATCGGCGGGCACCTGGGCACGCCCACGGAGGAGTGGGTGCCATGACGCCCTCCCAGACGGCCGGGCCGTTTCTGGCGATCGGCGTGGCGTGGATGGAGGCCGAGCGGCTGGTCGACCCGGCGGCGCCGGGGGCCGTGCGCATCCACGGGCGCGTGCTCGACGGCGCTGGCCAGCCGGTGCCTGACGCCGTCATCGAGATCTGGCAGGCCGACGCGGTCGGCCGCTTCCCGCCCGAGGCGCCCTGGTCGGGCTTTGGGCGGAGCCTGACGGACGCGGCGGGCCGCTTCCGCTTCGTCACGGTCAGGCCGGCGGCGCTGCCCTCGCCCGAAGGCCCGGAGGCGCCCCACATCGACGTCTCCATCTTCGCGCGGGGTCTGCTGCAGCGGTTGGTGACGCGCATCTACTTCCCGGACGAGGTCGCCGCCAACGGCGCCGACCCGGTGCTGCGGTCGATCGCGGATGGGGCGGCGCGGCGGTCGCTGGTGGCCGTGGCGGAGGCGGACGGCAGCCTGCGCTTCGACGTCCACCTGCAGGGGCCGGAGGAGACGGCCTTCTTTGCCTACTGAGGGCGGCCTGTTCGACCAGATCGCCACGGATGCGGGGCTCTTGGCCGCGACGGCCGACAGCGCCTGGCTGCAGGCCATGCTCGACGCCGAGGCCGCGCTCGCCAGAGCGCAGGCCGATGCCGGGCTCCTGAATCCGGGGGATGCCGCCGCCATCGCCGCCGCCTGCCACGCGGACGCCTTCGATGTGGCCTCCATCGGCGCCCAAGCCCGCCTCGGCGGCAACCCCGTCATCCCGCTTGTCGCCGCGCTGCGGGGCGCCGTGCCGGAGGGCGCGCGGGACTGGGTGCACCACGGCGCCACCAGCCAGGACATCCTCGACACTGCCGCGATGCTCGTGGTCCGTCGGGCCCTGTCCCTGATGGATGGCGACCTCGCTGGCCTGTCCGCCGCCTGCGCCGCGCTGGCCGAGCGCCACCGCCACAGCCTCATGGCGGGCCGCACCCTGCTGCAGCACGCGCTGCCGATCAGCTTCGGGCTGAAGGCGGCCGGCTGGCTGGTGGCGGTCACGGAGGTGCGGCGGGCGCTCCTTGCCGTGTCCCTGCCCGTTCAGCTTGGCGGCGCCGCCGGCACGCTGGCCTCGCTCGGCCCGCACGGGCTGGACGTGGCTCAGCGTATGGCCGGACACCTCGGCCTGAGCGCCCCGCTCCTCCCCTGGCACACCAACCGTCTCCCCGTGGCCGCGCCGGCGTGCCAGCTGGCCATGGCCGCCGGGGTTGTGGCGAAGATCGCCACGGACATCGCCCTGCTGATGCAGTCGGAGGTGGCGGAGGCCAGCGAGCCGGCCGCGCCAGGCCGCGGCGGCTCCTCGGCGCTGCCGCAGAAGCGAAACCCGGTGGGCTGCGCGGCGGCGATCGCGGCCGCCCGGCGTGCGCACGCGCTGCTGGGGCCACTGCTTGCCGGCATGGCCGGGGAGCACGAGCGCGCCGCGGGGGGCTGGCAGGCCGAGTGGGAGACCCTGACCGATCTGCTGCGGGCAGCCGGGGGCGCCTTCGCGCGCACCCGCGAGGTCGTGGCCGGCCTGGAGGTCGACCCGGCCCGCATGCGGGCCAACCTGGACGCCGACGGCGGCCTGATCCTGGCGGAGCGGGTGACGCTATCCCTGGCCGCGCGGGTGGGGTACGCGGCGGCCCGCGACGCCGTCGAGGCGGCCGTGGCCCGGGCCCGGGCCGGTGGAACGACCTTTGCCGCGGCCCTGCGCGCCTGCACCCCGCTCACCGAATCCGAGATTGGTGAGCTGCTGGATGCGTCCGGCTACCTGGGTGCGAGCGGTGCGATGATCGATCGCGCCCTGGCTGCGTTTCACCAGGGCGCATGACCGCGGCCCGCGCGCCGCTGCGCCGCGCCCCAGGCCAGCGGCCGGTGGCGAAGGACCCGCGCAGCACCGCCGGCCCGAGGGGCTCGATGGGCGCATGCCGTCCGGGCCGGATCGTCTCCGTCGCCGTCGGCGGGATGGCCAAGCAGCGAGCCGTAGCGGAAGGTGCTCAGGCGATTCTGCAGGACGGTCACGTCGCCGCCGGCGGCGCCGGGGGCCAGCCTGCGCCAACCGTACGCCGGCCCGCCATAGGTGGTGAACGGTCCGACCCCCACGCCGAAATGGAAGAAGGTGTGCGGCCCCAACTCTCCGTCGGTGGCCAGGCCGAAATAGTCCTGGCTGTGGATGACGGCGCTGCGGGTGCCGGCCCGAACTCCCCCGTGATGGGTACCGGGGACCCCTTCGGCCCCTGGAACGGGTTCATGGTCACGAGCATGAGGTCATAGACCGCCTGCAGGACGGCGACATCCGTTCCCTTCATGGCGGGCGATCTCCGCCGCAGCGTCCGGCTGCCGAACGGGACGTGGGGTGGGAAGGTCTCTTCGAAGCGTGCCATGGGCCAGGCTCCGCCTGCGAGCACCCGTATGCGGCTCTGCCCGCGGCGGCGCGCACGGCGCCGAGGCCCATCTGGGGGAACGGGCTCAGGAGAGCGTGAGGGGGCCAGACGTTGGCCGTCCGGGCTGGCGCAGTACCGGCCCGACCTAGCCCGGTCGCCCCAGCAGGTGCACCCACCCAGGCGGTGCCGGCCCCAGGGCCTGGACCAGCCGCTCGTCGGCGGTCCAGAACTCCTGCTCCTCACCCGCCGCGAGAAACGCGGCGTCATACACCGTCGGCAGCTGCCACCGCCGGGCGAGGATCCAAGCCCGGTCGGCAAGCTCATAGCCCGAGATGAACACCAGCGGAAGGTCGCGGAAGGTGCCCCACGCCTCCGCGGCCAGCGCCGAGGTGAGCAGCCCCTGTCGGGTTCGCCGCAGCAGCGCCGACCCGACCTCCGCCCATGCGAAGTCGGGCGCGACCGGCAGCCGGTCGCGGGTGAGCACCGAAGCCCAGAGGCGCTCGGCCTCCGCTGTGCCGGCCTCGGGCACCACGAGCTTGAAGAGCACGCTGCTATCGAGGCAGCTGCGTGCCGTCCTGACCACTGGTGCGGCCCTCCTCGCGAAGCTCCCGGATCAACGCCGCGGAGGCTGGCAGCGGCCCGCCCGCGTACCTGGCAATGCGCTCGCGAACCTCCGCGCGCCGAACTGCCGCGGCATCCGGGTCGGCCGAGGCCACCGCCCTGGCGACGGCATCCACGATGAACTCATTGACCGAGCACCCCCGGGTGGCGGCCGCCTGCCTCGCCCCCGCCAGGAGGTCCGGGTCGATGCGCAGGCTGAACGCCTGCCGCGCCATTTCGCACCCTCCCAGCGGAACGATACCACGCGTGATGCCATCTGTGACATCACCCCGCCAGGCATGCCACGGCCGCCAAGACGGACGCCCGCACGGCGTCCGGCCGGCAGCGCCGCACCGCCTCGCCGGCCGGCACCCACTCATGCCGGTCGTGCGCCTGCCCGTCGGCGATGACGGCGTCCGCCCCGACCTCCAGCCCGTACACCCACCACCGCGGCGTGCCCGCGCACGTCAGCCGCACCGGCGAGGCATCCAGCCCCGTTTCCTCGTGCAGCTCGCGGGCCGCGCACTCGCCGGCCGGTTCCGCCGGGAAGCGGGCCCCGGACGGCGGCGTCCAGGCCCAGTCCCCGTCCTCCCCCAGCCCGGCCCGGTGCAGCACCAGCACCTCCAGGGCCGGTCTCCGCCGGTACACCACGACCATGGGCCCGTGCGGCGCGTCCGCCGCCCGTACCCCATCCGGGCCCGGGTGCGGGACCGCCGCCGCCCGCCCCTCGAAGTAGCCGCGCCGGCAGACCAGATCCCAGCAGCCGGGCACGGCCGACCGCCGCCATGGCACGTAGCGGTTGGCGCGAAAGGCCCCCTGCGCCCCGGCGCTCACGCCCAGCGCGAACACCGCATCCACGCCGGATGCCAACGCATGGCCCGTGAGCAGGCGGATGGCCGTTGGGGCGACGCCGGATTTCCACCCCGCCCCCGCCAGCCGGAGCTCGACCTGCAGGCCTGGCCGCCCGACGGCCGGCTGCACCCGACCGTGCCCGATCACCACACCGCCGACATCGAGCGTGAAGGCGCCGCCGCCCTCCCCCTCCGGCAGCGGGCGCAGCACGATGTCTCCGTCACGCAGCACGCCTGGATCGGTCGGCACGGCCGCACCCCCATCGCCTCCCACTCTGGCACCGCGCCCCCCGCCGCGCTACGCTCTCCCTGGACGCGACCCCACCTTCGGAAGGCAGGCGATGCAGGAGATGAGCAAGCAGGGCGAGCAGCTGGCCGGCCACTTCCTGGCCCACCGGAAGGCGACCGTCGACGCGGCCGGGCGCTTCCCCGCCGACAAGGTCGACTACAAGCCGTGGCCCGGCGCCATGTCGGTCGGCGACCTGATCTGGCACATGGCCGGCGCCCACCACATGTTCGTGCAGCTGGCCCTCGGCAACGCCCCGCAGGGCGAGCGCCCGCAGCGCCCCGCCGACCTGGACGGCATCCGCGCCGCCCTGGCCCAGCTGACGGAGGGCGACGACGCCGCGCTCCGCAACATGACCGAGGAGCAGCTGGCCACACCCCGGCCGGGGATCATGAACATGACCCTGCCGGCCGGCCAGTGGCTGGCCACCGCCTGCGACCACGAGGTCCATCACAAGGGCCAGCTGTTCGTGTACGGCCGCCTCAACGGCATCGAGCCGCCCTTCTTCGTCGCCCGCGGCTGAGTGACCGAGGCCGGGGCCCGCGCCGCGGCCTACCGGGGCCCGCACGCGGCCCGCGCGGCGCGATTCCCGTTCCCCATCGAGGGCCGGATCCCAAATTTCGTGGGAGCGGAGGCGGCGGCCCGCCGCCTCCGCGCTTGGCCGGCCCGTCAGCGGGCGCGCCGGTTGAAGGTCAACCCCCGACAGCCCCCGGCCACCCGTACGCGCCATGGCCCTTCAGGACGGCGAGACCCTCTTCGATCCCCACCCCGCGCCCGCGGGGCGGCTTCCCGCGCATCCGCCCGGAGGAAGTTCCCCCGGGGAACGAGCGCGCCGCCGTCCGCCTCTCCGCCCGGGGTGCCTACGGCCAGGAGGTCTCCCTGGCCGGTCCCCAGGACCTCGACCCCGTGGTCACGGGCTGCGTGGCGGTGGCCCCGGACGGCGCCCGGGCCGGCAAGGGCGAGGGCTACGGGGACATCGAGCACGCCCTCCCGCGCGAGCTCGGCCACCCGCCGCCGCCTGTTGCCCCACCGTCCGCCCCGCACAGGTCGTGGACTCCCTG
>DAHVAF010000227.1 GCA_027314765.1 Clostridia bacterium | reverse complement strand
CTCCACGAGCTCGCGTGGGCCGAGGCCGCCGGCCCGGCGCCGGTCCGCCTCCGCCGCCAGGCCGGCCAACACCGCGGGCGCCACCGTCCGGAAGTAGGCCTGGTTCCAGGTGCGCAGGGTGGAGACCCACGGGCGGCCGCGTTCCGCACGGCCCAGCCAGTCGAGAAAGCTGTCGGCATCGCGCGACCCCGGGCACGCCCGGATCAGCGGCTCCAGCGCCGGCCGGTCGCCACCACCGCCCGGGAAGCCGGATGGCAGGGCGGCGCGGACGCGCGCCGCCCAATCGCGATCCAGCTCGTTCAGACCCCGCACCTGCCGGTCCGTGTACGCCACAAAGCTGGCCAGCAGCTCATACGCCGGCGCCCAGTCCACCTCGACGTCGTACATGGTGGGTTCGATGATGATCGAACGCCCCGCGCCGGTCAAGACCGGTTACAATGCCCCAGGGGAGGGATTGCGATGGCCACCGTGACGGAGGACGCCTGCAAGGAGGCGCTCTCGACGGTCGTCGACCCCGAGATCGGCATGAACATCATGGATCTCGGCCTGGTCTACGACATCGACATCAACGAGGACACGAGCGATGTGCGCGTGGACATGTCGCTGACGACGCCCGGCTGCCCCCTGGGCGACACGATCACCTCGATGGTCGAGATGGCCCTGAAGCGCATCGGCGCGGGCAAGATCGACGTCAACATCGTGTGGACGCCGCCGTGGAACCCGGACATGATGTCCGACGAGGCGAAGATGAAGCTGGGCTGGGGGATCCGCTAGCCATTGCATTTGGTGCGGGCGGGCCTTCGCCCGCCCGCGTCGACGTCTGACCCCGCAGTCGCACGGGAGACACCCGTGCGATCCATGTTCCGCTGCCCCGCATGCGCGCACCCGCTCCCAGGCAATTTAAGACCGCGACCGCCATAAACGGCGCGGCCGCCGCGAAGCCTATGCGGCGGTGTGTCGCGGGAGGAGGGGGCGGCCGTGACCGAGGGTGGTGCGGAGCGCCTGCTGGTGCGCGGGGGAAGCCGCCTGACCGGATCGGTCGCCGTGCACACGGCCAAGAACGCGGTCCTGCCGCTCCGGGCCGCGTCGCTGCTCTCGCGCGGGCCTGTGCGCCTGCGCGCCGTCCCCGACCTGGCGGATGTCGCGACCATGCGGGCCCTGCTCGGCGAGCTGGGCGCCGAGGTGCGCGAGGTCGCGCCCGGTGAGCTTGCCATCCGCGCCGCGGACGTCGCCGACGAGGCCCCGTACGCGTTGGTGCGGCGCATGCGCGCCTCGCTGCTGGTCATGGGGCCGCTGCTGGCCCGCCTCGGGCGGGTGCGGGCCGGCCTGCCGGGCGGCTGCGCCATCGGCGGGCGGCCGATCGACCTCCACCTCAAGGGCTTCGCCGCCCTCGGCGCCGAGGTCAGTCTGCGGGGCGGCTACGTGGAGGCGCGCGCCCCGGGCGGCCTGCGCGGCGCCCGCATCTACCTCGACTACCCCAGCCACACGGGGACGGAGAACCTGATCCTGGCCGCCGCCCTGGCCCGCGGCCAGACCCTGATCGAGAACGCGGCCGAGGAGCCCGAGGTCGTCGACCTCGCCGGCTTTTTGAACGCCATGGGGGCACGGGTCAGCGGCGCCGGCACCCCGGTCGTGCGCGTCGATGGCGTGCCGGAGCTCAGGGGCGCCGAGTGGACGCCCATCCCCGACCGCATCGAGGCGGGCACGCTGCTGATCGCCGCCGCGCTGACCCGGGGCGAGATCGAGCTCACGGGCGTGGTCGCCCAGCACCTGCAGGCGGTGGTCGCCAAGCTGCGCGAGACCGGGGCCGAGGTCTGGCAGGAGCAGGGCCGCGTGTTCCTCGTGGCGCGGCGCCGGCCGGCGGCGGTGGACGTGAAGACCCTGCCCTATCCCGGCTTTCCGAACGACCTGCAGCCGCAGATGACGGCGCTGCTGGCCACGGCCGAGGGCATCGCCACCGTGACGGAGACGGTCTTCGACAACCGGCTCGGCCACATCGACGAGCTGCGGCGCATGGGCGCGAGCATCCGCGTGGAGGGCCGGACCGCCCTCGTCACGGGGGTGCCGCGGCTGTCGGGCGCGCCGGTCCAGGCCTCCGACCTGCGTGCGGGCGCCGCGCTGGTCCTGGCGGGGCTGGCCGCCGCCGGCGAGACGGAGGTGCACGGCCGCGGCCACATCGAGCGCGGGTACGCCGACCTGCCGGGGCAGCTGCGCAGCCTCGGCGCCGACATCGAAGCCGCGCCGCTCGCCGAGGCGGTCCGCACGCTGGGCGGCAATGCCTGACCTGGTATGAATTCACCACCTTCGGGGAAGACTTCCGCCCGGAGGTGGACCCACTGGCCCCCCGCACCTGGGCAGCGCGTGTACAGGCCGCCTTTGCCGCCCGCGCCCCCAAGAAGCAGTCCCACGGGCTGGAGCTCGCCCGGCAGGCCATCATCGTCGTGATGGGCCTCGCCGGGACCGGCGTCCTGCTCTATGTCCTCTTCTTCGCGCCGATGCTCGCCAGCCGGCCCACACATCGCTCGACCACCGTCGCCCCCCTGCCCGGCGCCTCGTCCGCACCCACGGCGCGGCCACCGGCCGACGCCAGCCCGCGCGACGTGCACGTCCCGGCGCAGGCGCAGGCTCCGCTGCCGCCCGTGCCGAAGGTCGCCCCGCCGGCGCGGGGGACGCTGCTGCCGCCGGTGAGCGGCAACGTGCTGATCCCCTTCGGCTGGGCGTACTCGCAGACGCTGGCGGACTGGCGCCTCCATGGCGGCCTTTCGCTCGGGGCGGCATCCGGCGAGCCGGTGCACGCGGCGGCGGCCGGCGCCGTGGCCAGCGTGGCCCGCGACCCGCTGTGGGGCAGGGTGGTGGTCGTGGACGACGGCGGCGGCGTGACCACCGAGTACGCCAGCCTGGGCAGCGTGGCGGTCGCCCAGGGACAGGCGGTCGTCGCCGGCCAGGTGCTCGGCACGGCGGGCGACACCGCCGCCGTGGAGGCCGGCCTGGGGCCGCACCTGTACTTCGCCGTCGTGGAGAACGGGCAGGCCGTCAATCCGGCGCCGCTGCTGGCGCGGCCGTAAGGGGCGAGGCGCCAGGACCCCGGGCAGCCGGGGCGCGTGCTGGCGACATCATGGTAAGCGCGTGGGCGCGGGTCGTCCGGCGCGCACGCGGCTCATAAGCGCGGGTCGCCCCGCGCGCACGCGGCTCATAAGCGCGGGTCGTCCGGCGCGCACGCGGCTCATAAGCGCAGGTCGTCCGGCGCGCACGCGGCTCGGATGACGGCGTAGCAGCGCGGTCGCGCGGAGCCGTCGGGTTCCCGTCCACGCCGCGTCCGTGTGCGGTGCCGAAACCCACGTGGATCAGGGCTCTTCTGCGCTCTTCCGGGGCGCCGTGGCGGCGTCCGGCCGCGATCTGCGCAACCCGCGCCGGGCCTACCCGCGCAGCCCCGACACCTGGGCGAGCACCTCGTCCGGGGTCTTGCCCTCGGCGCGGATCACGGGTACCGGCACGGCCATGCGCTGGTCGCCCGTGACGTTGTCGTCGATGCCGCTGACTACGATAGCGCGCACGTCGCGGACGCCGGGCCGCAGCGCGACGACCTCGTAGCCGGCGGCCTCCAGCCGCCGTCGGACCGGGTGCAGGCTGTCGTCCACGGCGACGCGGGTCTTCATGGTGCATCCCCCCGGGCTAGGGTGCCCCGAACCGGGCGGGGCCACGGAAGGTGGACGTTCGGCGCTGGCGAACCGAGCCATCCCAGGAGGTGGAGACCCTGCGCACGGCACGCCTGGTCGCTGTCCTCAGCGCCGCGGCCCTGGCCCTGGTCGCGGCGGCACCGGCCGCCGCGGCACCCCGCGCGACCCTGACCGGCCACACGCCCGACTTCGTGCACCACGCCCGCGCCATCGGCCCGGCCCCCGGCGCGGAGCGGCTGGGGGTGACGGTCTGGCTGCAGCCGCGCGACCCGGCCGGCCTGGCGCAGTTCGCGGCCACCGTGGCGGCCCGGGGCAGGGACTTCCTCAGCCCGCAGCAGGTGCAGGCGCGGTTCGCGCCGACCGCCGCCAGCTACGGCGCCGTCGAGGCCTACCTGCGCAGCCAGGGCCTGCAGGTCACCGCGACCGTCCCCAACCGCCTCTTCGTGGGGGCAGGCGGCACGGTGGCCCAGGTGTCCGCGGCCTTCGACGTCACCCTGCGCCAGTACCAGGTCGGTGGGCAGACGGTGGTCGCCAACGACGGCGACCCCTCGCTGCCGGCATCCCTTGGCGATGTCGTGGCCGCCATCAGCGGCCTGGACGGCGCGGTCGTCGCCAAACCTGACGTGCACCTGCAGGGGCACGGGGGACAGCCCTTCCGCCACAGCCCGCCGCCCGCAAACGCCGGCGCGGAGCTCTGTACCGCGTTCGCGCCGAACGGAACGCCCGGCTACATCCCCTGCCCCTTCACGCCACAGGGCCTGCGGGCGGCGACCGGACTGAGCGGCCGCGTTCCGACCGGCGCCGGTCAGGCCGTGGCCATCGTCGACGCGTTCGGCAGCCCGACGCTGGCGAGCGACCTCGCCACCTTCGACAGCGCCTTCGGCCTGCCGGGGGCCGCCTTCCGCCAGATCGGCCGCACGATCGCCAGCGGGCCCGCGGCGGACGACGTGCCCGGGTGGCAGGTGGAGACGAGCCTGGATGTGGAGTGGGCCCACGCGTTCGCGCCCGGGGCCGCCATCGACCTCTATGTGGCGCCCAACCCCAGCGGGGCGCTGTTCCGGACGGTCGACCGGATCGTGGCGACCCGATCCGCGCACCTGATCTCCCTGTCCTGGGGCGAGACGGAGTATGGCACGCCGCCGGCCCAGATGCAGGCCCAGAACACGGTCTTTGAGATCGCCGCGCTGGAGGGCATCGGGGTCGCGGCCGCCTCGGGCGACTGTGGCGACGAGAGCGCCTGCGCCGGCGTCCCCAGCGCCGACTTCCCGGCCTCCTCGCCGTGGGTGACGGCCGTCGGCGGGGTCTCGCTGCTGCCGCACCAGGCCCCCGTCGCCTGGGGCACGGCGATCTGCGTCCAGACCCAGGCGACCAGCGTGGGCCTGCCCGCCTGTCCGGCGGCCGCCTTCGCCGGCGGCAGCGGCGGCGGGGTCAGCAGCCTGTTCGCGGCGGCGCCCTGGCAGACCGGCGCCACCATGCGCACCACGCCCGATGTGTCCCTGGACGCCGACCCGTACACGGGCGTCTGGGTGACCTTCCAGGGTGGCTTCGGGGCCGTCGGCGGGACCAGCCTGGCGGCACCGAGCTTCACGGCGCTGATGGCCCTGGCGCACCCGTACGGCCTGGCCACGCCGTGGCTCTACGGGCCGGCCCGTCGCGCGATCACGCCCGTCGGCAATGCCACGGCCGGGCCCCTGAACTATCAGGGCCTGACCAGCGGCAACCTCTACCATGTGTACTTCGGGGATGACCAGGGGCTGTCGGGCGCCCAGGCCACCGGCCTCGGCTTCCTGGGCGGGCTGTTCGGGCACTGAGTGAATGCGGGGGCGGCCGCAGCGGCCGCCCCCGCGGCTTCTTCTACATCCGGATCACCGGGATCCCGAACTCCTGCACGTAGGCGACGAAGTCGGCGACCTCGGTGTCCATGATCGTCTGCAGGCGCTGGAGCTGGGTGTCGACCGCCGCGCTCGTCTCCGCGAACAGGGCGCGGCTCTGCTCGTTCGGGGCCCACTCGGCCGAGCCCACGACGGATGCCAGGTGCAGCAGCTCGTCGTTGAGCCTCGGGGCCAGGCGGCTGGCGTTCGGGTAGGGGCTCCTGCGCACGGGCACCAGCTCGGCCTCGACCGTGCCGAGGCTCGTCTTGACGGCCTGGCCCTTCTCCGCCACGGTGGCGGCCACCCGGTGCCCCTCGGCGCGCTTCACCCACTCGTCCACCTGGCCGTAGACGCCGCGGATGCGGCCGAGGCCCAGGTGCAGGGCCGTCACCCTGTCGCGGATGGCCACCAGCATCTCGAACTGGGCCTGGAGATCGGCCTCGCTCGCCTCGACCCGCGGGTCCTTGACCAGCTCGAAGCTGTGGGACTGCGTCCGCCCGCCGGCCGCCATCTCGACGGTGTACGCGCCAAGCGGCGCCAGCGGGCCTTCGGCGGAGAGACGCGACTTGCTCACGGACTCATCGCCCTGGTAGAGGACGGCGGCGGGGGCGCGCATGTCCCAGATGTACGTGCCGGCGCCGCCCGGAGCCTCGAAGGTCACCTGGTGCATGACCTCGCCCCTGCCGTCCCGGATCGTCAGGGTGACGGGGCCGGCCGCCGGCAGGTGGTGGCGGATGATCACGCCGAGCGGCGGGTTCTGGCCCGCGTCCGCGTATTCGGGGGCGAAGCCGCCCTCGCCGCGCCGGGTGATGTAGTTCATGCCTCCGCCGGGGAAGACGCGGGATACCGTGGGGAACTGCAGGGGGGCATCGCCGGTGCCCCGTCCGGAGCGGGCGCCCGCCGGCACGTGGCGGACGGTCCGCCGGGGCGCGAACAGGTGGGGCTGCGCCGGGTCCACGGCCTCGCGGAGGGCGCCGATGTCGTCCAGCACCCAGAAGGAGCGGCCGTGGGTGGCGGCCAGCAGGTCGCCGTCCTTGACGAGCAGGTCGTGAACGGGCGTGACGGGCAGGTTCAGGTTCAGCCGCTGCCAGGAGCCGCCGTCATCCAAGCTGACGTGGACGCCGGACTCGGTGCCGCAGTAAAGCAGCCCCTTTCTGACGGGGTCCTCGCGGATGACGCGCGTGAAGTCGTCGATCCCCGCCGCGATGGCGTGCCAGGTCTTGCCGTAGTCCGCGGTCTTCAGCAGGTACGGGGCCGTGTCGTCCAGCTGGTAGCGGGTGGCGGCCACGTAGGCCGTGGCCGGATCGTGCGGCGAGGGCTCGATGGTCAGGACGCGCGCCCACTCCGGCAGCAGGCCGGTGGGCGGCGTCACGTTCTCCCAGGTCCGGCCGTCGTCCCTGGAGACGTGGATCAGGCCGTCGTCCGAGCCCGCCCAGAGCAGCCCGCGCGCCCGCGGCGACTCCGCGAACGCGAAGACCGTGCAGTACACCTCGACGCCGGTGTGGTCCGGGGTGATGGGGCCGCCCGAGGGGCCCTGCCGCTCGGGGTCGTTGCGCGTCAGGTCGGGGCTGATCAGGCTCCAGCTCTGACCCTCGTTGCTGGTGCGGAAGACGCGGTTGCCGCACACGTAGAGGACGTGGCGGTCGTGGGGGCTGAGATGGATGGGCGAGGTCCACTGGAACCGGTAGCGGTAGTCGCGGCTCGGCAGGCCCGCCGTGCGCTGCGGCCAGGGCGAGATGTCGCGGCGCTCGCGCCGGCGGTGGTCGTAGCGGGTGATGCGGCCGCCCTCGCCGCCGCCGGAGCTGCCGGCGAAGACGACGTTGGGGTCGTCCGGGTCGATGGCGATGTGGCCGCTCTCGGCGCCGCCGACGTCGTACCAGTCGCGCAGGGTGATGCCCGCCTCATCCGAGCGACTGGGCACCGACATCGTCGTGTTGTCCTGCTGGGCGCCGTACAGGCGGCAGGGAAACCCGTTGTCCGCGGCCACGTGGTAGAACTGGGCGGTCGGCTGGTTGAAGATCGACGACCAGGAGCGGCACCCGTCAAAGGTGACCGTGGCACCGCCGTCGTTGGCCTCGATCATGCGGCTGGGCCTCCGCGGGTCGATCCAGAGGTCGTGGTTGTCGGCGTGGGGCGTGGCGATCGCCTCGAAGCCGCGCCCGCCGTCCGTGGAGCGCCACATGGCGTAGTCGAGCACGTATAGCCGGTCGCGGTCCTGCGGATCCGCGAACACGAGCATGTAGTAGAAGGGGCGCGCCCGCAGCTGCGGGTCCTCGTTGATGCGCGCCCACGTGGCGCCGGCGTCGTCCGAGCGGAACAGGGCCCCGTCCTCGGCCTCGACCAGGGCCCAGACGCGGTCGGGGTCGGCGGGCGAGACCGCGACCGCCATGCGGCCCAGGACCCCCTTGGGCAGGCCGGGGTTGCGGCTGATCTCCGTCCAGGTGTCGCCGCCGTCCGTGGACTTGAAGAGGCCGCTGCCGGGCCCGCCGCTCTCCAGCTTGTGCGGGTAGCGCTGGAACTCCCAGAGGCAGGCGTACAGCACCCGCGGGTTGGTCACATCCAGCGCCAGGTCGGCGCAACCCGAGCGGTCGTCGCGGTGGAGCACGCGCGTCCACGTGCGGCCGCCGTCGGTCGTGCGGTACACGCCGCGCTCCGGGTTTGTGCCGAAGCAGTGGCCCAGGGCGGCCACGTAGGCGATGTCGGGGTTTTGCGGGTGGATGCGGATCGAGTCGATGTGGCGGGTTTCCCTCAGGCCGACGTGCTTCCAGGTGCGGCCGGCGTCCGTGGACTTGTACACGCCGTCGCCCCCGACGACGTTGCCGCGGATGTCGGCCTCGCCGGTGCCGACGTAGATGACGTTGGGGTCGGAGTCCGCCACGGCGACGGCGCCGATGGCGGAGCTGGTGATCTGGCCGTCGGTGACATTCTCCCAGGTGGCGCCCGCGTTCTCGCTCTTCCACACGCCGCCGGCGCAGGCGCCGAAGTAGAAGACGTGGGGGTTCTTCGGGTCGCCGGCGACGGCGACGCTGCGGCCGCCGCGGACCGGGCCGATGAGCCGCCAGCGGAGGCTCTGGTACGGGGACGCGAGGGCAGACAAGATGAAACCCCTCCTTACGTGTTGAGCCGTTTCGGGTGGCGAAGCAAAATCCCTGCCGCGGCGAGCGGATACGATGATAAGTGCGGGTTGACCCATACGCAGGCGGGTCAAACAGCGAGCGGGGGTTGACCCGCGCGCACGCGGGTCGGACGGGAAGCGCCGGTCGTTCCCGCGCGGAGGCCGGCAAAACGGGACGCGGGGGCCGTCCCGCGCGCAGGCGGGTCAGATTGGGAAGCGCGGGCCATCCCCTGCGCAGGCGGGTCAGAGGGTAGGTGCGGGTGGTCCGGGGCGCGGGCGGGACAGATGGCAAGCGCGGGTGGTCCCGGGCGCAGGCGGG
>DAHVAF010000207.1 GCA_027314765.1 Clostridia bacterium | reverse complement strand
GAGGGCTCGGCGGGGACCCCGGGGGAGTGGCGCGCAGCGCCACGGGCGTCAAGCGGCGACCCCGCAGCCCCGTGGGGGCGAGGAGGCGCCGCAGCCTGAGCGGGGGGCGGCGAGATCGCGCGGGATGCGCGATCGGTCGCGCCCTGGAACGTGGCGGGGGCCACCGCCGCCCCTGCCGACGCCAAGGCCCACACGCGCACCGGGCAGCGTCCGCGCTATGCTGCGGGAGAGGGGGTCCGGGGTGGAGCGGGCCGTGGCGCCGCCGCCAATCATCTTCGCGAGCGCAGTTGCGCTGGGGGTCGTCCTGGGGCGCCTGTGGCCGATGTCCGCGCTCCCCGGCTGGCTCGGCTGGTCGGTGGGCGGGCTGGCGGCCGCGCTGGGGGTGGCGATCAGTGCGGCGGCCGCGTCGCGCTTTCTCGCCGCCGGCACCACGTTCGAGCCGGGCCACCCGGCGAGCGCCCTCGTCACCACCGGCATCTTCGGGCGGACGCGCAACCCCCTGTACTGCGGCATGACCCTCATCTGCGCCGGGGTGGCGCTGATGTCCGGCGACCTGTGGATCCTGGCCGTGCTGGCCGGTGCGCTGACCCTGCTGCATCACGGGGTGGTCCTGCGCGAGGAGGCCATGCTCACGCGGCAGTTCGGCGACGAGTACCTCCGCTACAAGGCGCAGGTCCGGCGGTGGGTGTAGATCCAAGCCGCACCACCACAACCTGACCCGATTCGTCGACCCCGGGTCTCCCGGATTCCTAAGACCGAGCACCTGGGCCATAGAGGGCGACGGTCGCCCGCATTCGGCGGCGCCGTACTTCGCGCCCTTGGCCCGTTGCGCTACCGCGCAGGCTGCCATGTCGTCGCTGCACGACCTGAGAACCATCGGGCGAAGCCTGTGCTCCTGGACCACGCGAGGCATCGCGCAAAACCGCGGCATCCACGGCCGAGCGCCGTTCCGTGCCGTGCTTCGGATGCTCTCCGGCATCTGAAGCAACGACGGCCGCGCTCACTGCGGCCCGCTCACATCCCAGAGCCAGGGTTCGAGCATGCCGTACGCCGTGGGGACCGCCGCTTCATTCACGCGCGTGTTGTACGCCATCAGCCCGTCGGGCGTGTACAGAAACACAAACGGAGCTTCGTCGTGCAGGGTCTGCTGGATCTCGTCGTTGATCTTCTGGCGCTGGGACACCACGGCCGTGGAGTCGCTGGCTTGGAAGAGCTTGTCGAGGTTCGGGTCGCAGAACTTGCCGTAGTCCAGCGGCGCGCCGCAGGCAAAGTAGATGGCGTTGCCGGCTGGATCGACCGTGAAGCCGCCGATCAGCGAGAAGTCGAAGTTGCCAGCCTTCGTCTGCGCCAGCGACGTGGCGAAGTCGTACTGCTGGATCTGCACGTTGAGGCCGACGGCCTGAAGGTCCTGCTGGATCAAGGGCCCCGACTCCTGGCGGATCTGGTTGCCAGTCGGCACGAGCAGCTTCAACGGCTGGCTGAAGGGGAAGTTCGCGGCCTGCAGCACCTGCTTGGCCTTGGTGGGGTCGAACGGCCAGGGCTGCAAGCTCCTGTCGTAGTATGTGGCGTTCAAGGGCAGGGTCGGTCCGTTGGCGACGGCACCCTGGCCCTTCAGCAGGGCGGTCACAAGCTCGGGGACGTTGATGGCCATCGCGATGGCGTCGCGGACCTTTGCGCTCGCCAGGTATGGCTTTGCCGTGTTGATCATCATGAACTGGGTCGTCGTCCCGGGAACCGGGTCCTGCTTGACGTTGGACAGGGTGGTGAGGCTCGGCCAGTCCTGCAGCGGCACGTCCGACTCGCCTGGCGAGAGCGTGGCGTCGATCTCACCGTCACGCAGCTCGGGCAGGATGCTGGTCGGCGGCACGATCTTCACATACAGCGTGCTGACGGGCGGCTTGCCGAGATAGTAGCTGGTGTTGGCCGCGAGCTGCAGGTATTGCGAGTTGACGTACTTGACGAATTTGAAAGGGCCGTCGCTCACGGTCGGATCCTGGAAGAAGCTCGCCTTAACGAAGGCGGTATCGGGCACGCTCTGGAGCACGTGCTGCGGGACGATGTAGATGCCGTTACCCAGCGTGGAAAGCAGCAGGTTCGGGTCCGTGGGCTGCTTCATCAGCAGCTCGAATGTCTTGGAGTTGATGACCTTCACCCCGGCCAGTGGCTTGGTCGGATCGACAGACTGGCCCGAGCCGTTTGTTCCCGCGAGCGGGCTCAGATAGCTCCCCAGCTTGGTCGGGACTTTGGGGTCGGCCATGAGCTGCAGCGTGTACGCCACGTCGCTCGCCGTCACCGGCTGGCCGTCCGTCCACTCCGCCTGAGGGTTGATGTGGAAGGTGTAGGTCTTGGAGTCGGGCGAGATGTCCCAGCTGCTGGCCAGCAGCGGATGGAACTTCCCGTCTGGGCTCTGCCAGTCCAGGGAGTCATACATGAGCGAGATGGCGGAGTCGTCGTAGCCGCTCTGGGCCGTGATCGGGTTGAACGAGTCGAAGGCAGACCAGACCTCAATGCTCAACGTCTTCCCTGCAGTGCCGGTCGCGGACCCGGAGGTCTTGGCCGCCGAGGGCGATCCGGTTGCGACCGGCGTCGCCGCACCGCCGCACGCGGCGACAAGGAGGACGACACCGAGCAACGCGGCGGTTGCGGGCGCGGCAATGCGACGCATCCAGAATGCCTCCCAGCCTGGCGTGGATCGATCGGACCGCTGGGAGGAACACATTGGCGGCCGGAGCGCCGATACCTCCTGGTCACCGCAGAAGCACGACGCCCGCCGTCGTGAGCCTGGGCGCGGACGGACGCTGCGCGCGAGGCACAGGCTGTTCCTTGACAGGCGCTCAACGCGGGTACTGGCCGGCGCGGATCAGGGGACCGAGGGCCTCGGCCAGCAGGTCCACGCCGCGCATCTCCAGGGCTGTGGGCTCGCCGTGGCCGCCGATCTCCAGCAGCAGGGCGGCCGGGCTCAGCTGCTGGTCGAAGCGGCCGCCGTCCGTGTAAAACGGGGCGCCCAGGTAACTGCGGAGTAGGCCGGGGTGGACCCGCTCGATGGCCGCCGCAACCTGCACGGCCCAGGCGGCGTTGCGGCGCCAGCTCGGCTCGGGCAGGGTCTGGTCGTCGCCGACGACGATCATGACGGGCGCGGCGGGCTGGCCGCCGACGATGGCGGTGGCCGGCTGGCCGTCGGCGTGCACGTCCAGCAGGACGTGGAGGCTCGGGTACTGGCGCATGAGCGACTTGATCCGGGACTCCGCCGCCAGGTACGGATCGAGGCCTGTGAACCTGGTCCGCAGGTGGGCCACGGGGATGCCGTAGCCCGCAAAGAGGTCGGAGGCCAGGCGCTGGCCGGCGGCATCGGCGCTCGGATCCGTCTGGTAGATCAGGACCAGCGGGTTCACCCCGTAGAGCACCAGGCTGGACGGCGGCGGGAGGTCAGCCGGCAGCGGGTGGTGCACGGTCTGGTGGAGGTTGCCCGGCGGGTCCGGCAGCGAGGGCGGAGGCGCGGGCGGCAACGCGGTGGCGGGTGCCCGGGCAGGGGTGGGACCGGGGGCAGGGCCGAGGCCGAGGCCCGGGACCACGGCGCGCAGGAGGGCGTAGGGACCATCGGTGCTGCCCGTGGCCAGCCAGGCCAGGACGTCGCCGACCGCCAGGCGGGGGCCCGCCGGCGCGTTCGGCGCGCTCCCTGGCGCGAGCGCGGAGACGGCGCCCGCGGCCGGCAGGCGGAGGGCGAGCAGTAGGCCGGCCGCCGCCAGCGCAAGGTAGCCCCCGAGCGCCCGCCAAGGCAAGGCTGTCCACCTCCGCATGGCGAAGTCCTACGCGGCGGCCGGACGGGCCAGAACGGGGGCGTGGCGCGCGGTGGTCTTTGGCACGGTCACGCGGGAGGCGGCCGGGGCGCGGGTCACATTATCGCGCGATCTGGCCGCGGAGGTGGACGCCGTGTGGGCGGCCCTCACCCGGCCCGACAGGCTGCGGCACTGGCTGGCGGAGGTCACGGGCGGCGAGGTGGCTGCCGGCGGCACCTTCGAGCTGGCCATGGACCCCGATGCGGGCGAGGTGGCGCGCTGCACGGTGGTCGACTTCGACCCACCGTCGCGGCTGGAGCTGGACTGGGACCACGCCGGCGAGGGCGTCTCGCGGCTCGCGCTGCTGATGGAGCCCGCGGGCCGCACGACCCGATTGACGCTGGCCCACGCGGGGCTGGCGGCGGACGGAAGTGTGTACGGCGCGGGTTGGCACGCGCACCTCGACCTGCTCGGCGCGCTCGTGGAGGGGCGGGAGCCGCCGTCCTGGCGCGAGCGCTACGACGCCGCCCTGCCCGTCTACCGGGCCATGGTGCGCCCGCACGCCTGGTGAGGGCACCCGACGAAATCGGTGCGCTGCCCGTTCACCGCGCGAAGGGGCCGCACGCGCGCCTGGCCGGGGCACGACGCGCGGCCGGTGTGCGGCCGCGACGAACACGTCCGCGACGGCGGACGATCGGTGATACGCCACGGTCGTGACGCGAGCGCCACGACGCCGCCCTGCCCGTCTACCGGGC
>DAHVAF010000202.1 GCA_027314765.1 Clostridia bacterium | reverse complement strand
GCCGCGCCCGCCGCAGTCCCGCGCCGTCGTGATCCCCGCCTCGATCAGAGCACCCGCGTTCATCGCCATCTGCAGCAGCAGGTGCTCATCGCTGATCGCCTTCAGGTGCGCCACCGGGTCGCCGCTGGCGTCGAAGGCCAGATGCACGTGGGAGTCGATCAGCCCCGGCAGCAGCGTCATGTGCTCGCCCAGCCGCACCTGCTCCCCGGGCTCGGGACCCATCCCCTGCCGCGGGCCGGCGTAGGTGATCTTGCCGGCGTCGACCGTCACCGCCGCATCCGGCACCACCCGCTCGCCAGTCCCGATGATCGCCCGCCCGGCCAGGTACGTCGTCTTCATCCAGACGCCCCCCCTCGGTCAGGGCCCTTCGACTCACGAGCTTTCGCATCCTACCGGACGGACGGCAAGCCGGCGGGGACCGCGCGGTCAGGCCCGAATCAAGCAGCAGGGAGGGACCGCGCCGGGACACCGGCCGTGCCGGCCGCACAGGTGAGCGAATGGCTTCTCGGCCGGTTCCCCGATGCCCGGGACATCTGCCGGCTCAGCGAGGGCCTGTCCTCGCAGGACTTCACGTTCCGCCGCGCCGATGAGGGCTTCATCCTGCGCATCAACCCCTGCATCGCCGGCTTTCGCAAAGACGCCCACGCCGTCCGCGCCTTTACGCGCCAGGACCTGCCGATCCCCGCGGTGACGGACCTCGGCGAATTTGACGCGGACCTCGCCTTCTGCGTCTCCCGCCGGGCACCCGGCACGCGGCTCGACCGCATGGACGCGACGGCAGCCCGGCGGCTCGCCCCCGGGGTGGCCGCCGCCATCGCCGCCATCGCGTCCACGGATATCCGCGCCAGCACGGGCTTCGGCCGCTTTGGCCCAACCGGTGGCGCCCCGCACCCAACCTGGCGCGCGTTCTTGCTGGCCATCGCGGATCGCGACTGGGCGCCGGTCCGTTCGCGCGTGGACCCCGCCCTCCTCGACAGCCTCCAGGCGGTGGTGCGGGCGCTCAGCCCCGCCTGCCAGGAGGTGCGCCACCTCGTCCACGGCGACTTCTTCGGCAGCAACCTGCTCAGCGACGGGCAGGCCGTCACGGCCGTGATCGACTGGGATCTGGCCCTGTTCGGCGACCCCCTTTACGAATGGGCCAACCTCGCCTTCTGGAACGAGGCCTGCCTGCGGCCCGCCCTGGCCCTGGCGCCGCGCCCTGTGCCCGGATACGGCGAGCGGATGCGGTGCCACATGGCGCGGATCGGGTTGGAGGAGCTCCACGCCAGCGCCACAGGACGCTTTCCCGACAGCCTGGCCTGGCAGCGGATGGCCGAGCACGGGGTCACGTTCACGGTGGGCGCGACGACCTATCTGGCGGACACCGTGCGCGAGGCGGCCCGCCGCGAGGCGGCGCTGCCCGCCCTGCGCTACTTCATCGCGGCCGGGGCGCCGATCCCGCGGGCCATCGTGGAGGAGGCCGGCCGCCGCATGCCCTCCCTGCACGTGCTGGCGGGCTGGGGCATGACCGAGAACGGCCTTGTGACGATCAACGGGCCCACGGATCCCGTGGCCAAGGTCTACACGACGGACGGCAGCCCGCAGCCCGGGATGGAGGTCCGGGTCGCGGACGAGACGGGACAGACCCTGCCGCCCGGCCGGGAGGGCTACCTCAAGGTGCGGGGCAGACAGAACTTCGTGGGCTACGTGGGGGACGAGGACGGCTACCGCGCGAGCTTTGACGCGGACGGCTGGTTTCAGACCTGGGACCTCGCCGTGCGCGACACCGAGGGCTACCTCCGCATCACGGGGCGGGCGAAGGACGTCATCAACCGCGGCGGCGAGAAGGTGCCGGTGGCGGAGGTCGAGGAGCTGATCTACCGCCACCCCAAGGTTCGGGAGGCGGCGCTGGTGGCCATGCCGCACGCCCGCCTCGGGGAGACCGGGTGCCTGTTCGCGGTGCCGCACGAGGGCCAGGCGCTGAGCTTCGAGGAGATCATCGCGCACCTGCGCGGGGCCGGGCTGACGCCCCAGTTTTTGCCCGAGCGGCTGGAGCTGGTGGCGGCGCTCCCGCGCACGCCGAGCGGCAAGATCCAAAAGTACCTGCTGCGGGAGGAGATCGCGCGCCGGGCGACGATGTGGGGCCGGGGCCTCAGGAGCGGTGGCGCAGCCGAGGGACGGGCTCTTCCGGCGCCACCGTGCCCTCGTGCGCGCGCTCCTCCTCCGGCGTCAGGTTGTGGAAGAAGGCGTAGAAGAGGATCGCGTTGAGGGCCTGACAGGCCGCCACCACCAGGAAGGGCGCCGACAGGCTCACGTACTGGAAGAGCTCCCCCGCCAAGGCGGGGGTCACGGCCGAGGTGGCCTGCGCCGGCATGTTGGAGAGCGCGGCCACCTGCGCCCGCTCCTCGGGGTGGGCCATGCCCATGACGTAGCTCTGGCGCATGGGCGCCATGATCCGCTGCGCGACCATCCGCAGGAGATACACCCCGCCCGCGATCAGAAAGCTCGGCGCCAGCACCATCGGCACGATCAGCGCGGCAACCGTGAGTCGGAGCGCCGCCGTGGCTTTCACCAGCCCGAAGCGGCGCGCCACGCGGGCGGCGCTCAGGTTGCTGACCATGCTGACGGCGTTGATGACGGCGAACAGCAGGCCGAGCTCGCGCACGCCGACGCCGAAGCGGGTGAAGAACCAGTAGGTCAGAAACGGGCCCATCATGCCCATGGCGGCGCCGTTGACCGAGTTGGTGATCCAGAGGCGGTAGAGCAGCCCGGCCGAGCGGCGCGGGAAGAACGGCAGGCGCGGCCGCAGGCGGCGCTCCGCCGCCCCGGGCTCGACAAGGCCCACGGCCAGCAGTCCCGCGACGGCCGCCGCCGCCGCGATGGCCAGGAAGGCCGGGCGGTAGGCCGCCATGGCCGCCGCGGCGCTCGGGTGGCCGGCGCCGGTGGCGCTGATGACCAGCGCGCCCAGCAAGGCCCCCAGGGACGAGGCGAACGCCAGGCGGCCGAAGATCCCGGTCCGGCGCGCGGGCGCGGCGGAGGCCGTCACCAGGGCCTGCTCGGCGGGCTGGTAGGGGCCGACGGTGCCTCCCCCGGCCCCACCGCCCCGGCCGAAGGCGCCGAGGGCAGCGCCGCCGTAGATCACCAGCGGGCTGAGCGACACGGCGTAGCCGGCGGCCGCAGCCGCCGTGAGCAACGGCACGGCGACCATGAAGAACCGCCGGCCCATCCGATCGGAGCCGAAGCCGACGGCGGCGGAGATGCACGCGGAGGAGATGGCCACGACGGCGAACAGCAGGCCGAGCTGCTCCGCGCTGTAGCCGGCGGTGGCAAGGTAAAGGGGCACGGCCACCCCGGCCATGGCGCGCGCCGCGCTCATGAAGGTCCGCGCGACGATGGCGATGGTGACGTTGCGGCCGTCGGCGCGGAGCTCGCGGGCGAGCGCGCTCAGCCCCCGGCGCCCCGGTCGTCGAGGACGTGCACCAGGCGGTCGAGGGCCGGCAGGGCCGCCTCGATGGCGGCAAGGTCCTGGGCCGGCAGGTCGCCCAGGGCTTCGGCGATCAGCGTCGCGCGGTGGTCGCGCCAGCTCCGCAGGCGCTCCTTGCCGGCGGCCGTCACCGTCAGGCGCGCCACCCGCGCGTCCTGCTCGTCGGCCGTGCGCTCCAGCAGGCCGGCGGCCGTCAGCTGCCGCACGAGGGTGCTGGTGGTGTTGGGCGCGATGTGCAGGGCCTTGGCGGCATCGCCCACGCGCAGCCCCGGCTGGTCGGCCGCCAGCCGCAGCAGCTCGGCGGCCGGGCCGGGCAGCGGCTGGCCGAGCCCCTGGCGGAGCCGCATGCGCAGGATGCGCCGCAGCGCGCGGATCAGGCGCGAGAGATCGGCCGCGGACTGGGCCAGCGACTCCTTGGTGGCAGTCATTCTGAAGACATAGTACATCTGCGACAGACACAGCGGCGAGCGGATTTTTCACACTGCGGCTTGGCGGCAGGCGGGTCCGCTACCAGGAACGATCTTTCGTTTGCCGGGCTCCGGTGCCAGGGAAGCCGGCAGACGCCGTCGAAGTCACGGTCCCGCGGGGTGGTTGCGCTGATGCTGGTCGCTACCGGCGACTCCATCATCACGCGCCGGGTCGCCGCCGAGCCCGGCGAGGACTTCGCGGAGCTTACCGCCCTGGTCCGCTCGGGCGATGCCGCCCTGACCAACCTGGAGATCATGACGCCGCGCGACCCGCGCGTGCCGTCCTCGCAGACGGGCGGCGGCCACTGCGGGGCGGGCGCCTTCGTCCTGGACGAGCTGCGCTGGATGGGCTTCAACCTGTACCACGTGGCCAACAACCACTCCGCCGACTACACGCACCTGGGCCTTTTGGACACGCTGGCCGAGCTGCGGGCCCGCGGGATGGTCCACGCGGGCGCCGGCGTCAGCCTGGGCGAGGCGCGCGCGCCCGCCTACCTCGACACGGCCGCGGGCCGCGTTGCGCTGGTGTCCGCGGCCTCCTCCTTCGTGCCGGGCGCCCTGGCGGCCGCGGGGCGCACGGACATGTCCGGCCGGCCCGGCATCAACCCCCTCCGCCATGAGACCCGATTCATCCTGGATTCCGAGCGCCTCCGCCGCCTGAAGGACATCGACGAGAGCCTGGGCACCGCCGAGTCGGCTCGCAGGGCCGAGGGGTTCGGCATCCTGCCCGAGGCGAAGCCCGGCGCCTACCGCTTCCTCACGTCGGACGTCTACGAGGGCGAAGCGCCCGCGATCCGGACGCGCTGCAACCCCCGCGATCTCGACGAGATCTGCCGGGCCATCGGGGACGCGCGCCGGCAGGCCGACCTCGTGGTGATGAGCCTTCATGCCCACGAGGGCCAGTCCTTGGCCGGCAACGACACCACGGTCGCCGACTTCGTGCGGGAGGCGGCACACCGCTTCGTCGAGGCCGGCGCCGATGTGTTCGTGGGCCACGGGCCCCACGTCCTGCGCGCGGTGGAGATCCACCAGGGCAGACCGATCTTCTACTCCCTCGGGAACTTCATGTTCATGCTCGAGACCATCGACCGCTTCGGGGCCGAGAACTACGAGCAGTATGACTTCCCGCCCACGACCCTGCCGGCGGACGTCGCCGACGCCATGTCGGTCTGGCCGGATGGGCGCGCGAAGCTCTTCTTCGCCGACCGCCGCTTCTGGCAGTCGGTGGTTCCGGTCGTGCGCGGGCGCGAGGTCGAGCTCCACCCCGTGACCCTGGGGCTGGGGCTGGCCCGGGGCCGCCGGGGCACACCCAGGCTCGCCGCCGCCGAGGAAGGCCGCCAGATCCTGCAGGACCTGGCGGCACTGTCCCCCGGCACCGGCATCGACATCGCCTTCCGCGGGCGGCGCGCGGTTGGCCGCATCACGCTCTGAGGGGGTGGAGCCATGGTCCTCACCGCCGTCGGCGACTGCATCATCACCCGCCGCGTCTCCTCCGACCCCGGCGTCGCCGCCCTGGCCGAGATGCTGCGGGGCGCGGACGCCGCCCTGGCCAACCTCGAGATCATGACCCCGCGCGAGCCGTGCACCCCGTCCTCCGAATACGGCGGGATGCACCTGGCCGCCCCGCCGTGGGTGCTGGAGGAACTGCGCTGGTGCGGCTTTAATCTCTACCACGTGGCCAACAACCACGCCACGGACTACACGTTCCGCGGGCTGACGGACACCCTGGCCGAGCTGCGGGCGCGCCACATGGCGTACGCCGGGGGCGGGATGAGCCTGGGCGAGGCCAGGTCCCCCGGTTACCTCGAGACCCCTGCCGGGCGCGTCGCGTTGATTGCGGCCACATCGTCCTACGTCACGGGCGCGCTGGCGGCGGAGAGCCGCACGGACATGCCGGGCCGGCCGGGGATCAACCCGCTGCGGTTTGAGCGCCGGCTCATCCTCGACGCGCAGCGGATGGCCTGGCTCAGGGAGATCGACGAGGTGCTCGGCACGGCCGCCACACGTGCGCACAGCGAGGCCTTCGGCCTGGCCCGCATCGAGCACCCGGAGGCCCTGCGCCTGCTCGGGGCCGAGTTCTTCGAGGGAGAATCCCCCGCCTACCAGACCCGGTGCAAGCCGCGCGATCTCGGCGAAATCGCGCGCTGGATCGCCGACGCCCGCCGCCAGGCGGACCTGGTGGTGGTCAGCCTGCACGCGCACGAGGGCCTGAACGGCGACAGCAACTGCCCGTCGACGGCCGAGTTCATCGTGGAGGCCGCGCACGCCTGGATCGACGCGGGGGCGGACGCGTTCGTCGGCCACGGCCCCCACCGCCTGCGGCCGGTCGAGATCTACCACGGCAAGCCGATCTTCTATTCCCTGGGCAACTTCATGTTCATGTTCGAGACCATCGCCCGGCTGCCGTCGGAGATGTACGAGCGCCACGGGCTGCCGCCGACGGCCACCCCGGCGGATGTCTACGACGCCTGGTCGGCCAAGGAGGGCGGGCAGCCCAACGGCTTTCACGCGGACCCGGCCTTCTGGGAGTCCGTAGTGCCGGTCTGCCGGTTCGATGCCGACCACCGCCTGGCCGAGGTGGCGCTGCACCCGGTCTCCCTGCGGCTGGACCAGCGGCGTGGGGACCGCGGCACCCCGCGCTTCGCCGAGGCCGAGCACGGGCGCCGCATCCTGGCTGGACTGGCCGAATCGAGCGCGGCCCTCGGCACGGAGATTCGCATCGGCAGCGCGGGGGGCCGCGCTGTCGGCCTTGCGGCCCTTTAGGGGAGGCATCGCCATGAAGTTCACGGCAGTCGGGGACTGCATCATCTCGCGCCGCGTCAGCCCGCAGCGGGACGCCGACTTCCTCGAGCTGGTCGAGCTGATCCGCGGCGCCGACGCCGCATTCGCCAACCTGGAGATCATGACCCCGCGCCAGCCGTGGATCCCGTTCTCGGAATACGGCGGCATGCACCTTGCCGCGCCGCCCTTTGTGCTCGACGAACTGAGGTGGTTCGGCTTCAACCACTTTGGGATCGCCAACAACCACGCCGTCGACTACACCTTCCAGGGACTGGTCGACACCATGGCGGAGCTCCAGTCGCGCGGCATCGTCTTCGCCGGCGGCGGCATGAGCCTGGGCGAGGCTCGCTCCCCCGGTTATCTGGAGACGGCGGCTGGCCGCGTGGGACTCATCGCCGCCGCCTCCACCTACATGACGAGCGCCCTGGCGGCCGAGAGCCGCGCGGACATGGCCGGCCGGCCCGGGATCAACCCCCTGCGGCATGAGCGCATGATCCACCTGACGCCCGAGCGGCTGCGCCAACTGCAGGACATCGACGAGGCCCTGGGCTTTGCGGCCGTCACCCGCCGCCAGCGGGAGACCGGGCTCACCCCGGTGGCGCACCCCGAGGCCACCAGCTTCCTCGGCAGCCACTTCGTGGAGGGCAGCGAGGACAAGCTCCACACCACCTGCAACCCGCGGGACCTGGAGGAGATCGTGCGCTGGATCCGTGACGCGCGGCGCCAGGCGGACTTCGTCGTCGCCAGCCTGCACGGCCACGAGGGCCAGGACGGCGAGGGCAACTGTCCCACCGTCGCCGACTTCCGCGTCGACGCCGCGCATGCCTGGATCGAGGCCGGCGCCGACGTGTTCGTGGGCCACGGCCCCCACATGCTGCAGGGCATCGAGATCCACCAGGGCAAGCCGATCTTCTACTCGCTCGGCAACTTCATGTTCATGCTCGACACCGTGGCGCCGTACCCGTCCGAGATGTACGAGCGGCAGAAGCTTCCGCCCACGGCCACGCCCGCCGACGTGCACGAGGCATGGTCGGGGACCGCGGAAGCCGGCGTCAAGGGCTTCCACACGAACCCGGCGTTCTGGGAGTGCGTCGTCCCGGTCTGCGACTTCGAGGACGGCGCTCTGCGCCACCTGGAGCTGCACCCGGTCCAGCTCGGCTTCGGCTCCCCCGTGCCCATGCTGGGCGGCCCGCGCCTGGCGAGCGCTGAGCACGGGCGCCGCATCCTGGCCGGGCTGGCCGAGCTGTCAGCTCCCTTCCACACGGAGATCCGCGTCGAGAGCCGCGGCAACCGTGCCGTAGGGATCGTCGGCATCTAGCACATATGTTCGCCACATGGTATTCTGTTCCGGGGTGGTGAATAGGATGGAGGGTCGTTTGACCTACGCGGACCTGCGCGAGATGCCGGAGGACGGCTGGCGCTACGAGCTGCTCGAGGGCGAGATCGTCGGCAGCCCGGCGCCCGCCGTCCGGCATCAGAAGGCCGTCGCAGCCCTGGCGCTGTTCCTGGGCGAGGCCGTGAAGGTCGGCGCGGGCACCCTGCTGTTCGCGCCGACCGATGTCGTGCTGGATCCCGACTGGAACGCCCTCGAGCCGGACCTGCTCTTCATCGCCCGGGATCGCGCCGCCTACCTCGAGACCGAAACCCACATCCAGGGCGCGCCGGATCTGGTGGTGGAGGTGCTCTCGCCGCGGAGCGCTTCACGCGATCTGGGCGCCAAACACACCGTGTACGCTCGCTACGGCGTACGGCACTACTGGGTGGTCGACCCGGAGGCGGAGACCGTGCGGGTGCACGAGCTCGACGGGCAGAGCTACCGGCGGCCGAAGGTGGTGCGGGGCGACGAGGCCCTGCGGTTTCCGCTGCTTCCCACCGTTGCGATCCGCGTCGCCGATCTGTTCCGAGGGATCTGAGATGCGCGAGCACCTGACGTATGCGGACCTGCGCGAGATGCCGGAGGACGGCTGGCGTTACGAGCTGCTCGAGGGCGACCTCGTCGGCAGTCCGGCGCCCACGGTGCGGCACCAGCGCACCGTGCAGAAGGTCAACGCGCTGCTCATGGAGGCGGAGCGGGCCGGTGCGGGCATCGTGCTGGCGGCGCCGACGGACGTGGTGCTGGATCCCGACCTCAACGCCCTGGAGCCTGACCTGCTCTTCATCCGCAGGGCGCGGGCCGCCTACCTCGTCACCGACACCCACATCGCGGGCGCGCCGGACCTCATCGTCGAGGTGCTGTCGCCCCGCAGCCTCGAGCGCGACCTCGGCACCAAGCAGCGCGTGTACGCCCACTATGGCGTCCCCTTCTACTGGGCCGTCGATCCCGAGGCCGACACGGTCCGCGTGTTTGAGCTCGACGGCCCCACCTACCGGCGGCCGGTGATCCTGCGCGGCGGCCATGTCCTCACCTGCCCCCTCTTCCCCGGGATCTCCGTGTGCGTCGCCGACCTCTTCCGGGGGTTATGACGTGCGCGAGCGGCTGACGTACAAAGACCTGCGCCAGATGCCGGACGATGGCCGGCGCTACGAGCTGCTCGAAGGCGAGATTGTCGCCAGCCCGGCGGCAAGCTGGACGTCTTTCTCGCCCAGGCGGAGGAGGCGGGGGCGGGCACTGCGGTGACTGCGCCGACCGACGTCGTGCTGGATCCTGAGCTTAACGCTCTCGAGCCGGACCTGCTCTTCATCGCCCGGGAGCGGCTCTCGGTCATCGTGACCGAGAGCAACGTGCGCGGCGCGGCGGACCTGGTGATCGAGGTGCTCTCGCCGTGAAGCGCCCGCTACGATCTCGGCGGCAAGCGGCAAGTATACGCACGGTATGGCGTGCCCACTACTGGGTCGTGGACCCGTACGCGGAGAACGTGCGCGTGTACACGCTGGATGCGGGCGGCTACGGGCCGCCCGCGATCCTGGAGGGCGAGCGGCCGCTGGGCTTTTTCCGGGCGTCGCAATCCCGGTCGCGCGGCTCTTTACGGCATGAAGAGGGCGGGGCGCACGCCCCGCCCGCACACGATGGCTACTGCCGCGTCTGGAACGCCCAGGCGCCGATGACCACCAGGACCGCCAGGTCCAAGTCGATCCTGTACCGCACCAGCAGGCGCGCGGCTGTTTACGGAGTAAAGGGGGCGGGGCGCACGCCCCGCCCGCACACGATGGCTACTGCTGCGTCTGGAACGCCCAGGCTCCGATGACCACCCGGACCGCCAGGTCCAAGCCGATCCTGTACCGCACCAGCAGGCGCGCGGCTTTTTACGGCATGAAGTGGG
>DAHVAF010000200.1 GCA_027314765.1 Clostridia bacterium | reverse complement strand
GTGCGCCGGTCCGACAGGCCGGAAGCCACGTCGGTGATCGTGATGAGCTCTGCGAACGGCGGCTCGGCGCCCGGCTCCATGACCATTCGGATATGGGCCACCTGCCGGTCCAGGTCGCCATGCGCCTTCTGGTCGTGGGAGGAGACCCTGCCGTAGACGACCAGCACCCGTTGCTTTGCCAGGGGCACCTCGCCACGCAGGCGGCGGATCTCACCCTCCGGGACCCGGCGCTTGCCGCCCGGGGTGCGCACGATGCGGATCTTGCCCTGCTCATCCCAGTGGCGCACCGTCTTCGGGTGCACCCCAAGCATCTTTGCCGCACGCTCGACCGGAATGAGCTGATCCATGCCCGCATCGTATCGAATGGGCGTTCGGACATCAATAGGGCAGAATTGCCTTCAAGTGTCCGTACCACGGCGAGCAGCTAGGAACCCCCAAAACTCAGGACAGGCGCCAGGCCCCCGCTCGGTGCGTGGCCGCGCCGGCACCGGTCAGGGCTCCCCGCCCGCGGGGTGGGCCGCCGGCTCGCCCGGCGCCTCACCCGCGGGTCCACCCGGCGCCTCACCCGTGGGTCCGCCCGGCGCCGCGCCCGGCGCCCCGCCAGGCACCCCGCCCGCGCCCACGCCCTCCTCCTCGCCCGGCCCCTCATACACAAACCGCTGGCCGCGCAGGGCCGACAGCACGGCGGCGGCCAGGGCCAGCCCGACCGATATGGCGAAGGCGTCGCGCAGCCCGACCATGAACGGGGGCGAGATGAGCGCCGGGAAGAAGTTCCCGCCGAGCAGGGTGGACCGGGTCGCCGCGGACAGGCCGGCCAGCACGCCGCCCGGCAGGATCGTCGCCATGGGGTTATACCCGAGGAACGCCGCGAACAGGGCGGACGTCGGCGCCAGCGTGGCGACCTGGTGCGCGACCCCGGCCGATAGCCCGGCCTTCGCCAGCCCCGCCGCCATGGCCCGCGGCAGGTTTCCCGCCAGCCCCACGATGACGATCGTGAAGAAGATGCCCTGGCTGAGGATCGTCGCCGCGTTCTGAAGCGTGGCCCGCATCCCCGACGCCGCCCCGCGGTGCTCGCGCGGCACCGAGTTCATGATGGAGGCCGTGTTCGGCGCGATGAACATCCCCATGCCCAGCCCCATGAGCAGCAGCAGCGCCGCGAACCCGGGATAGGCGAAGTTCGCGGGCAGCCGCGTCAGCCCCACGAAGGCCAGCGCGGTGATCACCATCCCGGCCGTCGAGAAGGTGCGCGCGCCGAACCGGTCGGACAGATACCCCGACAGCGGCCCCATCAACGTGAAGCCGATCGGCATCGGCATCATGAAGATGCCGGCCCAGAGGGGCGTCACCGCGAAGCTGTACCCGTGCAGCGGCAGCCAGATGCCCTGCAGCCAGATGACCAGCATGAACTGCAGGCCCCCGCGCGCCAGCGAGGCCAGAAAGGCGCTGGACACCCCCGCCCAGAACGGCCGCCGCTGAAACAAGGACAGCTTGAACATCGGCTGCCGCACCCGCGTCTCGATCCAGACGAACACGGCCAGCAGCGCCGCGCCGCCGCCCAGCATGGCCACCACGGTGGGGTTGCCCCAGCCCATCGGCGAGCGCCCGTACGGCTCCAGCGCGAACGTGATGCCCATCAGCAGCAGGAACAACCCCGCCGCGAACGTCGCGTTGCCGGCCACATCCAGCTTCTGGTGGCGCTGGATGGTGCCCTTCTCCTTCAGGCGGAGGTAGGCCCACACCGTGCCCGTCAGGCCGATCGGCACGCTCACCAGGAAGATCAGGTGCCAGTCCACGACGGCCAGCAGCCCGCCCGCCACCAGTCCGATCAGCTGGCCGCCCACGAAGGCGATCTGGTTGATGCCAAGGGCCATGCCGCGCTCGTTCGCCGGGAACGCGTCGGTGAGGATGGCCGCGCTGTTCGAGGTGAGGAACCCGGCGCCGACCGCCTGCACCAGGCGGAAGAGGATGAGCTCCATGGCGGCGCCGTTGCCGTGCCCGCGCACGAGCGACAGCATGATCGAGCCCACGGTGAAGATCGCGAACCCCGCGTTGTACAGGCGCACACGCCCGAACATGTCGGAGATGCGGCCGAAGGTGACCAGGAAGATGGCGGTGACGACCCCAAACCCCAGCAGCAGCCACAGCAGGTAGCCCGCCTCGCCGGGCGCCAGCGGGTTGATGCCGATCCCGCGGAAGATGGCCGGCAGCGAGATGAGGACGATGCTGCCGTCGACCGCGGCCATGAAGGCGCCGAGCGTGGTGTTGGACAGGGCGATCCACTTGTAGTCGAGTCGGCGCACCCGCACGCATCCCCCTGGCCGTCGAGAAAGTGAGGGAGGCGAAGTATTCCCTCATCGACATTGTGGGCCTCGCCACCTGGGGGTGCAACGGGGAGTTGACAGGTCCGTTCGGCCCTTCCCGAACAGGCTTGTTCGCGACGGCGGACGCTGAGCGTCCGCCGATCATCGCGGTTTCTGGGCGCCCGCACGGCCTGGTAGGACGGCGGCTCCCCGGGCGCGAACGCTTTCGCCCATGCGCATCTACCAGGACGAGTTCTTCGCCACCGCCTCCGCCGAGGCGCGCTTCGCACGGGTCGCCGCCCTGGCCGGCAGCCTGCCGTCCGTCAGCGGCGACGCCTGGCGCGACGCCGTCATCGACCGCGTCGTGTACGCCGACAACCCCTGGACCCGCGACGCCGAGGCCCGCGGGGAGGCGGCCTGCTCCGGCTGGCTCGGGGCGGCGGCGCGCGAGGACCTCCGCGTGCTGCAGGCAGTGGCGGCGGACGGGCCAGAGGGCGTCGGGCCCGCCTGGGGGACCGCGGCGGCCGCCGCTGTCGCCCACATGCTCGCCGCCGCGGACGACTGGTCCGCCTGTCTCCCGCACCTCGCCGAACACCATTTCCGCAGCGGTTGCGGCGATTTCGCCCGCCACCTCGCCTTCCGCTGGGAGCGCCGGCGCCTCGTGCCGGTGGAGCACCCCGACCTCGTTCCGCCGAACGAGCTCATCGGCCACACCGAGGCCCGCGCGGCCCTGGCGGCCAACACCGAGCGGTTCCTGCGCGGCCTGCCGGCCCACGACGTCCTGCTCTACGGGGGGCGCGGCACCGGCAAGTCCAGCAGCGTCAAGGCCCTGTTGACGGCTTACGGCAGCAGCGGCCTGCGCCTGGCCGAGGCCGGCCGCCACGTGTTCCGCGACTTCGCCGCGCTGGCTGCCGCGGTGCGCGGGCGGCGCCAGCGCTTCATCGCCTTCCTCGACGACCTCTCGTTCGAGTCGGCCGAGACCGAGTACAAGGCCCTGAAGGCGGCGCTCGAGGGCGGGGTCGAGGCGCGGCCCGACAACCTGCTCGTCTACGCGACCTCGAACCGGCGCCACCTCGTGCGCGAGGGCTTCGCCGAGCGCGAGGACCTCCACGGCGAGGAGACGGTCGAGGAGAAGGTCTCCCTGGCCGACCGCTTCGGGCTGACCCTGCGCTTCGCGACGCCCGACGAGCAGGGTTACCTGGACATTGTCGAGGGGCTCTGCCGCGCCCGCGGCCTGGCGGTGGAGGGGACGCCTCTCCGCGAGCGCGCCCTGCGGTGGGCGATGTGGGGCAGCGGGCGCTCCGGACGAAGCGCCCGCCAGCTGGTCGACGTGCTGGCCGCCGAGGCCGCCGAGGCTACTGCAGCTCGACCTGGATCCGGCGGCCGTGACGCCGGTCGTCGCGGCGCCGCGGCGCCGTGATCTCCAGCAGGCCGTGGCGGAAGCGGGCGCGGGCGCGCTCCGGGTCGACCGCCGCCGGCAGGCTCACCGTGCGCACAAAGGCCCCGTAGCGGCGCTCGCTCTGGTAGTACGCCCCCTGCGGCCGCTGCGGGTCCTGGCGCCGCTCGCCGCGCAGCGTGACCATGTCGTCGTCCAGGCGCACGTCGATGTCCTGCGGGTCGATGCCCGCGAGCTCCGCGCGCACGACGACCGCGTCGCCGCGCTCGAACACCTCCACGGCCGGCGCGTCGCGGTCGACGACCGTGCCCACCAGGCGCCACGGCTCCTCGAACAGCCGGTCCAGGAGGCTGGTCCGGCTGCCGCTCCACGGGATGAGACCCGTGATCGCCACCTCCCGGCGGCAGGGTGCCCGGGGCAGCCGGCCGCCATGCAGGGATGGCTGTCGGCGACCCGAACGACTACGGCGGGAGTGATGCAGATGCTTGACACGCTTCAGTGGCGGGAGGCCGGGCCGCACCGCGGTGGCCGCGTCGTCGCCGTCGCCGGTGACCCGCGGAGCCGCGCGACCTTCTACTTCGGCGCCTGCTCCGGCGGCGTGTGGAAGACGACCGACGCCGGCACGACCTGGGAGAACATCAGCGACGGCTCCTTCAAGACCGCTGCGGTCGGCGCGATCGCCGTGGCGCCCTCCGATCCCAACGTCATCTGCGCCGGCATGGGCGAGGCCTGTCTGCGCGGTAATGTCTCCCATGGCGACGGCGTGTACCGCTCCGACGATGCGGGCAAGACGTGGCGGCACCTCGGGCTGGCGGCCACGCGCCACATCGCGCGGGTCCGCATCCATCCGGCCAACCCCGATCTCGTCTACGTCGCCGCGCTCGGCCACGCCTTCGGGCCGAACAAGGAGCGCGGCGTCTACCGCAGCCGCGACGGCGGCCGCTCCTGGGACCTGGTCCTCTTTCACGACGAGGAGACCGGCTGCATCGACCTCTGCATGGACCCGTCCAACCCGCGGGTGCTCTATGCCGCCCTGTACCAGGTGCGGCGCGGACCCCACTTCATGGACAGCGGCGGGCCCGGCAGCGGCATCTGGAAGTCCTCGGACGGCGGCGACACGTGGACCGAGCTGTCCAAGGGCCTGCCCGCCGGCCTGAAGGGCCGTATCGGCGTCGCCGTCGCGCCGCACGGCCACCGCGTCTGGGCGATGGTCGAGGCGGCCGACGGCGGCCTCTACCGGTCGGACGACGCCGGCGCGTCCTGGACGCTGGTCAACGACGACGCCAACCTGCGCCAGCGCCCCTGGTACTACATGCACACCTACGCCCACCCGACGGACCGCGAGACGGTCTACGTGCTGAACCTGGGGATGCACTGCAGCAGCGACGGCGGCAAGTCCTTCGCCACCATCCCGACGCCGCACGGCGATAACCACGACCTCTGGATCGACCCGGCCGACCCCGACCGCATGGTGGAGGGCAACGACGGCGGCGCCTGCGTGTCGCTGAACGGCAGCGCCACCTGGTCCACGATCTATAACCAGCCGACCGCCCAGTTCTACCACGTCACGACCGACACGCGGTTCCCGTACCGCATCTACGGCGCCCAGCAGGACAACACCACGCTCTCCGTGCCCAGCCGCTCGGACAGCGGCGTGATCACGGTGGGCGAGTGCTACCCGATCGGCGGCGGCGAGAGCGGCTACATCGCCGTGCGGCCGGATGACCCCGACATCGTGTTCGCGGGCAGCTACGCCTCGCGCATGACGCGCTTCAACCGGCGCACGGGCCAGTCGCGCGACATCACCGTGTGGCCGGACGACCCGATCGGGTTTGGCGCGGTGGAGCTGCGCCACCGGTTTCAGTGGACCTTCCCCATCGCCTTGTCCCCCCACGATCCCAACGTGCTCTACGCCTGTGGCGAAGCCGTCTTCCGCTCGACGAACGAGGGCCACAGCTTCGAGCAGATCAGCCCGGACCTCACGCGGGCCGATCCCCGCACGATGCAGTCCTCCGGCGGCCCCATCACCAAGGACAACGTGAGTACCGAAATGTACCCGACGGTTTTTGCCTTCGTCGAGTCGACGCTGCAGCGCGGGCTCTTCTGGGCCGGCTCCGACGACGGCCTGATCCACGTCAGCCGGGACAGCGGCAAGTCGTGGACCAACGTGACCCCGCAGCAGCTTCCCGAGTGGGCGATGATCAGCATCATCGAGGCCTCGCCCCACGACCCGGCGGTGGCCTACGTCGCCGCCACGCGGTACAAGCTGGACGACACCTCGCCCTACCTGTTCAAGACACGGGACCACGGCCAGAGCTGGCAGCGGATCGATGCGGGGATCGACGACTTCACGCGGGTCATCCGCGAGGATCCCAAGCGGCGCGGCCTGCTGTACGCGGGCACGGAGACGGGCGTGTGGGCCTCCTGGGATGACGGCGCGACCTGGCAGCGCCTCGGCGGCAACCTGCCGGTTGTCCCGATCCACGACCTCACCGTCCGGGATGACGACCTGATCCTCGCGACCCACGGGCGCTCGTTCTGGGTCCTGGATGATGTCACGCCGCTTCGGGCGGGCATGGCGGACGGCATCCGCCTGTTCCCGCCGCGGACCACGATCCGCTTCCTGCCCCCCGGCCGGTTCGGCGGCCGCGTCACCACCCCCGGGGTCAAGACCTACACGCGCGCCAGCGCCGGCGGCGCCACGGGCAAGATCCTCGACGGCGGCACGCACTGGCTCGACGCGGGCGAGAACCCGCCCACCGGCGTGCTGGTCCAGTTCGAGCTGCCCGGCCCCATGCCCGTCACGCTGACGTTCTCCGACGGCCAGGGGGCCGAGATCAGAAAGCAGGAGCTCAAGGGCCAAAAGGGCCTGAATCGCTTCCTCTGGGACATGCGCTACCCCGACGCCACCAAGCTCCCCGACGGCGTCCTCTCCGCCTATTGGGGCGGCAGCACGATCGGCCCCGTCGCGCCGCCTGGAACCTACCGCGTCGCGCTGAGCGGGGCCGGAACGACCGCGGATGCCACGTTCGAGATCCGCAGGGACCCGCGCATCGAGTCCTCCGACGAGGACCTGAAGGCGCAGTTCGACATGCTGATGGCCATCCGCGACAAGCTCACGGAGGTGCATAGGGGCGTCCTCCGGGCGCGGGCCGTGCGCAAGCAGCTGCAGGAGTGGGGCCACCGCGCGCCGGGCGCGCTTGGCGAGGCGGCGACGGCGCTGGAGAAGAGCCTCGGCGAGGTCGAGGGCGAGCTCTGCGAGTCGCGCGCCAAGGGCCGGGCCGACTCGTTCAACTACCCGCCGAAGGTCAACAGCAAGCTGGCCTCGCTGCAGTCGACGGTGGCATACGCCGACGCGGCGCCGACGGAACAGGTGCGGGCGGTGTTCGCCGAGATGGCGGCGCGGGCGGACGGCCACCTGAAGCGGCTGGCCGGCCTGATGGACGAGCAGGTCCCCTCGCTGGCGGAGCGGTTGCGGGCCTCGGAGACCCCCCTCATCGAAATCCCCGATTAAGCCGTGTTGGGGCGGGCGCGCGCATGCGCGCCCGCTTCCAAATCACTCTTCGGGAACGGCTGGGTAGTGCAGGTCCAGGTCCTTCAGGGCCTTGGCCAGGTGGCGCGCCACCACGAGGCTGCGGTACCACTTGTGGTCGGCCGGGACGACATGCCACGGCGCCCAGTCGGTCGAGCACTCGCGCAGCACGTCCGCGTATGCCTCGCGGTAGCTGTCCCAGAGCTCGCGCTCGCGCAGGTCCGCGGCGGAGAACTTCCAGTGGCGCCGCTCGTCCTTGATGCGCTTGGCGAAGCGCTTGGCCTGCTCCTCCTTGCTGATGTGGAGGAAGAACTTCAGGATCACGACGCCCGACTCGGTCAGCATGCGCTCAAAGTCGTTGATGGCGCGAAAGCGCGGGCGCCAGACCCTCTCGGGGACCAGGTCGTGGACGCGGACCACCAGGACATCCTCGTAGTGGCTGCGGTTGAACACGCCGATGCAGCCCTTCGGCGGGACGGCGTCGTGGACGCGCCAGAGGAAGTCCTCGGCGTGCTCCAGCGGGGTCGGCTCCTTGAAGGAGTGGACGTGGACGCCCTGGGGGTTCACGCCGGAGAGCACGTGGCGCACGGTGCCGTCCTTGCCGGAGGCGTCCATGCCCTGCAGGATCACCAGCACGGCGTGGTGGTGGTCGGCGTAGAGGCGCTCCTGCTGGTCGGCCAGCTCCTTCACGAGGCCCTTCAGCTCGTGCTTGGCGTCAGACTTGGCGACGCCGTCGGTGTCGCCGGGGTGCGGCAGGTCGATCGGGCCCTCCCCCCTCCGGGGCAAGCATGTCACAATTTGCGCGGCGCCGGTGTGAAGGGGGTGAGACCGCGGCGGGCAGGGGTGGGGACGACTTGGAGGCGGCGATCGCGGCGCGGCCGCAGCGTCCGGGATGGGACGGGGTCTTCGCCGAGCACTACCCTGGGCTGGTGCGCCACCTGAGCCACCTGCTCGGCGACCGCGCGGCGGCTGAGGACGTGGCGCAGGAGGCGTTTGTGCGGCTCATGCGGCGGCCCCCGCCTCGGGACGGGGACATGAGCGGCCTGCTGCGGGTGACCGCCAGGCGCCTGGCCTACAACTACCTGCGCGGCGAGCGGCGGCGGCGGTCCCGCGAGGAGGCGCAGGCGCACGATCCCGCGCTGGGTGCCGCGGGGCCGGCGCCGGCCGAGGGCGATGCGGACGTCCGCGGCGCGCTGGATCGGCTCGCGCCCCGCGACCGCCTGGCGGTGCTGCTGCGCGCCTCGGGCGCCTCCTACGCGGAGCTGGCGGACGCGCTCGGCATGCCGGTGAGCTCGGTGGGGACGACGCTGGCGCGGGCGACTCGGCGGCTGCGGGCCGCGTACGCCGCCGCGCAGGGGACTTCAGGGGAAGGGGACGGTGACCGTGGGGCACGTCGCTGAAGGGATGCTGCGGGCGTACGCCGACGGGGCGCTGGATGCCGCGCGCCGTGCGGCGGTGGACCGCCACCTGGCGGAGTGCGGCCCGTGCCGGGACGCGCTGGCGGCGGTGACCTCGGACGCGAGCTGGGCGTCCGCGACCCTGGGCGGGCAGGCGGCGCCGGCACCGGTCGCCACGGCGGAAGCCTGGCGCCGGGTGGCGGGGATGGCGGGGCCGGCGGGGCCGGCGGGGCTGGCGGGCCGGCCGGCTGGGGTCCGGCCGCGTGCGGGCTGGGCGGTTGGGGTCGCCGCGGCAGCCGTGGTGCTGGCTGCGGCGGCCACGCCACCGGTGCGCGCGGCGGCCGGCGACTTCCTGCAGGTCTTCCGGGTGCAGCACGTCCAGGTCGTCACCCTGAGCGCCTCCGACATCGCGCAGATCCGGTCGGCCCTGGCCGGCGGCCCCGGCGCGGCCGGGGTGAACATCCGCGGCATCGCCAGCGTCCAGGTGGTGCCGCCGCAGGCGCAGGCCGTGACGACGACGCTGGCGGCCGCGAAGCAGGCGGTGGGCTTTCCGCTCGCGACGCCGGCCGGGTACGGCCTGACCTCGGCGACGCTGCAGGAGGGGCGGGTTGTGCGGCTCACGCTGCACGCGGCGGGCATCAACGCGCTGCTCGGCTCGCTGGGGAGCAGCGCGCGCGTGCCCGCCTCCCTGGATGGCAAGCTCGTCACGCTGACCCTGCCGGCCTCCGTGCGCCTGGATTACCCCGGCTTCACCGTCCTGGAGACCACGACGCCCCAGCTGGCCGTGCCGCAGGGCGTCGACGCGGCCGGGCTGCGGCAGGCCCTGCTCGGCCTGCCGTTCCTGCCGGCCGACGTGCGCTCGCAGCTGGCGGGCATCCAGGATTGGCAGAACACCCTCGTGCTGCCCGAGGTGTCGGGGACCTCCCAGCCGGTCACTGTCGGCGGCGCCCAGGGCGTCTTCGTGCAAGCCGGATCCTCTGGCGGCCGCAGCGCGCTCCTCTGGATCTCCGGCTCCGTGGTGCGGGCGGTCGTGGGAAGCCTCACCCAGGCGCAGGCGCAGGCCATCGCGGCCGTCATGCGGTAACATGCCGGGTGTGGGCGGCGGCGCGGCGGTGGAGGCGGACGGTCTGACGCGCCGCTTCGGGCGGACCCTGGCCTGCGCGGACATCTCCCTGAAGGTGCCGGCGGGCGGCATCTTCGCCCTCCTCGGCAACAACGGGGCCGGCAAGAGCACCTTCGTCAAGATGCTGGTCGGCCTGCTGCGGCCCACGGCAGGCCGCGCCCAGGTGCTGGGCCGGCCGGCGGGGGACCTCGCCGCGCGGCGCCAGATCGGCTACCTGCCGGAGAACTTCCGCTACCCCGACTGGGCCACGGGTGCCGAGGTCATCGGCTTTCATGCCACCCTGGCCGATATCGCCCCCGTTCGGCGGCGGGCGCGGGTGGCCGACGCCCTGCACCGCGTGGGCCTTGGCCAGGCCGGCGGCGCCCTCGTCCGCTCCTACAGCAAGGGCATGCAGCAGCGCCTGGGCCTCGCCTGTGCCCTGCTCGGCGAGCCGCCGCTCCTCTTTCTGGACGAGCCCACTTCGGCCCTGGACCCCGTCGGCCGCCGCGACGTGCGCGAGATCCTGCAGGCGCTGCGCGCCGAGGGCCGCACGGTCTTTCTGAACAGCCACCTGCTGAGCGAGGTGGAGATGGTCTCCGACGCGGCGGCCATCATCCGCGGCGGGCGCGTGGCGGCGGCCGGTACGCTGGCCGAGCTCCTCGGCACAGCCCACGAGGCGGAGGTGCGGCTGGTCGGCGGCGCGGCCCTGGAGGCCGCCGTGGCTGCCCTGGCCGTACGCTGGCCGGTGCGCGAGCGCCAGGCGGAGGGCGCCGGCGTGCGCCTGGTGGTCGGCCTGGCGGCGCCGGAGGACGTCGCGGATGTGGCGGCGGCCGTGGTGGCGGCCGGCGGCCGGCTCCTGGGCCTGCAGGCCCGCACGCGCTCGCTGGAGGACGTCTTCATCGAGCTGGTGCGCGCGTGAGGGCGGTCGCCGCGTTCACGCTGAAGGAGGCGCTCCGGCGCCGGCTGGTGGCCGTGGTGGTGGCCGTCACGGGCCTCTTCCTGGTGCTGCTGTCCCTGGGCGTGCAGGCCGAGGCCCGCCTCGGCGGCCCGGCTGTGGCCCTTTTGGGCGGGGTGACCGTGGTCCTGGTGGGCATTTACCTGGCCAGCCCCCTGCCGGCGCTGCTCGCGGTCCTGTCGAGTGCCGGCGCGATCTCCGCCGAGATCGAGAGCGGGGCGATGCAGGCCGTGTTGGCGCGGCCCATCGGCCGCGCCCAAATTGTGCTCGGCAAGCTCCTCGGGCTTGGCGCGCTGCTCGCCGCCTACACGCTGGTCCTCTACGGCGCCGTGCTGCTGATCGCCTGGGCCGCGGCGCGCGCCACCCTGCCCGATGCGCCGGCGGTGCTCGGGCTGCTGGTGCTGCAGCCGCTCATCATTGTGGCCGCCACCGTGCTCGGCAGCACCTTTCTGCCCACGCTCGCCAACGGGGCCGCCGCCATTCTCCTTTACGGCGTGGCCGCCTTCGGCGGGGCGCTGGAGCAGATCACGGCGTTCGCGGACGTGCATGCCCTCAGCGACATCGGCATCATCACCAGCCTGATGCTGCCGGCGGATGCCATGTACCGGCGCGCGGCCGCGCTGGCGGCGCAGGGTCAGGCCGGCGGGCTGATCTGGCGGCTGGCGGGGCCGGCCAGCGGCGCGGCGACCCCCAGTCCGGCCATGGTCTGGTACGCCCTGGTGTATGTGGCGGCGGCCGTCGGCGGGGCGGTGTGGATCTTTACGCGGCGCGACGTGTAGCGCCTGTCGCGGCCACTCGGCACAATTCTGTGTTCGGAACGTGATTCCGTGTAAAGGAACAGTGCTCGCCCCAGTCGAATCCCACCGTGAGGCTGCCCAATGGGGGGTGCCACGGTGGGGGAGTGGTCGCTGCACTGGCGCCGGACGCAGGTGCTCAGCACGGCGTGGCTGGCGTGGTTCGTCAACTACCTGGATCGGAACAAGACCGCGGCCCTGCTGCCCCTCATCGCCGCCTCACTGAGCATGAACGCGGCGGCCACGGGGCAGGTCCTGTTCTTCTTCTTCATCGGCTACGCGGTGATCCAGCCGTTCGCCGGCTTCCTCACCGACAAGCTCGGGCCGAAGAAGGCCCTGGCCATCACCATCGGCGCGTTCTCGGTCTTCACGTGGACGATGGCCATCGTCAGCACGTGGCAGCAGCTGGAGCTGCGCAACTTCCTCTTCGGCATCGCGCAGGGCTTCGAGGTGACGGCCGGCTCGCGTCTGACCGCGACGTGGTTCCCGCGGCGGACACGGGGGCGCGCGTTCGCGATCCACCAGACCGCCTACACCATCGGCTCGATCCTCGTGCCGTTCGTCGCCGTCCCCATCGCGCAGGCGACGGGCTCGTGGCGCTGGTCGTTCATGGTCATCGCCTTCTTCGGGATGCCGGTGCTCGCCGCCATCCACCACTACATCATCGACCGGCCGGAGCTGGACGCCCGCGTCTCCGCGGGCGAGCTGGAGTACATCTTCGGCAAGGAGGAGCTGGAGGCCAAAAAGGGCGAGGTCGATCCGGCGCTGGCCCACTCCGCGACCGAGCTGCCGCCAGGAGAGCGCATCACGTCGTACCGGGAGATCTTCCTCAACAAGAACGTGCTGCTGATGTTCATCGCCGGCTTCTTCGGCCTGTTTGCCGGCTGGGGCCTGACCACGTGGCTGCCGACCATTGGCTTTCGCCAGCTGCACCTCTCCCTGCTCCTGGCCGGGTCGCTCTCGTCGATGGTGTACTTCGGCGCCTTCTGCGGCGTCATGGTCGGCGGGATCCTGTCGGACACGGTCTTCAAGACGAAGCGCACACCCATCTGGCTCGTCGGCGGCGTGATCACGGCCGGGGCCACCCTCTGGGCCAGCACCTTCCGTGCGGGTGTGCCACTGCTCGTCGCCTACCTGGCCTTCTTCATCGCCGGCTTCGCCAGTTCGTGGTCGCCGACGGGCCAGCTATTTGCGCCCTATCTGGCCGAGATCCTGACGCCGGGGGCCGTCGGCCGCTCGCTGGGGGTGGTCGTCCTCGGCGGCATGCTTGGCAGTGCGGTGGCGCAGCCGGTTGTGGCGGCGCTCGTCGTGCACACGGCCGCCGGACCCGACTACCACCGCGCCCTGCTGGCGTTCGCGGCCTGCGGGGTCATCGTCTCGGCGTGCTGCGCCGGAATGCTCGAGCCCCGGGTCAAGCGCACCTACCTCGGCTACCTGCTGTCGGGAGGGAAGGAAGGCACATGGCAGCCCTCTGGAGCGGCTTCGTCGGCGGATTAGGCCTTCTGGCGGCGGCCCTGCCCCGCGGGGCGGGACCCGCCGACCCGCTGAAGGACTTCGGCCCGGCCTACGGCATCGTCGTGGCGCTCGATGTGATCAACCTCGCGTTGGTCATCGTTTACCTCCTGCGGATCCTGCGCGAGAGGCCGCCGACCACGCGCCCGGCGCACCGGGGATAGGGGCAACGCGAGTTAGCGGGGGGGATCGGAGCGGGTGGGCGCGCCGGCCCTCGCGGCGCATCGGATGCTTGGGGCGGACGTGGGCGAGGTCGTCGTCGGGGGGTGCGGCGGGCCCGCTGAGCGGGGCGCAGCGTGTTCGTGCGAGCGGCCAGCGCGGCGCGCGTGAGCCCGGCCGGGCGGATTGCCGGCGCCCCACGTCGGGTGCGGGTGGGTGAGCGAGGGGCCTGCCGAGCCGGATCCCGGGGCTGGCGGCGCGGGGGCGCGTGCGCCCACGGGCGGCGAGGCTGCCCTACACTCCCACCAGGGCGGCGCCCATCGCCAGGCCGAAGCCGGCGAGCACCAGCGCGCAGGCCAGCGACACGGCCCGCATGCCGCTCGGGGTGAGGCGGGCGCCAACCCCGCCCAGGACCAGCGCCACGAGGACGCTCCAGCCGAGGCAGCCCGCCACGAACGCGGCGAAGAAGGACCAGAGCCCGCCCGCGCTCAGCGCGCCGGCCCGCAGGACCATCTCCGCGCCGCCGAACGAGAGCCAGGAGGGGATCGCCATGGGGTTGGCCAGGGCCAGGGCGGCCCCGCGGCCGAACGCCGGCCAGAAGCCCGCGCGGCCCGCCCAGGGCGCCTGGGTGCGGAAGCGGCCGGCCTGGCGGAAGGTCTGGTGGGCCAGGTACAGCAGCAGGGCCGCACCGGCGACGCCCAGCGCGTCGCGGAGGAAGGCCCCCCGCATCACGGCGCCGAGGCCGCCCAGCGCCAGCGCGCCGTAAGCCGCGTCGCCGATCACCGAGCCCAGCTCGACGGCCAGGGCACCCCGCCAGCCGCCGCGCGCGGCCTGGGTGAAAGCCGCCGCCGTGACGGCGCCCGGGGGCGCGCAATACGCCACTGCCATCGCCAGCGCCAGCCAGATCACGTTTGTGAGGTTACGCCACGGGCGGGGCGGCGGTCGCGTTTATGTCAGCAAACCTGACACGCTGCAGGAGTCGGCGGCGCGGCGGCGTAGCGCCTCGGGGTGGAGGCGATGCGCGAATGGACATCACGGTGGACCTGCGGGGCAAGGTCGGGCTGGTCACGGGCGCCGGCGGCCAGATCGGCGGCGCGTGCGCCATGGCCCTGGCGCGCTGCGGCGCCGACCTTGCGCTCAACGACGTGCGCGCCGACGCCCTGGACGCCATCTGCGCGAAGGTCGCGGCCCTTGGCCGCCGCGCGGTTCCGCTGCTCGGCGACTCGGCCGACCACGCCACCGTGCGCGAGCTCGGCCGCCGCGCCCTGGACGGCCTCGGGCCCGTGTTCGTATACATGAACGTCGCGGGGCAGTCGATGCCCAAGCACATCGTCGACATGACCGAGGCGGAGTGGGACCGCACCCAGGCCGCCAACGTCAAGTCGCTGTTCAACTGGTGCCAGGTGCTGGTGCCGCCGATGCTCGCCGGCGACGGTGGGCGCATCGTCGGCCTGAGCTCGGTTTCCGGCAAGCAGGGCGGCGACCTCAACTCCGTCAGCCGGGCGGCCTACGCGGCGGCGAAGGGCGGCGTCATGGGCTTTGTGCGCGGCCTGGCGCGCGAGGTCGCGCCGAAGGTGACCGCGAACGCGATCTGCCCCGGCCTCGTGATCAACCCGCGCACGCAGCAGCTCCTGGAGGAGCGGCCGCAGATGCTGGAGCAGTACCTGGCGGGGCGACCCGGCACGGGCGAGGACATCGCCAAGGCCCTGCTGTACTTCGTGGCGGCCGATTGGGTGACAGGCGAGGTCACGGACGTGAACGGCGGATACTACATCGACTGAGGCGGCCGGGGCGCGGCCCCGCCAGCGGAAGGGTGCGCCCGCCTAGCGCACCAGGAGCCAGGCCAGCAGCACGGCCGCCAGCGCCGAGCCGCCGCCCTCCAGCACCTGGCCGAGGTCGTGCCGGTGCAGGTGAAGCCGCGACCACGACACCGCGAACGGCGCCCAGCAGACCAGGCCAGCCGTCCGCGCGCCGAAGATGATCCAGGTCAGCGCGACGACGACCGTCGTGCCGCCCACATGCATGCTGGCCTTGTCGACGGTCGTGACGAGCGCGATCAGCAGCGTCCACACGAGCATCGCGATCGCGATGAACCGCGCCTCCCAGGGCAGGCCCAGCGCGACGGCCCACGCCGCCGCCAGCGCCCCGAAGGCGATGGCGAGCACCAGGTAGCGCCGGCGCTCCGGCACGTCGGAGACGTTGACGTCGGTGTACGCGCCGCGGCGGATGCCGACGAGCAGGACCAGCGCCGGCAGCACGACCATGAGGAGCCACAGCTGCAGGTAGGGCCGGTCCCAGCCTATGTCGCCGCGCAGAGCGAGGGCGCCGAGCAGCGCCGTGAGAAACACCGCGGCGTTGCAGGTATGCGAGATCATCGCGGCCAGCTTGCGCATCACGGAATTCTTCGCCGTCCCGTCCGCGCATCCTTCGTCCAAATGCACCGGCTGTGCAGCACTCGAACCCACTGGATTCCGACCTCCCGGCAAATTGCCGCCTTGCCGCCGCCCGGCCCGCGCCCACCCGGCCCGAGCGCCGCGAGCAGGGGCGCCGCGGCCTCCTCGGCCTCGGCCACGACGCGGTCAGCGTTGACGTTCAGTCTCGCCGCCAGACACATCCTGGCGCGGCTCGACCCAGCTTCGCTTTCGCTCGCGTCATCCAGGCCCTGGCGGCTGGCGATCGGCACCGTCAGGTTGAAGCGCTCGGTCCGCCGTCGGAGCGCCTCGGCCCGCGCCCACCGGTCCGCCCGCGCCCGCCGGTGGCGGTCCAGCACGTCCTCTGCCGCGCCGTCCCGACAGACGACGGCCGCGCGCAGCCAGGCGAGGTGCTCCGCCACCGCCGAGGTGAACTCGGCGCGGCCGCGCTGAACGGCCTCCTCGTCCTCGCCTCCGCGCTTGTCGCTCGGCTTCCTCCATCCTGGCGCCTCGCGACCCAGCTTCGCCTCCACCGCTCGCGCGGCTCCGGCTCGCGTCCTCCCGACCCATCCTGGCGCGCTTCCGCCCAGCCTCGCTTCGCTCGCGTCCTCCCGAGCCACGGCAGCTTGCTGAATCCGGCGTTCCGCAGCATGCGGTACGCCATGCCCATTCCTTGATCGAACGGATTGTCCTTGAGCTGCAGCGGGTTGCCGAACCCCGGATTGCCGCGCAATTTTTCCGGCGTGAGGGCCATCTGCTGCTGCCGCTCAGCCTCTGCGAGCAGATCGCTGACGGGCATCGCCACATGCCCCCTCGTCGGCCCCATCATACGGGTTCGTGAAGGTGCGCGCATGCGCGCGCACCCAAATTGCGCGATTCCGTTGCGCACGCCACCGTTGCAGGCCCTTTAGGGGAAAGGAGTTTCATGTTGCCTGCCGAAACATGAAGTTCTGGTGAGCGACCCTCGAAGCGTACGCGAAAGGAAGCGGTGCGGTGGTAGCTTGGAAGTGGCGATCCAGTGCCGGGATCCTGGCCCTTTCCGCGCTCGTGCTGGCGGCATGCGGTGGAAGCACCACGCCCTCGACGGCAGGGGCGAGCAGCAGCTCGACGACGCAGGCGACGGCCAGCTCCGCGCCGAGCGGCAGCAGCTCCACCGCAAGCACTGCCATCGTCGGAGAGTTCGAGGAGCCCGACACCCTGAATCCGATCGCCGGCCCGCTGATGTTCTTCGCCCAGGAAGTCCAGCAGTCTCTCTTCGCGAACCTCTTCACCCTGCAGCCGAACGGCAGCCTCGCGCCCGACCTTGCGACCGAGGTCCCGACCACCGCCAACGGCGGCATCTCGGCCAACGGGCTCACCTACACCCTGCACCTGCGCAGTGACGCGAAGTGGACCAACGGCCAGCCCGTCACCTCCGAGGATGTCTATGTGACCTACCAGCTCGAGACCAATCCCCAGGTCAAGATCGCCAGCAACCTGGGCTGGAATGACGTCGCCAGCTTCAAGGTCGTCAGCCCGACCGAGTTCCAGATCACCCTGAAGACGCCGGACCAGCCCTTCCTCGCCACGGTGTTCACGCAGACCCAGCCCGGCATCGTGCCGGCCTCGGTGTTCAAGGGCATGACGGCGGCGCAGGTCAACTCCTCGCCCTTCGGCCACGACCCGACCGTCACCGACGGGCCGTACAAGTTCGTCTCCTGGCAGCCAGGGTCGGCGATCACCGTCACCGCCAACCCGGACTGGTACGGGAGCAAGCCGAAGATCAAGACCATCATCTTCAAGATCATCCCGAGCACCAACACCCTGCTGACCACCGCCGAGGCCAACGGCCTCAACGTCTTCGCCGGCGTTCCGATCCAGAACGTGCCGCAGGTGCAGAAGATCGCGGGCAGCAAGCTCTACTACGCCAACTCCTCGCTGTTCGAGATGATCTACACGAACCAGCGCAACCCGATCCTGCAGGACGTGCGCGTGCGCCAGGCCCTCGAGATGGGCATCAACCGCCAGGCCATCGTCACCACGCTGCTGCAGGGCAAGGGCACGCTGCTGGCGGCCGACCAGTCGCCGGCCTCCTGGGGCTATGACCCGAGCCTGCAGCCCTGGCCCTACGACCCGGCCCAGGCGGGCAAGCTGCTGACCCAGGCCGGCTGGGTGATGGGCAGCGACGGCCTGCGCCACAAGAACGGCCAGACCCTGAGCCTCGTCTACTCCACGACTTCGGGCAACACCACGCGCGAAGCGACCCAGCGCCTGGTCCAGACCTGGCTCAAGCAGATCGGCGTGAACATCACGATCCACAACTACCAGGCCGCCGCCCTGTTCGGGACGATCCTGCCTTCGGGCAGCGGCTGGGACCTGGCTGAGGTGGCCTACAACGACCAGGCCGCCAACCCGGCCTCGCCGCAGGCCAACTTCGGCACGGGCGGCACCTTCAACTGGGGCAAGTTCTCCGACCCCACGCTCGACCAGCTCTACGCGCAGCAGAGCACGATGACGAGCCAGAGCCAGCGCCAGCCGATCATGTTCAAGATCGAGCAGGAGCTGCATAACCAGCTGCCGGCGCTCTGGCTGTACAGCCCGCAGGGCATCGACGCGACGTTCAACATGACCGGATACCAGACGAACCCGTGGATGCAGGACACCTGGAACGTGCAGGATTGGGCCCTGACCAAGTGAGGCAGGCGCTCGGGGGGAGGGCGGCGCCGTGACGCGGTTTCTCGTGCGCCGCCTGCTCCAGGCGATCCCGGTCCTCCTGGGCATCTCGTTCCTGCTGTTCGTGCTCATGCACGCCATGCCCGGCGGGCCGCTGGCGATGTACGTGCAGCAGCCGGGCATGAGCAAGGCGCGCCTGGCGGAGCTGGCCGCCCAGATGGGCTTGAATGAGCCCGTCTGGGCCCAGTACGTCCAGTGGCTGGGTGGCGTGCTGCACGGCAACTTCGGCTACTCGTACGTCTATAGCGAGCCCGCGACCCAGATGATGCTGCAGCGCTTTCCGGCCGACATGGAGCTGGTGCTGACCGCCTTCGGCGTATCGGTGATCGGCAGCTTCGCCCTCGGGATCTTCGGCGCCGTGCGCCAGTACTCGTTCTGGGACCACCTGGTCACTGTGGTCAGCTACTTCGGCATGGCCATGCCGACGTTCTGGCTCGGGGTGCTGCTGCTGATCCTCTTCGCCGTGGACCTGCACTGGCTGCCGTCGGGCGGCATGGTCGGCAACACGGGGGCGGCCGGCCTTGGCGACCGGATCCGCCACCTGATCCTGCCGGCCTCGACGCTGGCCGTGTTCCTCATCGCCCAGCAGGGGCGCTACGTGCGCTCCGCGATGCTGGAGGTCATCCGCTCCGACTTCATCCGCACGGCGCGGGCCAAGGGCCTCGGCGAGCGGGTCGTCATGTGGCGCCACGCCCTGCGCAATGCCCTGATCCCCGTGGTCACCGTCATGATCCTCAACGTGGCCTTCCTCTTCGGGGGTGCGGTGGTCACGGAGACGATCTTCTCCTGGCCGGGGATGGGCCTGCTCTTCATCAACGCGATCACGCAGTCGGACTACCCGGTCATCATGGCGATTGTGTCCTTCCTCTCCGTGGTGATCGTGTTCGCCAACATCGTCGCCGACATGCTGTACGGCCTGCTCGACCCGCGGGTGCGCCTGTCGTGAGCGCGCGGCAGGAGCTGGAGCCGTGGGAGGGCCTGGCCGAGTCCCATGACCGCACGTACTGGGGCATGGTCGTGCGTCGCTTCAGCCACCACAAGCTGGCCATGATCTCGCTGGCCGTGCTGGTCCTGATCGCGCTCGCCTGCGCCCTGGCCCCGGTCCTGGCCCCCTATTCGCCGAACCAGCCGGATCTCGCGGCCGTGTTGGCCCCGCCCAGCGCCCGCCACGTCATGGGCACGGACAACCTCGGCGTCGATCTCTTCAGCGAGGTGCTGTGGGGCGGGCGCATCTCGCTCAGCATCGGGCTGCTGTCGGCCCTGGTCGCCGTCACCCTCGGCGGGTTGATCGGCGCGGTCTCCGGCTACTACCAGGGCTGGGTGGACGCGGTCCTGATGCGGGTCACGGACGTGGCCCTGTCGGTGCCGCTGCTCTTCATCGTCCTGCTTCTGGCCCTGCTGGCGGGGCCGAGGCCGACGACCGTGATCGAGATCATCGGCGCCACGGCCTGGATGGTCCCGGCACGCATCGTGCGGGCCCAGTTTCTGACCCTGCGCGAGCGCGAGTTCGTCGAGGCGGCCCGCGCCTCCGGCCAGCGCGACCGCAAGATCATCTTCCGCGAGGTCTTCCCGAACGCCATGGCGCCGCTGATCGTCAACGCGACGCTGCTGGTGGGCAACGCCATCGTGCTTGAGGCGGTCATGGACTTCCTGGGGGCAGGGCTCTCACCGCCGAACATCTCCTGGGGGTGGCTGCTCAACCAGGCGCAGGCCTACGTCGCCAACGCGCCCTGGCTGTCGTTCTACCCGGGCTTCATGATCTTCATCGTCGTCCTGGCCGTGAACCTGGTCGGCGACGGGCTCCGCGACGCCCTGGATCCGACGATGCGGCTCTGAGTTGTGGTGCACGCGGGTCCGCCCGCGCGCACACGGAGTCGGAGGAGAGATCACGGATGAAGACGACATACCTGGCCGGGCGGGCGATCATCGGGGCTGGCGAGCGGGTGGTGCCGGACGCGGCCGTGACGGTCGACGCCGGCAAGATCACCTACGCCGGCCCGCGGCAGGGGATGGGTCCCGAGCCCGGGGAGCAGGTGCGGCTGGGCGAGCACATGACGCTGCTGCCGGGGCTGATCGACTCCCACGTGCACCTGGCCTTCGACGCCAGCGGCGACCCGGTGGCGCACCTGAAGGCGATCAGCGATGAGCACCTGCTGCTGCAGATGGCGATGAACGCGGGTGCTCTGATCGAGGCGGGGATCACGACGGCGCGGGACTGCGGCGGGCGCGGC
>DAHVAF010000198.1 GCA_027314765.1 Clostridia bacterium | reverse complement strand
TCTCCGCGTGCAGCTCCAGAGTACGCGGCCGCCTGCCCTTGGCGTCGCGCTCCTCGGCCAGAAAGAGTCCCACCCACTCCTGCCAGATGCCCCGCGCGATCTCCTCGGCACTCCTGTTGACTCGACCCCTGCGCATCTACTTGGTCCTCCCTGTTCTGGGAGGCCGGAAGTGTGGGTGTCACACGTCACGCGGCGTAGTGCGGCTGAGGGCCCTCACATCCACGCGCCGCAACGCGCACTGCGCCACACGTCACCAGCAAATAGCGGCCCCCCGAGGTGATTTGGGGGCCGCTACCAGATCCTGAAAACGCTTGCCGCAGTTGGGTTTTTGGTGCGAGAGGCGGGACTTGAACCCGCACGGCTTACGCCACACGCCCCTCAAACGTGCCTGTCTGCCAGTTCCAGCACTCTCGCACCGTGCAGCAGAATCATAGCAGGCGCATGCCCGGCCGGCAACGCCGCCAAACCGGTCGTTCGGGCGGGCGGCCTGCGCCGCCCGTCCCCATCGCTTCTCAGGCCCCGCCGGCCTGGCTTTGCAGAAACCTCGCCAGCAGGGCGGCCCGCGGCGCCATCTCCGCCACGACGAGGTGCTCGTGCAGCGCGTGGGCGCCGTCGCCGACCGCACCCATGCCATCGATCGTCGGGACGCCAAGGGCGGCCGTGAAATTGCCGTCGCTGGCGCCGCCCGATGCGGCTTCCGCCAGGTCGAAGCCCAGCTCCGCCGCGATTCGCTTCGCCGTCTCGAACAGGGCGACGCCGGCGGGCGTCCGCTCCATCGGCGGGCGGTTGACGCTGCCCGTGACGGTCACCTTCGCCCCCGCCAGCACCGGCTTCAGCCCCAGAATCAGCGGGACGACCCGTTCGCCCTCCGCCATTGTGCGAACGCGCAGATCAACGCTCGCGGACGCATCGGCCGGCACGACGTTGCTGCGGCTGCCGCCCCGCACGACGCCGACATTCACGGTCGTCCCGCGCTCAAAGTCGTTGAGGGCCGCCAGGGCGAGCGTCTGATGCGCCAGCTCGACGACCGCCGAGATACCCTTCTCCGGCTGGCCGCCGGCGTGCGACGCGCGGCCCTCGATCTGCACCTGAAAGCCGCCGACGCCCTTGCGCGAAGTCTTGTATGCGTGGATCGGCGGCTCGGCCGGCTCGAGCACGCAGACCAGCGTGCTCGTCCTGGCCTCCGCTTCAATCAGCGCCCGCGACTGGCGGCTGCCGACCTCTTCATCGCCAGTAACTACAACAGTAACGCCGAGGCCAGCCGGCCACGCACCCGTGTCTCGCAGGGCCGCCAACGCCCAGAGTCCCTGCACGGCGCCGCCCTTCATATCGAAGACACCTGGGCCGTACGCCCTGCCGTCCTCGATCCGAAAGGGCCGCCGCGTCGTCTCGTCCGCGGGCCAGACAGTGTCCAGGTGCATGAGGATCATGGCCCGGCAGGTGGCCGTCGCCTTGGCCGGCCACGTGGCCACGAGCCGGTCGACCATGCCGTCGTCATGCACGCGGCGGACTTCCGCGCCGAGGGCGGCGAGCCGGTCGGCGGCCCAGTCGATGCAACGGCCCACAAGCGCCGGCTCCGTCGACGGACTGTCCATCGTGACCAGGGCCCGCAGGTCATCGCCCATCTCAGCCTCGTGACTCCTCAGAAACGCCAGGATCGCATCCGCCAAAGGGCGTTACCTCCTCCACGGGCATCCTCTTCGACCGCGCCCAGCCAAGCCCTGCGGCCGAAGCCAGGTACCGACCCGGTGGGCGGCGAAGCCCCGCCCCATGGCCGATGCTCGCCCGGTGATCGGTTCCGTGGCGCCCGCGACTTGGCGCATTCGCCTGAAGGGCGTCAACGCCTATGCTCTGGCGACAGACGAGGGAACCGTGCTGGTGGATGCGGGCAACCCCGGCGACGCCGCCCGCATCCTGGGCGCGCTGGCCGCCGCGGGAGCGCCGCCACCGCGGACGGTCCTCCTCACGCACGCGGACGTCGACCACGCCGGCGGGGTGCGCGGGCTGCTGCGGCAGTGCTCACCACGGCCGCGGATCGTGGCGCCGGCCGGGGAGGCGGAGGTTCTGGCGGGGCGCGGCCGCCCGCGGCTCATGCGGCGGATGACCCGGATGATGACCGGGCGGCTCCGCTGCGATGCCACGTTCGCCGACGGCGACCGGCTGCCGGGCGGCCTGACGGCCGTGGCGACGCCGGGCCACACGCCCGGCCACTTTTCGCTCTGGCGGGCCGCGGACGGTACGCTGTTCGCGGGGGATGCGCTGGTCGTGCGCGACGCGGCCGTCGACCTGCCGGGGCGCGTCTTCACCGAGGATGCCAGTGCCGCCCGCGCCTCCCTGGCCCGCCTGGCCGCGCTGGCCCCCCGGCTGCTGCTCCCCGGCCATGGCGATCCGCTCCCCGAACCCGCCCCGGCGCTGGCCCGAGCCCTCGAAGCGCTGGGGTGGAGCGACCGCCGCTGAACCCTTGACCGGCGGCCGCCGGTAGGCGCGGGCCGGACGCCGCCGAACGAGGCCGCCGAAGTGGTCATCGCCCGCCTGAGCCCACGTGCCGCCTCGCGACCTCGCGCGCCGTCGTTCTTACGCCGACGCCCGTGCTCAACGCCGACGCCCGTGCTCACACGACGGGCGCTTCCTCGAACCTGATTGGCTCGCGACCACTCAACGGCAGGAGATGGTTCGAGGGCCGGAGAATCAGCGCGGCTGGCGGCGCCCGCGGGCGCCGGCTTGCCCGGTTGGCGCGATAGTAAGTGGCCTTACGTCTCTAAAACGAAGCATCGACGCCCCCTGGAGGAGGTTCGATCCCGATGGCAGACGAGCTGGCCCCTCCGACGACTGCCTCGGCTGGTGCGCGCCCCGTCCGCGGGCAGCCCACCCCAGCCCGCCTGCGCC
>DAHVAF010000197.1 GCA_027314765.1 Clostridia bacterium | reverse complement strand
GCCGCGCCCTGGCGGCCCTGACCGACGCGGCCATCCTGCGGCGGGTCGACCGCGGCCGCCGCGAGTTCCCGGAGCCGATGTTCGCGGACTTACTGCGACGCGCGCAGGCGTCCTGGTCCAATGCGTCACGCATCGCCTCCGCCATCCGTGGCTACGGAGCCGGCCACTGCTTCGTCCATACCGCGCCGCCGTCCGTGGTGGCGTAGATCGTGCCGCCGCCGGCGGTCCTGGCCCAGCCGGCATCGGCCGTCAAATAGGCCACGGTCGCGGTGGCGAGCGCCTGGCCGTTGGTCCAGGTGGCCCCGCCGTCCTTCGTGCGCTGGGGGCCTCGCCAAGCCGTGGTGCCATTGAGGAAGAAGAGCGGCCGGGGGCCGCCGCTCCATGCCTTCTGCCAGGTGCTGCCACCGTCCGTCGACCGCCACACGGTGATCGGCCCGCCGCAGCTGACCTCCAGCCAGCTGCCGCCGTCCGCGCCGGCGACGGTGCACCCCTGGCCGCCGGGGATCGCCGCAAGCTTCCACGTGGACCCGCCGTCCGTGGTGGTGGCCAGGCAGGGACCGCCGGCCCCGCTGCCGCCCGCGATGCCGGTCTGCTCAGTGGAGAAGCGGACGACGGTCATCTTGCACGCCGTCATCACGCCGCGCGCGAAGGGCACGGACTGGTGCCAGTGCACGCCGCCATCCGTGCTCGTGTCCACGCCGCCGTCGACGATGGACCATCCCGCCTTCGGACTGGAGAAATCGATACTGGCGATCTCCACGGGCCCGGAATACCGCGTGGTCCACCTCCGGCCGCCATCCGTGGTCGCGATGACGTAGCCGGGGCAGAGCCCGTGGGGGCACGTGCCGCCCTCGATGGTGGCGAAGCCGTCCTGCGCCGTCAGGAATTGCAGACGGGCGGAGGCCGGGAGGCCCTTGGCGATGGTGCTCCACGTCCTGCCGCCGTTCGTGGTGGCCAGCAGAGTGCACCCTGGCTGCCCGGGGACGAGCGACCTCGCCGCGGTGCAGTCGGTGAGCGCCCATCCGTGGTTGGGGTCACGGAAGGCCAGGCCCGCCCCGGGTCCGGCGGCGGGGGGCAGGGGGGTGGCGCCGGATCCACCGAACGGGGTGCTGCAGGCGGTGAGAAGGAACGTCGCGGCGACGGTCAGGAGCCCGAGGATCCGCCAGCATCCGCGCAAGCCACAGCCTCCCGTCGGCCGGCCATGCCGGGCGGCCGCGACTTCCAGGGTACCACGCGCCCTGACGCGGGGCGCGCTGCTGGGAGATGCACCACAGCCGGCCGAACGTCCCAGATCGCCGTCGGCTTTGGCTCTCAGGCCGTCCGACCTCTCCGGACCGTATCCCATCGAGGTCGCCGCTGTCGATGGACCGAACGCCGTTCCCGACATCACGGGCAGCGTGACCATCCAACCGCTGCCCTCGGCGTCGGGGCCAGCCGACGTCGTGATCGAACGGCTCCCCGGTGCGGCCGCGAGTCGGGCGCCAGCCTGACCCTCGTCAACGTCGACCTCGAGAACGGCAGCGCCGTGGGCGGCGCCATCTTCTCCCATGGCGGATCGGTGATCCTCGAGAACGACGGGATCGGCTCGAGCACGGTGCAGGGCGGCGCGGGTCACGCCGGCGGCGGCGGGGGCACGGGCGGTGCCGGTGGCGCGCCCGTCTGCGGTGGCGGCGGTGGCGGCGGGACGGATGGCCACGGCGGGCCCGTCTACACGATCCCGCCCACCGACGCGAGCTCCGTGGCGGGCGGCGGTCAGGGCGGAGGCCAGGCCATCGGCGGCGACGGTGCGATTGGGGGTAGCGGGCCGAACTCAGGCGCTGGCGGCCTGCCGCCGGGGACGAGCTCGGACCAAGGCGGCGGCGTCAACGCCGGCGGTGGTGGCGGCGCCCTGGTCCCGGCCGTCACCGACTTCCAAACCGCGGGGGCGATGGCGGCTTCGGCGGCCGCGGCGGCTCCCGACTGGCGCCGTCACACCCAAGCTGACATGGCCTGAGGTACCCACGGACGTCACAGCCGCGGCGGCCGATGGCTCGGCCCTCGTAAGCTGGCAGCCCCCGCCTTCTGATGGCGGCAGCTCCATCACGAGCTCCACGGTGACCTCGATCCCGAGCGGCGCCACCGTGACGGAAGTGATACACGGAAGCGTATATCCGGCAACGGTTACTGGTCTCGTGAACGGCACGCCGTACACCTTCACCGTGACCGCGACCAACGCGTTCGGCACCAGCGTGGGCTCGGCCGCGTCCAACGCCGTCACCCCCAGCGCCGCGGCGGGTCCGCCGCCGGCGACCCTGCTGGCGCCGGGGGCCCCGACCGACATTGCGGCCACGCCGGGCAACCAGCAGGCGACGGTCGCCTGGCAGCCGCCGGCTGACGGCGGAAGCAGCCCGATTCAGCAGTGCATCGAGAACTCCGCGCCCAGCGGCGCGACAGCCACCGTGAGCGCGAGCGTGTACACCGCCACGGTCAGCGGCCTTGCGGACGGCGCGTCCTACACCCTCTCCGTGCAGGCCCTGAGCGCATCGGGCATCAGCCCCGCCTCCGCCGCATCCAACAGCGTGACCCCCGCGGCCGCGGCCGCGGGCACGGCCCCCACCGCGCCGACCGACGTGACCGCCATCGCCGAGGACGGGGAAGCGGCGGTCTTCTGGGCCGCCTCGCCCGACCCGGCCGGCCACCCGGTACTCAGCTACACGGTGACCTCTTACCGGGCGGGCAGGAGGTCATCCTGCCGCCCGCGATCCACAGCGCGACCGTGGGCGGGCTGCAAAACGGCGTGAGCTACGACTTCACGGTGGTGGCCGCCAATGACATCGGCAGCAGCCCGGCGTCCATCGCCTCCAACAGCGTGACGCCGAACCCGCCGTCCCTGAATGCCCCCACCGGACTCATCGCCACCGCCGGCGACGGTCAGGCGACGGTCTCGTGGGAGCCGGTTTTCGGCGCCACATTGTACGTTGTCACCGCCCCGCCCGGCGGCGCCACGGCCAGCGCGACGGGCACGTCGGCGGCGGTCACGCGCCTGGTCGACGGTACCTCATACACGTTCACCGTCGTCGCCCAGAGCGGCGCAGGGGCCCAGAGCCCGCCATCGGCCGCCTCGAACCAGGTCACGCCGGAGGCCGCGCAACTGGCGCCGCCGTCAGGCATCGGCGCCATCGCCGGCAACGCCTCGGCCATCGTCTCCTGGCAGACGCCGGGGCCGGCCGGCGCCTCCTATCTGGTGACGTCCTTCCCTGGCGGATTCACGGCCACGGCAGCGGCCGGCGCCGCCGCCGCCACCGTGACCGGCCGGCCGACACCACGGACCAGGTGACGGACGGCTACGCATGCTGGCTCCATACGAGCCAGGAAGGCATGCTGCCCGGTCGGATCTCAACCCCGACCGAGCCTTGGAAGCCATCGTGACGGGCCGGGCGTACGCCCGGCCCGCGCAAAGCCTCCGCAGCGGCGACCCGATGGAGGGCTGCGCCTTCTCGCTCTTCACGCGCGCAGGGGGGCACCCTGCCCGGTCGGATCGCAATCCGGCGGGGGCCTGAAGCGCGCCTTGTGCAGCGACCCGGACGACGCGAGCGAGGGTCGCAGGACGGCCCGCGCGAAGCTGGGCCGAAGGCGCGCCAGGACGGAGGAGGCGGCGACGCCGCGTACGCCAGGCTCTCCCAGCACTCCGCGGCGGCCGCCCCCGTTCCGATACAGGAAATGGGGAGGACGGTCGTGCCGCGTCCGGTCCCGGTGCCGTCGTCGCGGGGCCTGGAGAGCGCATTTCGCTGGCGCCTGCGCCTGAAGCTGGAGCGCAGCCACGCGTATCTGCGTGCCGCTGGCGTCGTGGCGTGGCTGGCGCGGGTGCTCTTTCTGCCGCTGGCGCCGCGCGCCCCGCTCGACCCGCGCCTGACGGTCGCCGTGCTGGCCATACTCTGGGCGGCGGCGATCCTGTGGCTCCTCCTCCGCTGGCCGGAGCTGGCGCGCCGCGCGTGGCCCGGCTACGCCATCGGTGACTTCGTCCTCATCCTCGCGGCCATCGCCGTGACGGGGCCCACCGCCTCGCCCCTGCTTCCGCTGCT
>DAHVAF010000189.1 GCA_027314765.1 Clostridia bacterium | reverse complement strand
GCCGCGCGAGATGAGCACCCCGGCGGGGTGGCGGCCGAAGTAGCGCATCCCCAGGTGCTGCCACTTGCCGAAGAGGTCGCGGCGCAGGTCATAAACCGCCGCCGTGCCCATCTTGTTGACCTCGAGGATCTGATAGCGGTTGGCGATCCAGGAGGCGATCCGCGTCGCGACGTAGATCGCCGCGACCACCATCAGGCCGTGGACGTCGCCCTTGGTGATGTCTGAGTCCACGGCGACCTTGATCAGGTACGGACCCGCCAGCGTCAGGCCCGCCACGATCAGCGACAGTGTCGCGCCAGCCAGGAGGTGGCCGCGCTGGCTCCGGGTGTAGCCGAGCAGGCGGACCAGCGTGCGCCAGCTGAACGGCGCCTTCTCATCCGAGCTGCCCATGTTGTGGAAGCCCCAGTGGCCCCCCCCGCCCATCATCATTCGCCCGCCACCTCCTGTCCCGCGGGCGCCAGCTGCAGCGCATGGATGCGCTGGTAGATGGGCGAGGTGCGGAGCAGCGTCTCATGGCGCCCGATCGCCTGGATGTGGCCCTGGTGGAGCACCACGATGCGATCCGCGCGCATCACCGACGACAGCCGGTGGGCGATGATGAAGGTCGTGCGGCTGCCCAGCAACTCGCCGAGCGCCTCGCGGATCAGGAACTCGTTCTCGGCATCGACGCTCGATGTGGCCTCATCCAGCACGAGGATGCGCGGGTTCATGAGGATGGCCCGCGCGATGGAGACGCGCTGCTTCTGGCCACCTGACAGCGAGGTGCCGCGCTCGCCCACGCGGGTCTCATACCCCCACGGGAGCGACACCGCGAAGTCGTGGATGCGCGCGGCCTTCGCCGCGCGCTCAATGTCGGCTTGCGAAGCGCCGGGGCGGCCGAAGGCGATGTTCTCCCCGAGGGTCGTCGCGAACAGGAACGGGTCCTGCAGCACGAAGCCGATCTGGCTCCGCAGCGAATGCAGATCCACGGTCCGCAGGTCGTGCCCGTCGACCAGGACCCGGCCCGCCACCGGGTCGTAGAAGCGGGACACGAGCTGGACCACGGTCGACTTGCCCGAGCCCGTCATCCCCACGAGCGCCAGCGTCTCGCCGGGGGCGACCGACAGGTCGATGTCCTCCAGGACCAGCGGCCCTTCGTCGCCGTACCGGGCGGACACGTGCTCGAAGCGGACGGCGCCGGACAGGCGCGGCAGCACCAGGGCCTGCTCCGGCTGGCGCACGCGCGGCTCCGTGTCGAGAACCTCGAAGACCCGCTCGGCCGAGGCTTGCGCTTGGGCCCAGAGGTTTGTGATGAACCCGATGGAGCGCAGCGGCATCAGCAGCAGGAGCAGGTAGGCGTTGAATGCGACGAAGTTGCCGATGGCCAGGGTGCCGTGGATGACCTGAATGCCGCCGTACGCGATGATGAAGGCTGTGCCGAGCTGCGGCAGCTGGTTCAGCAGCGGCTGAAAGGTCGCCTGGATCTCGGCGACGCGCATGCTCTGCTCGCGGTACGCCATGTTGGTCCGGTCGAACTTCTCCTCCTCGTGGTCCTCGCGGGCGAATACGCGGACGACCCGCATCCCGACGATGTTCTCCTGCAGGACGGTGGTCAGGTCGGCCAGGTCCTGCTGCAGCTTCCAGGAGGCCGGGCGCTGCTTGCGGCTCATGACGAGAACGGCCCAGAGGAAGGGCGGGGTCATGGTCATGGTCAGCAGGGCCAGGCTCGGGTCGATCTTGAGCAGGATCACGGCCGTGCCGAAGAACTGCAGCACCGCGGTCACGATCCGCGGCGCGCCGCGGTAGACGAACATGCGGACGGAGTTGATGTCGCCGGTGGCCCGGCTCATGAGCTGGCCGGTCTGCGCGTTGTCGAAGTAGGTGAACGACTGCTCCTGCACGTGCCGGTACATCGCGTCGGTCAGGCGATAGACGACCTTCTGCGACATGACGGCGCCAAGGTAGCTCTGGGCGAACGTGAAGATGCCCCACACCGCCGTCGCGCCGAACAGCGCCGCGCCCAGCGGCACCAGCAGCGAGAGGTGATGGGGAACGATGGCGTTGTCGACGATCACGCCCGATAGGTCGGGAACGACCAACTGCGCCGCTGTGCCGATCACCATCGACGCAAGGGCGGCCGTCGTCACGGGCCAGTCAGCCAGGATGTACCCCAGGAGCCGTCGGAAGGTCTTCAGATGCGCCCACGCCCCGATTCGCTTGGCAGAAAGTTCGTTCGACGAACATAATAATCCCGCGGCGTCCGGTGGGCAAGGGCGTCACGTCCGCGCACGTCCGCGTCAGGCTGAGCGCGGCCCAGCGCCGGAGGGCCTCCAGCTCCTGCCCTTGGCCCGGGCGGCCGGAGCCCACTGCGGGCGGCCTCCGGCACACCCGTGCCAGCGGGTCCCGTTCGAAAACGTCGATGGTGCGTTCATAGTCGGCGCGGTGAGCGGGGCAGGGGTGGCCGTCCTTGCCGCCCGTGTCCACGACGACGGCCTCGGTCACCGCGGCGGCCAGCACCTTCACGCGCGCGAAGAGCCGGGGCGGGCAGCGGCCCCCGTGCGGGGCATGGTGGCCGGGCCGGTGCGCACAGACGTTCCCTTTCGCATGGATGGACCGCACGGGTCATCCCGTGCGATTGCGGGGTCGACGATATCATGGGGCGGGGGGCGCGGGAATGACGCCGATGGCGCGCTGCGAGGTCCTTCGCGTCCGGGCGGGCCGGAGCCTCGGCCGGCGCCGCGACGCGCTGGCCGCCGAGGAGCCGCTGGAGATCCGCGTCGGCTGGCCGGGCCGGAGCGCCGAGGCCGTCACCGTGACGATGCGCACGCCGGGCCAGGACTTCGAGCTGGCGGCCGGCTTCCTATATAACGAGGGCGTCCTGTCCGCGCCGCCCGCCGCCATCCGCTACTGCACCGAGGGAGAGCAGCTCTATAACGTGGTATCCGTCGACCTGCGGGCGCCCGCCGACCTAAGTCCCGTCCGCCGCGCAACGACCACGACGTCCGCGTGCGGCGTGTGCGGCAAGGCCTCGCTCGACGCCCTGGCCGACCGCGGGCTGCGGCCCGTGCCGGCGGGGGCTCCCGTGGACGCCGGCCTTCTGAGCGCCCTGCCGGAGCGGCTGCGCCAGGCCCAGGCCATCTTCGCCCGCACGGGCGGGCTGCACGCCGCCGCCCTCTTCGATGCGGGGGGCGAGCTGCTGGCCGTGCGCGAGGACATCGGGCGCCACAACGCCGTGGACAAGGTCGTGGGCTGGGCCCTGCTCGCCGGCCGGCTGCCGCTGCGCGACGCGGTCCTGCTGGTGAGCGGGCGCGCCGGGTACGAGATCGCGCAGAAGGCCGTCGCCGCCGGCATTCCCGTGCTGGCCTCCGTCTCGGCGCCCTCCAGCCTTGCCGTGCACCTGGCCGAGACGTTCGGCCTGACGCTCGTGGGCTTTCTCCGCGATGACGGCTTCAATGTCTACGCGGGCGCCGAGCGGATCGCCCTGGGCGCGTGATCGCGGCCGAGCTCATGGCGGTCGAGGACCTGCCGGTCCCCGTCCCGGGTGCGCGCATCCAGCCGCCATCCCGTGGCGCCATAAGAGCCCCGTGCCTGCTCGTGGCGCGCGAGGCTCCACAGCACGGCGGCCGCACAGCCGTCGCTCGCCAGCCGCGCGATGGCGAGGTCCATGAGCGTGCGGCCGATGCCCTGGCGCCAGCAGGCCGGATCGACGGCGACCGTGTCCAGCTCACCAAGCGCCGCGTCGACCGGGTCTCGGCAGGGGCAGACACCGGCGAACCCGACGATGCGGCGTTCCCGCTCGGCCACCCACCAATGGTGCGGCGCCGGTTGCGACAGGTCGCGCCGCCACCGCTCGATGCCTGCCCCCGTCAGGGCCATGCGGGGAAGGGAGCCGCCAAAGCCCGCGTTCGATGACGCGACGTATAGCGCTGCGACGGCGCGCGCGCCTATGTCACGGGCGGCGCGCACGCTGAGCCCGTGGCCCTTCATCTGGAGGCACCCCCGGATCCCTGGCCGAGTCCCATGACGCTCGTGCCGGTGCCACCCGCAGTGCGCACGCGGAGCCGGCCGCCGTCGGCGTGGCCCCAACGCCAGCCCCTCTGCGTCGCGACAGCGCTCGTGCCGGTGCCCCGCGCACGCCGCCCGGGAAGCCGCGGCCGTCGGCGTGGCCCCCAGCCGCGTCGCGACAGCGCTCGTGCCGGTGCCACCCGCACGCCGCCCGCGGAGCCCGTGACGCCCCACGCGCCGCTACCCCCAGATGCCCTGGCGCACCAGGTTCAGGGCGGAAATGACGACCACCGCCAGCACGATGCGCCGGAACAGCTCGCTGGGCAGCCGCGCCCGGATGCGGGCCCCGATGGCCACGCCGGCGGCCATGGGCACGCAGGCGCCCGCCGCCGCCTCCAGCAGGACCGGCGAATAGGCCCCGGTCCGCGCGAGCGTGGCGACCTGGGCGGTGCCGAGGATCACGTAGAGCAGGCTCAGCGCGTAGATGAAGCGCTCGCGGTCCCGCTCGATGGCCGTGAGGAAAGCGACCAGGCCCGGGCCGGAGATGTCGGTCGCGCCGCCGAGGACGCCCATGACCAGCCCCACCAGGGGCGCCCACGCCCGCAGCTTCCCGCCCGTGACGGCGTCCGGTGCGCCGCGGCCCAGCACCGCCACAAGCGCCAGCGTCACGACGCCAAGTCCCAGCGTCAGCACGCGCACGGGCAGGTGGCCGAAGAGCAGCGCGCCGCCCACGGAGCCCAACAGCACGGTCGCCGCCAGGCGCAGGTACCAGGGCTCCAGGGGGTGCCGCCGGCACCCGCGCAGGATCAGCAGGTTGGCGGCGAGCGCCGGGATCGCGACCACCAGCACCGCGGGCCGGGCGCCGAGGATGCTGGCCAGCGTCGGCACCGCGATGAGCGGAAAGCCGAAGCCAAGCGCGCCCTTCAGGATGGCCGCCAGGGCGACCACCACGAGGGCGGCCACGGCGCCCGCGACCCCGCCGCCGATCAGGCTCGCCATCGTCCCCGCCCGCCGGGTGCGGCCCTACCCCGCCTCGTCGTAGGCCTGGCGCGCGACCCGCCCGATCAGGCGCTCGGCCGGCAGGTTCTCCGTGACGCCCTTGGACATCGCGGCGATGGCCAGGCGCCGCCCGCCCGGCAGCTCGATGACGCCGCAGTCGTCGACCACCCCGTTGATGGTCCCGGTCTTGTGCCAGCACGTGGTGCGCCGCGGCAGGTAGAGGGGCAGCCGGCTGTTCAGGTGCTGCCGCGAGAGGATGTCGACGGCCACGGCGGTCTCGGCCGGCCCCAGGGCCCGCCCCTCCACCACGTCGAGGAAGATCTGCGCCATCTCGCGCGGCGTGGACGCGTTGCCGCCGTCGAAGTCCGGGTCGAGCTCGCGCGCCCGCAGCCGCCGCCGCACCTCGACGCCGTTGCCCTCGCTGCGGTCCGTGGGGTCGGCGCCCGCCATGCGGGCCAGCAGCGACCAGCAGTCGTCGCGGATGACCGTCTCGCGGTAGCCGCGCCGCGCCATCGAGGCGTTGATGCGGTCGAACCCCACGCGCGCGCAGAGCATGTCGGTGGCGGAGTTGTCGCTGACGATGATCATGAGGGTGGCCAGGTCGCGGACCGTGAGGCTGAGCCCCGGCTCCAGCTCGCGGAGGATGCCCGAGCCGGGCGAGATGGCGTCCGCGCGGACCGTGACGCGCTCGCCGAGGCTGTCGCTGCCCTCGGCCACGCGGTCCAGGAGGCCGATCAGGACGGCGATCTTGAAGACGCTGGCCAGCGGGAAGCGCTCGTCCGCGTTCCAGCCCACGTCCTGGCCATCCACCCGCACGAAGAAGCCAAACCGGCCCTCGACCTCGGATTCGGCTCCGGCGATGAAGGAACGCAGCGCGGCAGCCTCCACGGCCATCCCCTCCTGACCTCCGTCCCGGCCTGCTTCGCCAGCGCTGCATGACATTCCCGCCAGCCCGACAGCGCGGATCTGGTGCGCGCACGCGTGCGCGTGCGCGCTCGCAAAACGGCCTGCCGGGCGGCGTCAGGGCGTGGGGCAGGTGTTGCCGCCGCCGCTCGCCAATCTGGCCCCCGGGGGTGGGAACGCTGTTCGACCTGCTCAAGGCGCTCTGCGACCTTCCGGGTCCCTCCGGCGCCGAGGAGCGCGTGCAGGCCTTCGTGGCGGCGGCGTGGCGCGAGGCGGGGCACACGGTGACCGAGGCGCCCGTCGGCAACCTGCTGGGCCGCGTGGGCGGTAAGGGCAAGCGCCTTGTGGTGGTGGCGCACGCGGACGAGATCTCCGTCGTGGTCAAGTCGGTCACGACCGACGGCCACTGCCTGCTGATGTCGGCGACCGGCATGTCCGCCGCGGTCAACCGGCCCCCGAACCCCATGATCCTGGGCCAGCCCATGACGGTCATGGGGCGGCACGGACCTGTGCCCGCCGTGCTGGCGGCGCGGACGGGCCACCTGCGCAGCACGCTTCCGGACAGCGGGGCCGGTGTCGTCTGGAATGACCTCTTCCTCGAGCTCGGCGTGGGGTCGGCGGCGGCCGTCGCCGAGCTGGGCGTGCATCCCGGCTGCCCGGCCTGCTTCGACGTGGCGACGCGGCGGCTCGGCGGGCGGATCGTGGGGAAGGCCATGGACGACCGGGCGGCGCTCGCCATCGCCACCGAACTGGGGCGGCGGGCCGCGGGCGCAAAGCTGGGCTACGAGCTGTGGCTGGCGTCGACGGTGCAGGAGGAGAACGGGCTCTTGGGCGCCACGGCGCTCGGGGCTTCGGATGCGCCGTTCGACCTGGCGATCGCCCTCGACGTCGGGCTCTGCGGAGACGTGCCGGGCGTGGGGGTGCAGGAGATGCCGGTGCGCCTCGGCGGCGGCCCGGTGGTCGTCCACCGCGACAGCTCGGCGCGCTACCACCGCGGGCTGACCTACGCCATCTGCGCGGCCGGCGCCAAGCGGGGGATCACCGTGCAGGACGCGGCGTTCCAGGCGTACGGGTCCGATTCGTCCGCAATGTTCAAGGCGGACGTGCCGGCGGCCCTGGTGGCGTACCCGACGCGGTACACGCACACGGCGATCGAGACGGTGGACGAGAGCGACCTGGAGGCCTGCGTGGCGCTGCTGCTGGCCTTTTGCGAGGAGGCGCCGTTCTGATGGGCGGAGGGGCCGAAGGGGCCGAAGGGGCCGAAGGGGCCGAAGGGGCGGAAGGGGCGGAGCGGAGAGCGCATGTCCGTCTGCCCGGGCTTCGGGTCGGGGCGATGGACTACGCGCGGGCGGATCCGGCCCTCTGCGAGCGGGCGCGGGCGCTGCCCACGACCAACGTGGCGGACTGCATGAACCGGCTCTACGTCGTGCGGGGGCTGCGGCCGATGGGCATCCCGGCGGAGATCAAGCTGGCGGGGCCGGCGCTGACGGTGCGGACCGGTCCGGCCGACAACCTCTTCGTCAACAAGGCCATCGACGCGGCCCGGCCGGGCGACGTCATCGTGGTCGACTGCTGCGGGGGGCACAGCCATGCCTTCGTGGGCGAGATCATGGCGCGGTATGCGCAGAGCCGCGGCGTCGCCGGGCTGGTGATCGACGGGCCCGTGCGCGATAGCGCGGAGCTTTCTGACCTGCGGCTGCCGATCTTCGCGGCCGGGGTCAGCACGTCCGGACCGTGGCGGAACGGGCCGGGGGAGATCGGCTACCCGGTCTGCTGCGGCGGCGTGCCGGTCATGCCCGGAGATCTGGTGCTGGGCGACGCCGACGGCATCGTCATCGTGCCGCGCGCGGACGCCGAGGCGGTCGTGGCGGCGGCCGAGCGGGTGCATGTCCAGGAGTCGAGCACGTTCGGCGACATCGAGACGGGGCGGATGGACCGCGCCTGGGTCGACGAGACGCTGCGGCGCCTCGGCGCCATCGACTAGCGCGGATGGGCTTCGTGGCGGCGCTGACCGCCGCCAGGCGGGCGACGGCAGGGGGCGAGCACGCGGCGGCGGCAAACGCCTGGGAGCGCGTGGTCGCGGAGAACCCCGTCAACGGGCCCTTCTGGCACCACCTCGCCGACGCGTGCTACGCGACGGGCGCTTATGAACGGGCGCTGGCGGGCTACGAGCGCGCGCTGGCGCTCGGGTATGTGTTCCCCTGGCACACCGCCTACCGCATCGCCTGCTGCCATGCCCGGCTGGGCGCGGCACCCGCGGCGCGGGAGTGGCTGGAGCGGGCCCTCGGCCTCGGTCTCCGCGACCGGACAGCCGCCGCGCGCGACCCCGCGTTCGAGGCGCTGCGCGGTGACCCGCTGTTCTTGGTGCTGGCGGGGGAGGCGCCGCCAGCGCCGGACCGCGCCGCCGGCTGGGGCCAGGACCTGGACCTGCTGGCTGGCGAGGTGAAACGGCTCGGCTATGCGCCCTTCCGCGCGACCGCCGAGGACGGCTTCTCCGCCGCGGTGAATGAGTTGGCGGCCGCGGCGGACCGCCGCACGGACGCCGAGATGATCGCCGGCGTGATGCGCATCTTGGCCATGGCGGGCGATGCCCACACGCGGCTGGAGCCGCGCGGGCAGGCGCATCCCGTCCTGGCGCCGACGCTGCCGCTGCAGGCCGAGCTCTTCGCGGAGGGGCTCTTCGTCACGGCGGCCGAGCCGCGGCATGCCGAGCTGGTCGGCGCGAGGATCGAGGCCGTCGAGGGCCGCCCGTGGGCCGAGGTTCTGGCCGCGCTGGCGGCGTTTGTGCCGCGGGACCACGAGCACCACGTGCTCGCGACGGCGGCCGCCCGGCTCCGGCAGGTGCGCCTGCTGCACGGCATTGGCCTGGTGCGGGACCCGGCCGGGGTGTGGCTGGATGTGGTGGGGCGGGGCGGCGGATCACGGTCGGTGGCGGTGACTGCCGACGCCGCGCCGGAGGACGGTCAGACCGCGCAACCCTGCCCGGATGGGTGGCTGTGGCTGCCTGAGGCCGCGGCGGAGGCGGGGGAACCCCTGCCCGCGCACCTGCGGGCATGGTCGCGGAACTACTGGTTTGAGCATCTGCCGGAGTCGGCCGCCGTGTACTTTCAGTTCAACCGCGTGGCCGAGGGGCCGGACGAATCCCTCGCCGCGTTCGCGGAGCGCCTCGCCGTCTTTGTGGCGTCGCGCGGCGTGCGGCGCCTCATCGTGGACGTGCGCCACAACGGGGGCGGCAACACGTTTCTGGAGGTCCCGCTCCTGCGGCGCCTGATGGGGCTTTCGGGCGTGCGCCTGTTCGTCATCATCGGCCGGCGCACGTTCTCGGCCGCCCAGAACTTTGTCACGACGCTCAACCGCTTCAC
>DAHVAF010000187.1 GCA_027314765.1 Clostridia bacterium | reverse complement strand
ACACGAGCTGCGCCCCGGGCACGGGCGGCGGGACCGGCCTCGCGGGCGGCGCCGCGGGCAGCGCCGGAAACGCAGGCCCCGCCGGACCGGCGGGCGGCGGCGGCAACGGCCAGGGCGGCGCCATCTATAACGCCGGCACCCTGATCCTGAGCGGGGGGACGATCTTCGCCGGCGACCTGGCGCGGGGCGGCGGCGGCGGCATCGGCGACGGCACCGGCGCGGCGGGCGGCATCGGCGGCGCCGGGGGCCAGGGCGGCAATGGCGGCGCGGGCGGGGCCTACGTCGTCCCGATCGGCGGCTGCAGGAACGCCATCACGGAGGGCGGTCCGGGCGGCAACGGGGGCGCCGGCGGCGTGAGCGGCATCAGCGGCAACGCCGGCCCCGCCAGCGACGGCGGCCCGGGCGGAGCGGCCGAGGGCGGCGCCATCTACAACGCCGGCACCCTGACCATCGACGGCGCGACGTTCGGCGACTCCGCCGCCCAGGGCAACCGTGCCCAGGGCGGCAACGGGGGCCTGGGCGGCGCCGGCGGAGACGCGGCGATGGGGCCCGTGACCGCCGGAGGCGGGGGCGGCGCCGGCGGCTGCGTGAAGTACATCACCCAGGCCAACCCGAAGGGCTACATCTACGTGCCCTGCGGCAAGCCCGGCAAGTCCGGCCAGACCGGCTACGGCAAGCAGTACGGCCTCGGCACCCAGGGCGGCGGTGGCGGCGCGGGCGGACTCGCCGCCGGCGGCGCCATCTACGCGGCGGACGGCTCGACCGTCGGCCTGAGCGGCGTGACCTACGGCACCGACAATGGCACGTCCCTGGCGGCCAACCTGGTGAGCGGGGGCCAGGGCGGCAGCGGCGGCACGGGCGGCTACAGCAAGTGTGCGCTTCTCGCAAGCGGCTTCGCATGCTACATCACCAGCGGCGGCGGGCCCATCCTCACCGGCAAGCCCCAGCCGAACGGCGCTGCGGGCGCCAACGGTCCGGGCGCGCAGCCGGACCTCTTCACAGCCGGCGAAGCGGGCGCACAGCTGACCATCGCCACGCAGTCGCTGGCCGGCGGTGCCGTGGGCGGCGGCTATTGGGGGTTCCTGGAGGCGACGGGCGGCACGACCCCCTACACCTGGTCCGTCACCGAGGGCAGCCTGCCCCCGGGCCTCGCCCTCGACGCGCAGTACGGCTACTTCACCGGCACGTTCACGCAGGCCGGAACCTTCCTCTTCACGATCCAGGTCACGGACAGCTCGGGGCTGACGGCGACCGAACCCCTCTCCATCACGGTTCCGGCGCAGGCGACCTACGTGAGCGGGTCCTCCGTCGCCGGCTCCAGCAACGCCTCCAGCACCACGTCAAACGGCACGGCGACGGCGGGTGGCACCGGCACGGCCACCGCCGACGTCACCGCGACGGCCGCCGACGGCGCCGGACAGGTCGCCGTGACCGACTACAACGCCAACCCCGGCACGGGCGTGTCCTTCCAGAGCACCGGGCAGTTCTTCGACGTGGCGGTGTCATCCGGGAACACCTTCCAGAGCGTGACCGTCCAGAAGTGCGGGGTGACCGCCACCGACACCGTGATGTGGTCGCCCGACGGCACGACCTGGCTCGCCGTCAGGCCCCAGAGCTACGGCAACGGCTGCATCACGCTTGGCCCCCTGACCGACACCTCATCCCCCACCCTGGCGCAGCTGAACGGCACGCCCTTCGCCGTCGCGGCCACGCCGCAGCCGCTCACCGCCGGCGATTCGCTGAGCTTCTCCCCGTCGCCCCTGGCAGCCGCCGGCTCGCTCGCGCCCGGGGACACCGTGAGTGGCGCGGTATACGCACGCTCCGCCTCAGGCGGGCCCATGGCGGGCGCGACGGTCTACCTCGCCCTGGCCGCCGGCGCCATCGGCTCCGCGCTGGCCGACGGCACCGCGCTGACCGCCACGCCTCTGGCGGTGACGACCGACGCCAACGGCCAGGTCGCCGTCGTCTACACGGCCGGCACCGCGAGCAGCGGCACGGACACCATCACGGCCGCCAGCGACGCGAGCGCGGCCCCGTCCATCAGCGCCACGAGCACCTACGCTTACGCCGCGCCGGTCAACCCGCCCGCCACGGTGACGCTGCTCGCGGACCCGTCCCAGGCCTCGCCCGGCGCCGCCGTGACGGTGTCCGGCGCCGTATACGACAGCGGAGGCAATCCGGTCGCCGGAGCCGTCGTCGACCTGTCCTCCACCGCCGGCAGTCTCGATACCCTCGATGTGCCGACCGCCTCTGACGGCAGCTACACCGCCACGCTGACCATGCCGGCCGCCGGCGGCGCAGCGCTGGCCGCCTCTGTGGAGGGTGCCGCGCCCCCGATCACGGCCACGGCGATCGTCACACCGCCGGGGGTGACCGTCACAGGCACCGCGACGGGCGCGACCACGGCCGGCGGCACGGGGGCGACCGCCCAGACGACGGCCCGCGGCGCGGGCGGCACCGGGACCCTCATCGTCTCGGAGTACAGCGGCGACCCCGGCGGCCCGCCGACCTTCACAGCCGCCGGCGCCTACTTCGATGTGGCGCTCGCGCCCGGCAGCACGTTCGCGACGGTCACCGTCACCGAGTGCGGCGTGGCGGCCGGCGCGCAACTCTATTGGTGGAACGGCTCCGCCTGGACAGCCGCCTCGGACGAGTCCGCATCCGCCGGCTGCGTCACCGCGACCGTGACCGCGGCCACCTCGCCGACCCTCGCGGACCTGACGGGCACGCCGTTCGCCGTGGGTGCGGCGCAATCGGGCGCCACCACGACGACCACCGCGTCCAGTCCCACCGCGTCCAGTCCCACCGCGACCAGCGCGGCACCGACGGCCGCCTCGATCGGCACGAGCGGCGGCACCCTGACGACGGCGGACAGCGCCTTCACGATGAACGTACCGGCCGGCGCGCTGGCGGCTGGCCAGACCCTGACGGCCACCGACACCACGACCGCCCCCGCGGCCCTCCCCGTGGGCATGGCCGCGGCCAGCCCCTTCGTCACGGTGGCCGGCGGCGCCCTCGCCCACCCTGCCGCCGCCACCTTCCGCTACGGCACCGCGTTCACGACACCCGACCTCCTCAGCGTCTATGCGCTCGGCAGCGGCGGCTGGACGTTTTTACCCACCGCCCGCGCCGGCGGCACCGCCTCCGCCCTGATCCCAGGCCCGGGCACGTATGTCGTGCTCGCCGCCACCACGGTCCCGACCGACGTCCCAGCCGGCTTCTGGGCCGCCTCCGCCATCGACCAGGCCCTGGCCGCGGGCATCGCCGGCGGCTTCCCGGACGGCACCTTCCAGCCCGGCGCGCCCGTAACGCGGGCTCAGCTGGCCAAGATGCTCGTGCTGGCCCTGGGTCTGGCCCCGCAACCGGACCCGGCCACCCGCTTCACCGACGTCGCCGCCGGCGCGTGGTATGCCCCGTACGTCGGCGCCGCGGCGCAGGCGGGCATCGTCCTCGGCGTGGCGCCGACGCGCTTTGATCCCGACGCTCCCGTGAGCCGCGAGGAGATGGCGGTCATGGTGGCGCGCGCCTTCCGGCTGACCGGCGCCAATGCGGCGCCGTTCACAGATAGCGCCGCCGTCGACACCTGGGCCGCGCCGGGCGTGCGGGCTGTCGCCGCCGCCGGGTACATGGACGGCTTCCAGGACGGCTCGTTCCAGCCGCTCGTCACGGCGACCCGCGCGCAGGCGGCGAAGGTGCTGGCCGCGGCGCTCGCCGCCCTCGCCCCGTAGCGGCAAGAGGCCGCAAACCCGCACAGGAACCGCATTTGAAGGGGCCCTGGCGCACGCCAGGGCCCTTCACGATCGCGCCTGCGTGGCGGTCCGAGTTGGCGGATCGACGCGATCGCCGTTGGCTCTGGTCGAAGAAAGCCCTGCGGCACAAGGAGGAGAAGCCCCTCGCGCGTGAAATGGGTGCAGCGGCGCATACCGAGACTGCATTGCGCGAAGGAGCTGATCGGATGAACAAGGGTGATCTGACCCGAGTCGTCGCCGACGAGACCGGTTTCACGCGCCGCGACGCCGGTGAGGCGATCGACGCGATCTTCACCGTGATCGCGGACGCGCTGGCCAAGGGCGAGAAGGTCTCGCTGGTGGGCTTCGGGGGCTTCGAGGTGCGGCAGCGCGCGCCGCGCATGGGCCGGAACCCGCAGACGGGCAAGGCCGTGCGCATCAAGGCCCGCAAGGCGCCCGCGTTCCGGCCCGGCAAGCCCCTGCGCGAAGCCGTCAACGGCTGATTCGCAAAACCCGGCCCTTTCTTTTTGGGCGCGCCCATTGGGCGCGCCTTCATCGTTCCCGTGTGCGCGCGGGACGACCCGCGCTGACCTTTGAACCCGTGTGCGCGCGGGACGACCCGCGCTGACCATTGAACCCGTGTGCGCGCGGGACGACCCGCGCTGACCTTTGAACCCGTGTGCGCGCGGGACGACCCGCGCTGACCTTTGAACCCGTGTGCGCGCGGGACGACCCGCGCTGACCTTTGAACCCGTGTGCGCGCGGG
>DAHVAF010000181.1 GCA_027314765.1 Clostridia bacterium | reverse complement strand
CCTCCTCAGCCCGGACGCCTGACATTACTGTTCCGGGGGCCGGAACAGTGAGCGCCAACTGCGGGAAATGGCTTGTTCTTTACGTTCCGCCCGCCGCGCCGCGGGCGCCGCGAGCCTGCGGCGTGGCGCGGCGGATGCGGTCGGCCAGCAGGTAGTGGTCGACGACCCGGTTGGGCTCGGGCGGGCCGGCCCGCCGGAGATACTCGCGCAGCAGCAGGGCCGCCAGACGCTCCGGGCTGTGGCGCACCAGACCCTCGGCGGCGACCAGGTCGCCGGCCACCACCGGCAGGCCGAGCGCCTCCAGGGCGGCCCGGTCCACACGCACCGGCTCGGCGCCCTGCAGGCGATAGGGTGCGGCGCGGGTGGCGCTGACGGGACTGGTATTGACGACGACGGCGTCGACAAGGCCGGGGCCGGCGAAGGCGCTCAGGGCCGTGAGGTGGTCCGCGGCCGTGAAGCCGCCGGTCTCCCCGGGCTGCGTCATCATATTGACCACGAAGAGGCGGGTCGCGCGCGCGGAGCGCACTGCCGCGGCCAGCTCCGGCAGGAGCAGGTTCGGCAGGATGCTGGTGTAAAGGCTCCCGGGCCCGATGACGCTCAGGTCGGCGGCCGCCACGGCCTCGCAGGCCTCGGGCAGGGCGCGGGCGCCCTCCGGCAGGAGGCGCAGTTCGGCGATGCGCCCGCCGGCGGCCGTGATCGCCGACTCGCCGTGGACCTCGCGGCCGTCCTGCAGACGCGCAAAGAGCCGCACCTCGTCCGTCGTGGCGGGCAGCACGCGGCCGCGGACGGCGAGGACCCGGCTGGCGGCCGAGACGGCCGCGACAAAGTCGCCCGTGATCTCGTCCAGGGCCCCGATCAGGACGTTGCCGACCGTGTGGCCGGAAAGACTGCCCCGCTCGAAGCGGTGCTGGAAGACCTCCGCCATCAGCGGCTCGGTCTCGGCGAGGGCCGCCAGGCAATTGCGCAGGTCGCCGGGCGGCAGGATGCCGAGCTCCCCGCGGAGCCGGCCCGAGCTGCCGCCGTCGTCAGCCACGGTCACGATGGCCGTGATGTTGGTCGTGTACTCCTTGAGGCCGCGCAGCAGGGTCGAGAGGCCCGTGCCCCCGCCAATGGCCACGACGCGGGGGCCGCGGCCGCGCTGGCGCTGCAGGTAGAGCGCCTCGCCGAGGCCGTCGGCGCTGGGCGGTGCGACCACCTGGACGATCGACATCACGACCTGGCGCATGGCGAAGACGGCCGCCGCCGCGGCCAGGACGGCGACGACCACGCCGGTGACGGCCAGCGGCACGAAGCGGCCCGTGGCGTAGTACACGCCGGTGAGGGCGATGCGCTCCAGGTCCCAGTAGCGGGGGCCGACGACCAGCACGATGGCGAGCGCGAAGACGTCCGCGGCCAGCACCAGGGCGACGAGCCAGCGCTTGATGCGCAGCCCCGGGTAGAACCAGCGGATCAGCCGCATGCGGGCGACGCCTCCCCGGCCCGGTGGGCGGCCGGATTCGATCCGGCGGCGGAGCCGTGGCGCGGGGCGGGGCGGGACCCTGCGGGGGTGTCCTGACCCGTGCCGGCCGGACCGCGAGGCTCGCGACGCCGCTTGGCCGGCGCCGCCTGCGGAGGCTGGCGGTCCGCGGGCGTTGCGGTGGACTCAGCAGCCCGGCTCGATTTGGCCCGCCCCGCCGCGCGGGAGCCCGTGGACGGCGGCGGCGCCGGCGCGGTGGCCTGGTCGCCCTCCACGGCCTCCGGCAGGTCACAGTCCCGGTGCTCCACATGGACCGGGAAGCCCTGGCTGCGCAGGTGCTCGGCCAGCCAGTTGCCGACGGCCACCGACCGGTGGCGTCCGCCGGTGCAGCCGATCGCCAGCGTGACCTGGGGCTTGCCCTCGGCCGCGTACTGGGGCAGCAGGAAGTCGCACATGCCGCCGAACAGCTCCAGGAAGCGGTGGACGAGGGGCCACTCCATCAGGTAGGCGCGCACCGAGGCGTCGTTGCCGGTCAGGTCGCGCAGCGACGGCACGTAGTGGGGGTTGGGCAAGAAGCGCACGTCCATCACGAGGTCGGCGTCGCGCGGCAGGCCGTGGCGGAAGCCGAAGCTGACCACGTTCACTGTCATCGCGCCGCTGCCCGGGCCCTCGCCGTAGATCTCCAGCAGCCGCTGGCGCAGCTGGCGCGGGCCGAGGTCCGTCGTGTCGATGATCCGGTGGGCGCGTCCGCGCAGGTGTTCCAGGCGCCGCCGCTCCTCGGCGATGCCATCCAGGACCCGGCCCGACGGCATCAGCGGATGGCGGCGGCGCGTGACGCGGTAGCGGTTGAGCAGGGCCTCGTCGGAAGCCTCCAGAAAGAGGATCTGGTAGCGGTAGCCGCGCGCCTCCAGCTCCTGCAGGGCCGCGGCGGCATCGTCGAAGAACTCGCGGCCGCGGATGTCCACGACGAGGGCGGTCCGGTTGACGCGACCCGCGCTGCCGGCGCAGAGTTCGGCAAAGGTCGGGATCAGGGCCGGCGGCAGGTTGTCGACGCAGTAGAAGCCGAGATCCTCCAGCGCGTGGCTGGCCTGGGACTTGCCCGCGCCGGACAGCCCAGTCACCACCACGAGCTGCAGACCCTCCACCTTGCCCGCCATCACCTTTCGCCCGCCGGGCTCAAGCATACGCTGTCGCGCGCGGCCATCACCAGACTATCGTGTTGCGGAGGCAGGACTTCGGGCCGGCCCGCGGCGAAGGTGATCCGGAGCGAGGAAGCGAGGAATCGAAGGGACTGAATGGCGCGATGGACGATCCCCTTCTTCTGATCCCCGGACCGACGCCGCTGCCGCCGGAGGTCCTGGCCGCCCTCAGCCGGCCCATGATCTCCCACCGCAGCCCAGCCTTCCGCGACGCCGCGCGCGGGGTGCGCGAGCGGCTGGCGCGCCTGCTGGAGACATCCGGCGAGGTCGTCGTCCTGCCGGGCTCGGGCACGGGCGCGCTGGAGGCGGCCATCGTCAACGTGTTCTCGCCTGGGGACAAGGTCGTGGCGGGCGTATCCGGCTCCTTTGGCGACCGCTTCCTGACCATGGCGCGCGCGTTCGGCCTGCAGGCCGAGGCCGTGCCAGGCGCATGGGGGCGGGCCCTGCAGCCCGCGGACGTGGCGGCGGCCGTCACGCCGGATACGCGCGGCGTGCTGCTCGTGTATAGCGAAACCTCGACGGGCGTGCTGCTCGACCTGCAGGCGACGGCAGCGGCCGTGCGGGCCAAAGCGCCGGACGCGCTGATCCTGGTCGACGCGGTGAGCGCGCTGGGCGGCGCACCGCTGCCGATGGATGCCTGGGGCGTCGACATGGTCTCCTCGGGGGCCCAGAAGGCGCTGATGGCCCCGCCGGGGCTGGCCATCATCGGCGTCGGGCCGCGCGCGCTGGCCGCCATGGAGCGGTCGCGCCTGCCCCGCTTCTTCTGGGACTTCCGCGTGTACATCGAGCGGGCCAGGGCCGGAGGGATCAACTTCACACCCTCCATCTCGCTCATCATGGCCCTGGACGCGGCGCTGCGGCGCGCGGAGGCCGAGGGCTGGGACAACGTGTTCCGCCGCCACGCGGCCGTCGCGGCCCAGTGCCGGGCCGGGCTGCGCGCCATGGGCTTTGAGCCTCTCGCACCGGAGGGCGAAGCGAGCCCGACGGTGACCGCCGTCGTCCCGCCGGCGCCCCTGAAGCCGGCCCAGGTCATCGACGCGATGGGCCAGCGCGGCATCGAGATCGCGGCCAGCATGGGCCAGGTCGCCGACCGCGTCTTCCGCGTCGGACATATGGGCTACGTCGGCGAGGCCGAGGTGGCCCGCTTCCTCGCCACGCTGCGCGACGCGACCGCCCAGATGCGGGGCGTCGCCTAGAGCCCTTCTCACACGGGCTCCCGCCTCACGGCGGGAGCCCTTCTCTTTTCAGCAGGGCGGGGTCAGGGTCCACTGGCTCCCGGACGTGCTGAGGCGGCTGCCGCCTTCCAGGATGTCGGGGCCGAGCGTGTAGTTGCTGCCGCCGGGGATCCCGATCACGTCCAGCACGCCCGTGGCCAGCGGCACCTGGCGGCCGTCGTCCATGGCCGTGATGGCGCTGCCCGGCACGTGGTAGAGGTAGGCGGTGGCGGTGGCGCCGGGCACGACGCCCGTATTCTGCGTCGTGCCGTAAGGCTTGTAGCCAAGCTGGCGCAGCAGGCCGTCGGGGAACGTCGTGGCGACGCCGCCCGTGTCCAGAATCGCCCGCAGGTTCGGCGCGCTGCCGCCCGGGCCTGAAAGGGTGACCGGCAGCTCGATGCGGCTGCCCGCCGCCACCGGTGTGATCGTGCCGGTGATGGGGGCGGGGCAGCTGGCCGTCGCCGTGCCGGTGGCCGTGCCGGCACCCGATGTCGCGGTGGCCGTGGCTGTCGGCGTCGCCGTCGCGGTGCCCGTGGCCGTGCCGGTGGCCGTCCCCGTCGCCGTGGCCGACCCGGTGGCCGCCGCGCCCTGGCCCAGGATGGCGGTGCCCGATGCCTGCACCCACTGCGTCGCGAAGACCAGGTTGCGGCTCTGCAGGTAGGTGACGGTAACCTGGTCGCCCATGCGGGTCTGCGCCATGGCCGCCTGCAGGTCGGCGCAGTTGGTGACCGTCCACGTCGCGTTCCCGTCGGTGGCGTCCGCCAGCCCCGTGATGACATCGCCCGTGCCGTCGGCGCTCTGGGCGGCGCCCTGCAGGCCTGCGGCGGCGGCGGCGCTGCCGGGGTCGACCGACAGGACCTCACAGCCCTGCACGCCGAGGGCGGGGGCCGGGTTGCCGACCGTGATTCCGAGCACGCCCCGCGGCGCCGTGTGCGCCTGCTCCCACGCCGACACGGCCGACCTCGCGCTGGTGAGCAGCGCCTCGATCTGGCCCTGATCCTGCTGGGCGGTGCTGAGATCCTGGTTGGCCCGGTTGGCGGCGCTGGAGGCGGCATCGCCCGACGGGACGGCCGCCGGCGCGATCTGGGCGATCGAGGCGGCCGCGTTGGCGGCGCCGTTCGCCGCCGTGGCGTTGGACTCGATCACGTTGACCGCCTGCCGCGCCTGGGCCTCGACCTGCTCCAGCGGGCCCAGCGTCTTGGACGGGTCAGCCGCCGTCGGGTCGCGGGCCGTGCGGGGGTCGGCGGCGGCCAGCACCCGCTTGGCATCGGCCTGCGCGGACGCGAGGAGGCTGCCCACCCGCCGCGCCGCAGAGGCGGCCGCCTGCGCAGACTGGCTGGCGTTGCTGGCCGCCGTCCTGGCCCGGCTGACATCGGCGGCCAGCTGCGCCGCTGTGACGGTTGGCGTCGCCGCAGCCGCGGCCGTGGCGGTTGCACGCTGCTGCGCCGTCGCGACGGCCGCCGCCCGGTGCGGCAGGATCTTGGCGACGACAACACCGCCCACCGCCAGCGCCAGGACGACCACGACCCAGGCGGCGCGGGAGCCGCCGCGGGCGGGCGGCTCGGGCGGGTAGGCGCTGTATTCGGCCTCCGCCGCCGCAGCATCCTCGTCAATGTAAAACCAGTCGACCATGCGGCGCAGGACGCCGCGCCGCCGGACGGGCGGCACGCTCCGGCGGCTCACGGCTGCGTACGCCGCGCCGGCGGCCGCATCCTGCGACTCCAGCGCTGGGGACGGCGCCTGCTGGCCCTCGGCGGCCCCCCAGGCCTCGGTCGCGTGCCCGGCCGTGGGCCCGTAGGCCGCGCCGGCGTCCGTGGCTGACGTCACCGGTGTATGCGAGGACGCTTCGGGGCGCGTGGCCCACGGCGGCGCGTAGGTGACCGGGGCGGGCTCAGTCACCGGCTGCATCGGGACACCAGGGCCGGCGCCGTCCGGCACATGCGCCGGCGGGCGCGCGTGCACGGGCGCCCGCGCCAAGCCAGTATCCGGCCGCGACGGCTCCGCGCCGGGCTCCTCGACAAAGAACCAGTTGATGAGGCGCCGCAGGGGGCCGGCGCGCTTGGCACTCATCGCGGTGCTCCGCCCTCTGATGTCGTCACCATGCGATGGGCTTCGCGCAACAAAAACCGCGGCCCTGCCCGCCGGGGGCCGGCCACGCGCGCCGGTGCGCCAGAGAACGCTGGCAGCGGCGCCAGCGCTTGGTCGTTCATCCGTTGCACCATTCACCGTAACGGATATCACGAATCGACCACCAAATCCACAAGGGGTGGCGCGCCGCGGCGGAACGCGTCACTTCGCGCCGTTGGCGGGCGTGAAGCTGCCCAGCACCACGGGCCGGCGGGCGCCTGTGGCGGTGGGGACGTTCCCTGGCACTCCCAGCGCAGCAAGCTGGGCGAGGTAGGCGAAGGCGATCGCCTCCTTCGCGTCGCCGTCCAGACCATGGGCCTCGCAGCCCTCGACCGGCACCGGAGCCAGGGCGGAGGCGAGCGCCGCCATGAGCGCCGGGTTGCGGCGGCCACCCCCGCCGACGATGCAGCGGTCAGTGGGGCCCAGGTGCTGCGCGATCGCCCCGGCGACGCTTGCGGCGGTGAACGCCGTCAGCGTGGCCAGGAGGTCGGCGTCGGCCATGGGCCAGCGCGTGCGCAGCTCGGCGACCATGGGCGGGCCAAACGTCTCGCGACCCGTGGAGCGGGGCGGGCGCTGGGCCAGGAACGGATGGGCCATCAGCGCGGCCAGCGCCTGCGCGTGGGGATGGCCGGCCCGGGCCAGCGCCCCGTCGACGTCGCAGCGCAGGCGGCCGCCGCTGACCAGGGCCACTGCCGAATCCAGCAGCACGTTGCCGGGGCCGGTGTCGAACGCCAGGGGGGCTCCGTCCGGGGCCACGAGCGTCACGTTGGCGATGCCGCCGACGTTCAGCAGGGCGCGGCGCTCGCGCGGGTGGCGGAAGAAGGCGAGATCAAAGGCCGGCACCAGGGGCGCGCCGTGGCCGCCGGCGGCCAGGTCGCCCCAGCGGAAGTCCGACACGACCGCCACGCCGGTGCGCTCCGCGATCAGGGCGGGGGCGCCGAGCTGCAGGGTGGCGCCGGAGCGGCCGGGCACCGGCGGGATGTGGTGGACCGTCTGGCCGTGGCTGCCGACGAGGGCCACTTCCGCCGGACCGACCCTCGCCGCGGCCATCACCGCCAGCACGGCATCGGCGAGGGCCTCGCCGACGTCGCTGTGCAGCCGCGTCAGCCGGTCCACGCTGCCCTGCTCCGGCGTGCAGCAGGCCAGGACCTCGGCGCGAAGGGCATCGCTGTACGGCTGGTGGACGTGCGCGAGCAGGCGGAGGCCCACGGCACGGCCGTCGTCGGGCAGCTCGACGGCGGCCGCGTCGACCCCATCGGCCGAGGTGCCGGACATCAGGCCGATGGCGATCACAGGCGGCCTCCGCCCACTGGGGCCAAATCCACCGGCCCGCCCACGGTGGTGGAAGGGCGTCGCGCACGCAGAGGCGCCATGCCTCCGGCACGCCTGCACCCCGCCCGCTCCGTCTGCCCGCCGAGGGTCATGGCAGCGTGACGCGCAACGGCACGTGTCCGCGAGCCAGCACGGCGCGCGATGTCAGCGCCGCGGCCCGGCCCTGTCGGCAGCCCGGACGCCGTCATGGCAGGGCCGCCCGCACCGGCAGCCGCCCGGCGCCGACCACCCGGCCCAGCAGGGCGTCGGCCGCCACCGCCAGCGCAGCCGGCGTCGCGTCGTATCCCACCCACACGGCCCGCGCGCCCGCGGCGGCGGCATCGCGCGCGCCGGCCGGCGTCACGCACCAGGCGTAGAGGGGCCGTCCCGTCGCCGCCAGCGCGGCCAGGGCCCCGCGGTCGTGGATCCGGCCCAGCCCCACCACCAGCGGACGGGATCCGGGCCCAACCGCCGCCGCCTCCGCCACCTCCACCGCCACGCCGCGCTCGGTCAGCGCCTGCGCCAGCCCCAACCCGCCGTCGACCACCGTGGGCCGCGCCCCCGCGGGCAGGCTGCCGGCCCGCACCGCAGTCAGCGCGCGCTCAGCGATCTCCCGGGCCAGCGCCCGGTCGGAGGGCCGGTCCAGCAGGAACGGCGCCGCGTCCGGGTCGGGATGGCCGCGCGCCGCCAGCCCGAACCGCTCGCTGGCGGCGGCGATCCGCGCGCGGGCCTCCGCGGCCCGCGCGACCGGGATCCGGCCATCGCTGAGGGCGGCGGCGACGGCGTCCACGGCGGCTGTCTGCAGGTCCGGGCGGTGCGAGATGAGCACGAGGTCAGTCCCCGCCGCCACGGCGGCGACAGCGGCCTCCCCCACCGAAACGTCGCCCGTCGCCCCCAGCATCTCCAGGCAGTCGGTCATCACGAGGCCCGCGTGCCCGATCTCCCCCCGCAGCAGGCCCTCGATGACGGGCCGCGACCGTGAGGCCGGCGTTCCCGTCGGGTCGACCGAGGGCAGCGCGGCATGGCCCACCATGACGCACGCCACCCCGGCGGCGACGGCGGCCCGAAACGGCTCGAGGGCATCGCCCGGCGGACCCAGCACCGGCCGCTCCAGATGGCTGTCGACCGAGCTGCGCCCCAGGCCCGGGAAGTGCTTGGCCACGGCCATCACACCCGCGTCCTGCAGGCCTCGCAGCCATTCCGCGCCCATCGTGGCCACCGCGGTGGCGTCGTCGCCAAACGCCCGCACGCCCAAGGCTCCGTCGACATGGCCGACGTCGAGGACGGGCGCGAGGTCGATGCTCACGCCGACGGCCCGCAGCTGCGCGGCCGTGGTCAGGGCGGCGCGCCGGACCAGGGCCGGACCGGCCGCGGCACCCAGCGCCATGGCGCCGGGCATGCGCGCCGGCCCGCGCGGCAGCCGGCTGACCACCCCGCCCTCCTCGTCGGTCGCCAGGAGCAGCGGCTCGGCCGCAGCGTCCCGCTGCAGGGCGGCCGTCAGGCGGGCCAGCTGGCCCGCGCCGGCCACGTTGCGGGCGAAGTAGATGATCCCCGCCAGGCCGGCCTGGAGCAGGGCCACCGTCGCGGGCGGCGGCTCCAGACCCGGAAAGCCCACCATGAACAGCCCAGCGGCCAGCCGCCGCATATCCTCGCTCACGCCATCACCCCTGCATCGCGGCCACGATCGCGTTGTGAAAGCGCGCGCGCAGCCGGAGAATCGCCGCCGCCGTCGCCTCGCGGCCGAGGTGCACCCGGTTGGTGAGCAGCACGGCGTGGAGCCCGAGCCCCGGATCGACCCACAGGCAGGTGCCCGTGAAGCCGGTGTGGCCGAAGGCCGACTTGCTCATGAGGTCGCCGGCGGAGTTGCCGCCCCGGCCGCGCGCCTGCCAGCCGAGGGTCCTGTCCTCGTTGAGGTCGGCCGTCGCGTTGGCCGACATGACGGCCACGGTGCGGGGCGACAGCACGCCGCGCCCGCCCTCCAGCAGGGCCCGGCCCAAGCGGGCCACGTCGGCCGCGGTCGCGAACAGCCCCGCGTGGCCGGCGACCCCGCCCAGCGCCCGCGCGTTCTCGTCGTGGACGCTGCCCCAGACCCATCCGCCCACCTCGGCGGACCACTCCGTGGCGGCGATGCGCGGCAGCCAGGCCGCCGGCGGGAGCCAGCACGTCTCCCCCATGCCCAGCGGCGCGAAGACCTCGCGGCGCGCCAGCTCCGGCAGCGGCACGCCGGCCACGGCCTCCAGCAGCGCCCCGAGCGCGATGAACCCCAGGTCGCTGTATACGACCGCGCGGCCCGGCGGCTGCACGGCCGGCTCGCGCAGCGCCGCCGCCAGCCGCTCGGCGGGGTCGCGGCCGGCCGCCCGCAGGTCCCGCCAGGCCGGCAGCCCCGACGTGTGCGTCAGCAGGTGCCGCACGCGGACGCCGGCCGTGGCGAACCCCGGCAGCAGCGCCGCCACCTGGTCGTCCAGCCGCAGCCGCCCGCGCTCGATGCAGGCCCAGCAGGCCATGGCCGTGCCGACCACCTTGGTCAGCGACGCCAGGTCGAACACGGTGTCGGCGGTCATGGGCCGCGGCTCGGGCTGAACGGCCGCCCGCCCCACGGCCACGGGCCCCACGTCCGGCAGCCCGCGCCGGCCGACGATCGCCACCGCCCCGGGGATGTCGCCGCGCCGCACGGCCTCCTCGAGGAGATCCCACGCCCAACCCAGCCGCGCGCCGTCGAAGCCGTTCACAGCGCCGCGCGCACCCGGCCGCCAGCCGCCGCCAGCCGCGCGCGGGCCTGTTCGGCGTCGCCCCCCGCCAGCCCCATGACAATCGCCGTCTTGACCTCGCCCCCGGCCTTATCCAGCAGCTCAGCCGCCGCTCCAGGCGCGCAGCCAACGGCGAGCGCCACCATATTCGCTGCGCGCCCGTGCAGCTTGGCGTTGCTGGCCCGCATGTCGACCATGAGGTTCTCGTACACCCGGCCCGCGAGCACCATGGCCGTCGTCGAGATCATGTTGAGGATGAGCTTCGTGGCCGTGCCGGCCTTCAGGCGCGTGCTGCCGAGCACGGCCTCGGGCCCGGTGTCCGCCACGACGGCGATGTCGACGGCGGCGGCCAGGGGCGCGCCCGGATTGCACAGGACTCCGACGGTCGCGGCGCCTGCGCGCCGCGCCTCACCGACCGCCCCCAGCACGTAGGGCGTCCTGCCGCTGGCCGCGATGGCCACCAGGGCATCCCCGGGGCTCACCCCCGCCAGCCGCAGGTCCGCGGCCCCCTGGGCGGGGTCGTCCTCGGCGCCCTCGGCCGCGCGCAGCAGGGCGGACGGCCCACCGGCGATGATCCCGCGCGCCTGTTCCGGGGCGATGCCGAAGGTTGGCGGCAGCTCGCTCGCGTCCAGCACCCCGAGGCGGCCGCTGGTGCCGGCGCCCGCATAGAAGAGGCGGCCCCCGCGGGCGAAGGCGTCCGCCACGGCCTGTGCGGCGCGGGCCACGTCGGGCAGGATCGCGCCCACTGCCGCCACCGCCCGCTCGTCCTCGCGGTGCAGGCGCGCGCAGACGCCCAGCGCGTCCAGGCGGTCGAGGTCGAGGGTGTCGGGATTGCGGTCCTCCGTGCCGGGCATGCCGTCCCTCCTATGGGGTGCTCTGAACGTGGGCCGGCCAATACGCGGCCAGGTGCGCGGCCTGCGGCGGCGTCAGCTCCGCGGCCAGCTGCGTCCGCATGGCGTCGCCGGAGGCCGCATCCCCACACTTGTAAGCTTCGCGGGCCGCCTCCAGCAGGGCGCGCTGACGGACGCAGAGCCCGCCGAACGGGTCGAAGTAGCTGTCCAGGCGCCGCCGGTCGCCGAGGCCGTCGAACGTGAACGCGTGGGCGCTGGCGAAGGGCGCGGCGATGAAGCGCGCCTCGTCCATGAAATCGGGGATGGTCCCGCGGGCAAAGGCCTCCGGCGTCGACTCCACGCAGATGGCATCCGGCCGGAGGCGCAGGAGGTAAGCCCGGAGCACGGCGGGCTTGTAGGCCCGCACCGCCAGCTGCGGCGAGTGGTCCGTCCCCAGCACGATCACACGCGTGACCACCCGTGACCTCACGCCCCCGGAAGCCACGTGTCGGGGTTGCCACCCAGGGCCGCCCACGCCAGGAGGAGCGCGCCGGCGGTGGGCGCCAGCAGTGGGGAGCGGGCGCCCCCCGGAACCCCGCGGCGGCGGAGCGACACGTCCACGGCGCGGCGGAGGGGCGTGCCCTCGGCCAGCAGGCTGCCGCCGGCCACCACCGGGGCATCGGTCCGGCGGAGGCCGAGGCGCGTCACCACCGCCTCGCCCATCTCGTCGAGCCCCTCGGCGGCCCGCGCCAGGATGTCGAGGGCCACCGCGTCTCCGCCGTCGGCCGCCCGCAGCACGAGGGGCGCCAGAGCGGCAACGCGCGCCGGGTCGGCATCGTGCCAGCGGATGGCCGCCACGGAGTCCTCCACCGTGGCGATGGCGAGCGCCCGGCAGATCATCGGCGCGAGGGCGGTGGCGGGCCCGCGCCCGTCGGCCGCCTGAAGCGCGGCCGTCACCGCGGAGCGGCCGATGGTAAAGCCGCTGCCCTCGTCGCCGAAGAGCGGGCCCCAGCCCCCGGCGCGGGCCGATCGCCCGTCGCCCGTGCGACCATACGCGATCGAGCCGGTGCCGGCGAGCACCACCACCCCGGGCCGGGCCCGGCAGCCGCCCGCCCAGGCCACGACAGCGTCATTCTCCAGGCGCAGGGGACCGGTGAAGCCCATGCGCCGCGCCATGGACTCCAGCGCCGCGCGGTCCCCCGGGCGGTCGAAGCCCGCCAGCCCGAAGCACGAGGAGGCCACGTCCGCCGGTCGCACGCCGACCTGGCCGGTCGCCGCGCGCACGGCCGCCGCCAGATTCGCCTCGGCCGCCGCCGGCCCGACCGAGCCCAGGTTGCAGGGACCGGCCTCGCCGCGGCCGCGCACCCGCCCCGACTCGTCCGCCACCCAGCACGCCGTGTGGCTGGCCCCACCGTCCACCCCGAGCAGCCACACGCTAGCGCCGCTCCCTCCGCCGCCTCGCCGCCATGGCGCAGCGATTCGTGCGACCGGGGAGGCGATCCTCCCCGCCGCGCGGCCAGGAGCGGGCTGGGGGGCTGGGCCGGGTGGACGAGAGGAGCATCGCCCGCTTCTACGACGACTTCGCGGCCGACTCCGACCTGGTGTACGGCGGGCGATGGCCGGAGGCCGTCACCCGCCAAGCCGGGGCTCTCGACCGGCTGATCCGGGGCGCGGTCCCCCACGCCCGCGCGATTCTGGACTGCTCGTACGGCATCGGCACCCAGGCCAGCGGCCTGGCCCGCCTCGGCTACCAGGTCGTCGGCACCGACATCAGTCCGCGCGCGGTGGAGCGGGCCTGCCTGGAGGCCCAGCGTGCTGGCGTTGAGGCCGGCTTCGCGACGGCGGACTTCCGCGACCTCAGCGGCGTCCCCGGGACGTTCGACGCTGTCATCTCCTGCGACAACACCCTGCCCCACCTGCTGGATCCGCGCGAGTTGCCGCTGGCCCTCGGCCAAATGCCCTCGAAGCTCCGGCCCGGTGGCGTCCTTCTCGTCACCATGCGCGACTTCGACCGCGCCCTGGCCGAACGGCCGCCCGTAGCCCCTCCGGTGGTCACTCACCGCGCACCGCGCCACGTGCGGGTCCGCCCGCACGACTGAGATGCCGACGGGCCCCCTTGTACACCGTGGGCTGCCTGATGCTCGCCGAGGCGGACGGCGGCTGGACGGTACGGGAGCACACGACGCGGTACCGCGCAGTCAGACGCGCGGAACTGACAGCTGCCGCCGAGGCTGCCGGCTTCGCGGATGTCGCTTGGCCCGAGGACTCAGCCGTCCTCGGCGGCCAGCAGGTGATGACCGCGGTCTCTGGTCATCGCATGGGGAGGGCTGACGGCCGCCGCTGAGGCCACTGGCTACACCGACGTCGCATGAGCGGCGGCGGCGGCCACCACGGAAGACCGCTTCTCCGGCGATCACACGCGTGCGACCGATGGCCTCCCGCGGGCGGATGGGGTCCGGCCCGCAGACCCGCGGCCAGCAGGTGCTGACCACGGTCTCGGGCGACCGCGAGGCCATGGCTGACGGCCCGCGGCGGAGGCGGCTGGCCACCTGGACGTCGCGTTGCCCGCGGGCCCGCGCCCGGCCGGCGACCAGCAGCTCATGCGCGCGCGGCGGACGTCGCTCAGCGCACCTCCCAGAGCCACGGCTCCTGCATGCCATACGCGTCGGGGATGGCGGTGCCGCCGACCCGGGTGTTGTACGCGAGCAGCCCGTCGGCCTGGTAGAGGAAGACGTACGGCTCCTGCTTCTGCAGCTCCGCCTGGAGAGTGTCGTAGGCAGACTTACGTACCGCTGGATTCGTCGTCGACGTGGCCTGCTGGTACGCGTGGTCGACGATCGGGTCGCAGAAGTGGTCCAGATTCAGCGACCCCTTGCAGGTGAAGAAGAGGCTGCTGCGCAGCGGGTCGTTGGCGTACCCGGAGCCGATCAGTGCGAAGTCGTAGTTGCCCTTCTCGACCTGCGCGATCATCGTGCCGAAGTCGTACTGCTGGATCTGCACGTTCAGACCCGCCGCCTGCAGGTTCTGCTGCAGCAGCGGCCCCGTCTCCATCCGGATCTGGTCGCCCGTCGGCACATCCAGCGTCAGGGGCTGCCTGAACGGGAAGTGGGCCGCCGCCAGCGCCGCCTTGGCCGCCGCCGTGTTGAAGGTGTATGGCTTCAGGGCGGCGTCGTAGTACGTCTTGTAGAACGAGGCGAAGGGGCCGACCGGCACCTGCCCCAGCCCCTTGAGCAGGTCGCTGACGATGGCCTGGCGGTTGATGGCCGTGGCGATCGCCTCGCGCACCGCCGCGCTGGCGAGGTAGGGCCGCGCCGTGTTGATGACCATGAACTGCGCGCCGAGCCCCGGCACCGGATCCTGCTTGACGTTGGGCAGCGTCGCGATGGTCGGCCAGTCCTGCAGCGGCACGTTGTTCGCCGTCACGTCGATCTCGCCGTCGCGCAGCTCGGCCAGCATGCTGGTCGGCGGCACGATCTTGATGAAGACCTCGTCCACCTTCGGGCGGCCCATGTCGTAATTCGGATTGGCCGCCAGCTCGGCGTACTGGCCGGTCACGTACTTCACGAACGTGAACGGCCCGTCCGTCACCTTGGGATCCTGGAAGACCGGCGCCTTCGCGAACGCCTTCGGCGTGATCGCCTGCAGCGCGTGCTGCGGCACGACGTACATGATCGAGGCGATGTTGTAGAGGACCATGTACGGGTCGACGGGCGCCTTGGTCTGCAGGGCGATGGTGTGCGGGTCGATCACATGCACCCCCGCCGGCGGCGCCCCCGGCGCGAGGTTGTGCCCCTGGCTGTCGGTCCCGACCAGCAGGCTCATGTACGACCCCAGCGTGGAGGGGATGGCCGGGTCGGTGTTGAGCTCGATCGTGTAGGCCACGTCCGCGGCCGTCACGGGCTGGCCGTCGGTCCACTTCGCCCGCGGGTTGAGGTGGAAGGTGAACGTGCGCCCGTCCGCCGACGTGTCCCAGCGCTCTGCAAGCAGCGGGTGGAACTGCTGGTTCGGGCTCTCCCAGACCAGGGTGTCATACAGCAGCCCGATGATCTGGTCGTCCTAGCCGGTCTGGGCGACGACAGGGTTGAGCGTGTCCGGCGCCGACCACATGGCGATGCTGAGCTGGCTCGGCGCGGGCGCGGCCTGCTGCACGGGCGCCGCCGCACCGCCGCATGCGGCGAGGGGGAGCGTCGCGGCAAAGGCAATGATGGCGGCAAGCCGGCTGCGCATGGCGGAAGCCCCCTTGCCGAGGGCGAGTTCGGGGGCGAGAGCCATTTTCCTTCACGCGGAACCACGCGCTTCGAGCGGATTTGGTCGGCGCGCGCGTATGCGCGCGCCGTCACAGAGGCTGATCGGCGGACGTGGCGAATCCAGGCGCCATGGTCGCACTACAGGACATCCGCGACGCGGCGGCGCGCATCGCGCCATGGGTGCGCCGCACCCCGCTGCTGGCGGCGCCGGCCCTCTCCGCGCGGGCGGGCCGCGCGATCCACCTCAAGCCCGAGTTCTGGCAGGAGACCGGCTCGTTCAAGGTGCGCGGGGCCACCAACCACCTGCTTGCGGTGGGCGCCGGCGGCGGCGGCGTCGTGACGGCGTCCACCGGCAACCACGGGCAGGCCGTGGCCTGGGTGGCGGCGCGCCTCGGGGTGCGGGCCGTCATCGCCGTGCCGGCGGCGGCGCCGCAGGCCAAGATCCAGGGGATCCGGCGGCACGGGGCCGAGCTGCGGCTGATCGACGGGGGCTACGACGCGGCGCACGCGGCCGCCCTCGCCATGGCGGCGGACGAGGGGCTGCGCTACGTGCCGGCCTTCGAGGACGAGGTCATCATCGCCGGCCAGGGCACCATCGGCCTGGAGATCGCCGAGGACCTGCCCGAGGTGGCGGAGGTCTTCGTGCCTGTCGGCGGCGGTGGGCTGGCGGCCGGCATCGGAACGGCGCTGGCGGCGGTGGTGCCGGCGGCGCGGCTGGTGGGCGCGCAGTCCGTGCTGACGCCGGCCAGGGCCCGCTCGCTGGCGGCGGGGGCGCCCGTGGACGTGCCCGAGCCGCCGACCCTGTGCGACGGGCTGTCGGGCGGGATCGACGCCCTGACCCTCGGCTACGCGCAGCGGTATCTCGCGGATCTGGCGCTGGTGGAGGAGGCTGGTGTCGCGGCGGCCATGCGGGCGCTGGTGGAGGATGAGCGCTGGATCGTGGAGGGCAGCGCGGCGGTGGCGCTGGCGGCGGCGATGCGGGCCGGGGCCGGGCGCGGTGCGGGACCGGCCGTGGTGGTGCTGACGGGGCGCAACGTGGACGCGGAGACGCTCCGGGGCGTGTTGCGGAGGCAATAGGGCGCCGTGGAGATTGCGGAGGTCTTCGCCAACCTGCCCACCCCGGAGACCGAGCGCCTCCTCCTGCGCAGTGCGCGCGTGGCGGACGCGGCGGACCAGTTCGCCCACGCGTCCGACCCCGAGGTGGCCCGCTTCATGACGTGGGACCCGTAGCCAGGCCGGCGTGCGTGGTCAGAATCTTGTCGGCCTCCTCGATGATGAGCTCCACGGCTCACCTCACCCGGTCAGAGCGCCCGTAGACCCCAAATACCCTACCCGTTACCCACTTCTGCCTGTGCCGCCGGTGAGGGCGGCGATGTCGGCGGCGGCGTTGCCGGGATGGCCTTCGGTGCCGGTCCTGATCATTCAGATGCCGATGGGTGTGCCGATCTTGCCAATCAGGGGGCGCCGATCGCGGTCACGCACTGGGGCAGGCCGCCCATGTGACGGCCTGCCCGTTACGCGCGCTGCTTTTCGTACTTGCCCTTCCCGTCGAAGCCGGGTGCGTTCTTCCCGCCCGTCGCGACAAAGCTCACGCAGTCGCTCGTCTGCGGCTCTCTGCCCGCCGCGCGTCACCAGAGCCCGGGGATGCCGATCTGGCGGCAAGTCGCGCGGGACCAGCGCAAGCGGCCAGCGCGCCGATTTCAATCTCGCGTGAAGGGTGTGGGGAGGCTGCTCGTCGGCGCGTACGATCCACTGGTAGCTCTGGAGTGCACCGTCGTGCCAACCTTGTGGGCTGGGCTCCTCAGTGAAACGGGCCCCACGTAAGGGGGCCCGTTTTGCTGCGTGATCCACCGTGACGGGCGTGCCTACTTTTGGCTTTGAATCGGCATGCCAATGCAGGAGTGAGCCGCATCGGCACCAGGATTCGCCGACACGTAGGCTCCGTGGTTGGCATACGAAGAGGTGGACGTCACCCTCACCGTGCCCGAAACAGTCTGGCCGGGGAGGGAGAACGGATACGTAATGGCGCCGATTCCGCTGAACGAACCGTCTCTCGCGACGGAGGTAGGATCAAGCTGCCAGACCCAACCAGGCCTCTCGCTGCCTGGGAGGTAGGTGGCTGTCCAGCTGATCGTGCCGTTCGCGTAGGAACCAGTGATGCTTTCGAGTTCGTGGTCGCCCTCCCAGTTGACGATTCCCGTACCGGTAAAGGTCCCGTCGCACGGGTTCAGCGTGACGGTGAAATCGTGGGGCGTTCCCGCGCCGTAGAAATTGGCATGGATTGCAAGGGTCTCGGTCTGGTAGCGGGAAACCGATCCGTTAGCACTCGCCATCGCAGGAGCGAGCATACAAGCCGCGGCGACAGCCCCGGCGATCAGCACTTTCCAAGCATTAGCTCGAATCATTATCTATTCCTTTCCCATCCCGGAGAGACCGCATCGGTCATGGGTTCAGCGGGGCCCGTGCCTCGACCGGTTCCATGAGTGGTACTTGGTATGACCGCCCCCTCACGGTCTGGAAGGTCCTCAAGCCGGTCCAAACGGCCCCGCGGCCGATCGGCCGTTCGCCCCTTGACTGGCGAATCCCTCCAAGGACACACGCTCCGATCAATACCGCACGATCACCGCGAAGGGAAGGGGGGTATCCCGCGGAACGGGCCTTCGCCTCAACCACCACTGCGCCGTCGCACCGGCCGCCTCCCGCCCCCCGTACGCGACACTTTCACGTTGAATCTTGCTCAGCCTGAGGAATCCAACGCCGTTAAGGGTAACGGGTGGTAGGTGGAAGGTGGCCTCGTGCTTTAGCCTTTGTGGAGCCGCGCCGTGATCCGGTCCTTTCGGGCCGGTGCCCCCGCCAAGCCGACATGGCACTTGAACGCTGACCATTACCCACTTGTCCTTCGGGTGACGAAGGTGGTGGTGCGGGGGTGGTGGCGGATGTGGCCATCGGGCTGGAGCGAGGTGCGCCTGGCGGCCGAGCGGGACGCGGCGAACGCGGGGGGTGACCAGCAGGCACGGGTGGGCGGCCGCCGAGAGAGGGCGGCGGCCCGAGGCAGGATGCCGAAGGCGGCCAGCCGGGGCATGGCGGCTCCGGCAGGCGTGGGGCGAGCAGGGTCGACGGGCGGTGCGTGTGTGACCAGCGGCTGGC
>DAHVAF010000178.1 GCA_027314765.1 Clostridia bacterium | reverse complement strand
TGCGCCAGGAGTCGCCAGGGCGCGCCGTCCGCCGAGCCCAGGTCGAGATCACACGCCACGGGCCGGCCTCGCCGCCGCGCCGCCCCGTAACGCACCGGGTCATGTGGGACGCACGTAAGGATGGGGCAGTCCACGCCACCTTGCCGGTAGAATCCGGCAAGCTCGCGCACCCCGCCGAGCTCGGGCCGGTGGTGGTTGGCCACCAGGGCGAACCGCGAGAGGTCGGATCCCAGGTCCCGCTCCAGCAGGTACACCTCCCCGGCCGTGCGCACCGCGCTCGGATCGGCCTGGTCCACCACGAGATAGACCCGGTCCGCCGCCCGGAGCGCGGCGAAGCGCGCAGGATTGTCCTGGGCCGGCGGCGTGTCGCAGACGACCAGGGTGAACAGGGGCCGCGCCACCTCCAGCAGTCTGGTTATCGCCCCGCGCTCCGGCTGCACCACCAGGCCGTCCTCCCGGCCCCGCGCCAGCACGTGCAGCCCGTGGCGGCGCTCGCAGGAGGTCAGCACCGACTCGGCCGTGGGGGCGCGCAGCGCTGCCGTCAACCCGCCCCGCTGCCCCAGGGGACCGAACAGCTCCTCGCTCGACCAGGTGTCGGGGTCGAGGTCGATGTAAGAGCACATCCACGTCCATCCGCGCCGCCGCCGCGGCGAGGTTGGCGGCGACGGTGGACTTGCCCACGCCGCCCTTCTTGGAGGCGAGGGCCACCAGGCGATGGCGGGTGGCGGCGGCCGGGCCGCTCGCCGGCGGCGACCCACTGGCGGACGCGGACGGTGCGGAGGCCGCGGGCCCCGTGCCGGTCGAGGACGATCCGCTCCCCACGGGAGTTCCGAGCCACACCGAACCCCGGACGTAGTCCGTCGGGTGCGCGAGCAGCTCGGCCAGGCTGGCCGGTTCCGTCGCCACGTCGAACACGCCGGCGCGTGCCAGAGCGGCGACAGCGGGATCGCCCGGGTTCCGGTCCGTGGCGAAAAGCGCCACGCGCAGCGCAGGCCGATGCGTGCGGAGCCTCGTTACAGCTTCGGTCAACCCGCCGCCCAAGTCGAGGTCCACGACCACGCACGTAGTGTCTCGCCCGATCGCACGTTCAAGGGCCGTGCCGTCCTGACCGGGGGGTACCGGCCACAACTCGGCCTCAGGCCCAAAGGCGGCGGCGAACTCAGCAGCGTGCTCTGGGGCAGCAAGGATCAGCAAGGCTGAACCTCCTAAGCGGTGCGATGCACCGTCGCTTCCGCACCTCGTGACTGTCTGCGAAGAGACCCGCACGGCCTCAATGTGGGGCCGGCCTTTCCACCCCTTTTTGCGGTGGCGGCGCGTAGCGACCACGGCCACGCCCACGACGGCAGGGGAGAATGTCCGCGCTGCGTACCCGATCGGCCCTCCTGGGTCCCTCCACCGCCGTCTGATGCACGTGCGCATGAGGGCCAGACCCAAGCCTTCAGCTGGCGGGGCTCGTTCAATATCTGTGAGGTGTCTCTTATAGAGGGTCACAAGGGGTGTCACGCTCACCGCGTCGAGCAGCCCCCGCAGCCGTATGGTGCGGGCGATACGAAGTCAAGCCTTGTCCAGCCCAGCCGAGCCACCCCCCTCCTGCCCGGACAGGTCCGCCCAGCGCCCGTACGGGCGCCCACCTGGAAGCTCCGGGCTGCCTGAGCACGGAGGTGGCTCCGGATTGAAATCCTCGAGTGTCCGAACAAGTTCGAGGATCCCTGAGAAGGGGACGCGCTCGTTCCCCTCGCGGCGCGCTGCGGTACCGCAAAAGCGTCCGTCGGTTCCACGGAACAACTCCATGGAGATCCACAAGGTGATCGCCTCACCTCACGACCGGCAGGTACGATCGTGATTGAGTGTCGCTCAGCAACGCACGGGTTGTCCTAGGGTGATTCCCCAGTTACAAGGGGTGGAATCCCTGAAGGTATGGGAGAATCTGAGCGGTCCGGTCCGATTACCCGGCCCAGTCCGGGTCTGGCGGCGCGGACAAGACTCGCGTGCGCAACTCGCGACGCGAGCCGACCCCCAGCTTGGTAAAAATCCGTCCCAAGTGATATTCGACAGTCTTGGCGCTCACGAACGGTTCCGCGCCGATCTCGCGATTGGTCAGCCCCTTGGCGACCAGCCGAGTGATGCTCCGCTCCGTTGGACTGAGATCAAACGGGTTAGCGGGGCCTGGGGTGGCTCGGCGCAGCCCGCAGGCCGCCAACTGCACGTCGCAGAGGGCTAGCAGAGGATCTGCCCCCAGGGCAGCGAGGCGTTGGCGGGCCGCACGCAGTGGCGCCAGGGCCGCGCGGCGGTCCCCTGACTCTCGCAGCAGGCGCCCGAGCTCCAGTTCCAACCGCGCCACTTCAAAGGGCGCCATCAGACCGACGCCCAGTGCCAGGCCGGATCTGAAGCACGCCTCCGCCAAGTCCGCATGCCCGCGCGACCACTCAAGCCGCGCTCGCAGGCGGATGGCATCGAGGGGCACGCCGTTCACGGGGGCCGCAGGTAGACCATCCTCGATCTCACCCAGCATGACCTCGGCGTCGTCGAGTCGCCCCATCGACAGCATGGCCTCGGCGTAGAGCGCACGCCAACGCAGCCGCCCCAGGGCGTCGAGCAGGCCGCGGACCGAACCCGTGCGAAGCGGCTCAAGAGCGGCCGCCGCCCGCTCGGGCTGCCCACGCATCTGGGCGAGAAACGACTCCGCCGCGCACGCCGTACTCAGCCCGCCCCAGAAGGGAAAACGCGCGGCCGCCGCCTTTGAGGCATGCACGTGCTCCTCGGCAAGGGCGAACCGGGCGCGGGCTGCCTGGATCCAGCATGCGATCGCGCTGGCCGGAGCCACACACCAGGCCCGATCGGCGTCGGCGGCCTGGGGAACCGCCATCGCGGCATGGTCCTGTGCGGCAGCCCAGTCTCCGACGCGGAAGCACGCCTCACCAAGGTAGGCGTGCGCGGCGACCAGCGGACCGACCGGTAGCCCCTCCCGGCGACGCCGCACCACTTCCTCGAGGTCCGCCCGGGCAGCCTGCGGATCGTCGCATGTCGCCAGCAGCAGGCCCCGGGCCGCCAGCGCGTCGCCTCGCTGCATGCGAGGGGCCCGCTGCACGAGGGTGTCGGCGGCCGCCCTGGCGGCACCGAATTGCCCGTCCGCGGCCAACCCGAGCACGAGCGCATATCTGGCCGCCCTCGATGCGAACGGTGCGAGCGGATGGCCCTCCAGAGCGGTACGTGCCAGCGCGGCGGCCTCGCCACTGCGTCCCTGAGTAAAGCGGGCCATGGACAGCAATGCCGCTGCAGCCGAACACAGGGCGCCCTCCCCCGACGCCTCCGCTGCCCACAGGCAGTCGCTTGCCCGTGCCGCCGCCTCCGACGGGTCGCCGTCAAACCACGCCAGCCACCCCAGGACGTGGTCGCGGCGCGCCCCCGTCCCGCAGGCCGCGATCAGCGGCCGCATGGCGTTCACCCGTGGGACGTCTCCCGCTGTCAGCAATGCCTGGGCCGCTGCCAGCGTGCGCCGATCGCGATCCTCCGGCCGCAGGCTCAGCTCCGCACCCCACACAAACCACTCCTGGGCCTGTTCCCACGCACCCTGACTCTCAGCGGCCTCCGCGGCCGAGTCCAGTTCGGCCGCCAGGCTCTCATCCGGGACGCCGGCAGCGGCGACACGGTGGGCGAGCGCCCCGCGACCACCGACGAGCGCGGCCGCCCGGGCATGCAACGCCATGCGACGCGTGGCCGGCAGATCCCCGTACACTGCGGCCCGGATCAGCGGGTGGGCGAACGCGACCGACCCGGCCGCACCCCCGGCCGCCTCATCGAGCAACCGAGCCGCCTTGAGCTCCTCCACAGCAGCGCTGGCGTCCGTCAAGCCTGCCACGCCCGAAACCAATGGCAATGGGCTGTGTTCGCCCAGCACCGCGGCCGCCGCCGCCAAGTCGCGCGCCGGTTGGCTAAGCCCGGCGAGGCGTGAGACGACCACCGAAGCCAGCGTGCCGGGCACGGGCAGGCGGCCCGTCGTCAGAGCCAGGCTACGCGGACCCAGTTCCTCAAGCACCGCGCGCGCATAGAGCGGGTGTCCAGCCGTGTGTCGCTGAAGTCGCTCGGCTACGGTGATCGGCAGCTGCCCCAGCCCGAGCGCTTCGCTTAAGCGGCAAAGCTCCGGGGCGCCGAGCCCGGCCATCTCCATGCGGCAGCCCGACTCCGGATCGCTGGCGAGACGCCGCCAGCCGTCTTCCGACTCCGACCCGTCGACCGTGCGGCAGGTCACCAGCATGAGCACGGGTTCGCGCTGGAGGCGGCGCGCAGCAAACAGCAGTGCCCGGGACGAAACGCGGTCGGACCAGTGGAAGTCTTCCAGCACAACGACCACGGGAGCTGAGCCCTTGAGCGTGCCGAAGGCTGCGAGCATCTCCGCGCCGACGGCCAGGGGATCCGCCTCGGCCGGCGGGCCGCCCGACGGCGCGAGCAGGGGAAGCCCGCTGCGGCCCCCGTCCGGCATCCGTGCCGCCACTTGGGCCACGAGGCCATAGCGCAGGGAAACCTCGCCCGCATCGCCGCTGACTCGAAGGACAAAGGCTCCCGCACCCGACAGAAAGCGCCGCACGAGTGCACTCTTGCCCATCCCGGAGGCGCCCTCGACCCAGACCACGCGCGGCCGGCCGGAACAGACGCTCCGCCATTCGCCTTCCAAGCGCTGCAACTCCGCCCGACGACCAACGAAGACCTCAGCCGGACCGCCGCCTGCCGAGATCAAGCGCGTCGCACCTCCCCCAGCACGCACGGGCCGCACCGCCTGGGGGGATCCATCCGCGCCGAGGACGCCGCAACGCTGCGCGCCAAGGGCTGGCCGTCAGAACGGCTGCGGAGAAGGCCTGCTCGGCAGGCGGACGCTGCCGCCTCGGCCGGTTGCGCCAGTCACTCCCTGCCATCGAACCCGAGTACCCGCAGGACGACCGGCCCCAAAAAGACGCGTCCCCTCAAAGCGTTTTTCGGCCCTTCGGAGACAAGTCCTGCCATGCACTGGATACCGCAACCATCCACGTCTGTAGGCGCCAACGCTCACGGCGTTTGGCATCCTGCCGCGCCGCGGATAACAATGCCATCCTGAGCGAGGCTGCGGCGAGTTTGACCACCGCACTTCAGTCGTGCCGCGGCGTGACGCGCGGTCCCCTCCGAGGACACACCGGAAATGTGCGGCGACCCGTGCATGGCCGACGCATGCGTGCAGAAACTGCGCGGCTACGCCGCTGTCACGCCGGCACGAACGTGTCTTCGCCAAGGGAAAGATCGGCGCTGGGGGACCCCGCGAATCCGGCCGAGCACTGCGAGGCTGCGCACCGCAAGGGCCGCGTCCTTGCGGGAGAGGGGCGGCCGGCGCCGCACCTTCCACTCCAGCACGGCGTTGTACACCTCCAGCGGTTGTGCCCTTGTGGACGCCGTAGATGCTAAGGTGCAGTCCTCATGCTTGCGTTAGCCGTGTGAGCCAAAGTCCTCCTGTTGACGGTACACTGGGTTGAAGCGGCACACCGGGTGACGGTCCACATGGACGTCACGGCCCACCGCGGACCGGCGCCAACACCAAGCACGGACCAATCATGCAAAGAAGTCTTCAGCGAAAAGCACGTCCGGGCGGGCAAGTCGGTTGTACCTTAGCGTACATCGATGCTCGTCAGGGCGGCCCGGTGCCGTTCGCCACGGCTCCTGCACCAGGCGGCCGGGCCGACACGGGCAGCGTCCAGCAGCAAGCGTTGTGGTACCGATCATGTCCTCTCCATGACCCGTTCGCCTATGACCGGACACTCCGCAGCCGCGGGCCGGTCTCAACGGCAGTGCCGGCCCCGCTCTCGCGCACGCGCTCGGCCGGGCCGGGGTCGGTGCCGGGTGCCTCGCGAGCCACCAGCCAAGCATCAAGGGCCGCACGTCGCACGAACCTGCGCGCCCCCAACTGGACTGTCGGCAACGTCGGCAAGACCTGCACATAGAGCGTCGCCGTCGACACACGCAACACGGCGCGCGCCTCGGCCATGGTCAGCAGCTCCGATTTGTCCGAGGTCGCCACGTCGATCACCTCCATCTCATCTGTGACGGCCACTCCGATCGCGGCTCGGCGTCCGTCGTACTCGTTAGGTCCGGTTCGGCGTCGGTCCTGCGCTCGGTTCCGGCTCGGCAGGCTTGGGGTCGGCTCCGCGCTTGCGCGCACCTCGAATCTCGAAAGGTAACCGGCGTGAACGGTCCGAGAGACGCGGGCGGCCATGCGCCCGTGGCGCCTTTGCCAACGCGAGGTCGGCCGCGCGCAGCAGCGATGGCCTATTCGGCGCCGAGCGTGTGCGCATGCAACTCGTTGCGCTCCGCCTGCTGGAAGCCGTTTTCCCAGTTGTGACCCTGCGGGGATGCGTTGGCGCGTTCTTGCCAACGTGGCGCCAACGGACGCCGCCGGAATCGGGTGAAATCCCAGAGAGTGACAACCAACGGAATGCTTGCAGCACATGAACTACAGCGAAGAGCGGAGAAGCGCGCGGAAGGCCCAGACGCGGTTCATACCCGCAGTGTCGGAGGTTCAAATCCTCCCGCCGCTACCAATTCGGATTCGCCTGCGCGTGGCGTGCGCCGCGCGCTTTTTGTCGCCATGACAGCGCGCGTGAACGCGTTTGACGGCGACCCGGCCGCCGCATATCATGTCTTCAGGCCCGTAGCTCAGTTGGCAGAGCAGCTGACTCTTAATCAGCGGGTCAGGGGTTCGAGCCCCCTCGGGCCTACCACAACAGCACAAGGATTTGAGGGCCTCCGGCCAGACCGGGGGCCCTCGCATTTGGCGGCGCGCTCGCCCGCGGGAGCGGACTTTGGGAACGCTTGTCACGCCGTGAATGCCGCGGTCAAGGTTGGATCGTTGCATCACCTGCGCTACGCCCGGCGGCAAAGTGGCGGCAGTCCGAGGGGGGGCTCAACCACGGTGCCCACGCAAAAGGTCGCGCCGTTCTTCACATTCGGGGGCCGC
>DAHVAF010000092.1 GCA_027314765.1 Clostridia bacterium | reverse complement strand
GCCCGCAGCGCGGCGGCGTCGGACATCGCGTCGCTCCTCCCGGCGCCCGACAGGGCGGCGGCGTCACTCGTCGGCCGGGTGCGGGAGGTCGCGCCGCTCGCCAGCGTGGCCGCCAGCCCGGCGGCGTCGTGCGTCGGCCGGGTGCCGGACGGCGCGCCGCTCGCCACCGTGACCGCCAGCCCGGCGGAGTCCGCCCTGTGCCCTGTCCCGCCGGTCAGGGCGGCCACGGCCTCCGCCAGCGGCCCGACGACGTCGGCGTGGCTCGGCGTGTGGTGCAGGGTGTTGGGCTGGGTGTCGAAGGTGATCACCTTGGCCGGGAAGTCCCACCAGTGGTCGTACTCCACGGGGTCGGCCCCGAAGGCGAGGATCAGGTCGGCCCGCCCCAGCTGGGCGAACAGCGTCTGGGCGCCGGCCATCTCCAGGGTGCCGACGAACTGCGGGTGGTCCTCAGGGAAGGCGCCCTTGCCCTTGGGCAGGTCGTAGACGGGGCAGCCCAGCCACTCGGCCAAGGTGCGGGCGGCGGCGGGCGCGTCGTGGGCACCGGTGCCGACGATCAGCACGGGCCGCTCGGCGGCCGCGATCAGGTCGCGCACGGCGCGCAGGTCGGGGAAGGCGGCGGGCGCCAGGGTCGTGGGCGGGCCGGAGGGGAAGGGCACGGCTTCGGCGAGGGCGTCCTGATTGGCGACGTCGCTGGGGATGGCCAGGTGCACGGGGCCGCGCCGGCCGTCACGGGCGAGCTGCAGCGCCTTGCGGGCGGTCCGGGCCGCGTTGGCGGCGTTGACCTCGGCCGTCCACTTCGTGACCGGCCGGTAGAGGGTGGCAAGGTCCAGCATCTGGTGCGTCAGGATGGACTGGCGCGCTGCCGGGATCTGGGCCGACATGGCCACCACGGGCGAGCGGTCGAGGTGGGCCTGCGCCACACCGGTGACCATGTTGGTGGCGCCGGGCCCCAGGGTGCTGAGGCAGAGGCCGGGGGCACCGGTCAGATCGCCCACGGTGGCGGCCATGATGGCGGCGGCCGTCTCGTGGCGCGTGAGGACGAACTCCAGGCCCTCCTGGCGGAGGCCCTCCATCAGGTCGAGCGTCTCGCCGCCGGGCAGGCCGAAGACGTACCGGCAGCCCCAGGCGGCGAACTCGCGGCCCAGCGTGCGCGCAACGGTTGCCATGCCGTGGCTTTCGCGGCCGGCGGCAAATGTCCCTCTGGGCAGGGCCGAACGGCCCTCGTCAGTGGCCGGTGCTGCCACAGGGTTTTCCGTGGTACGGGCGGGGGGTGAGTGCGATGGCCGTGGCGCTGCGGCACATGAACCAGACCGGACTCTTCGGGGATGAGCGGGCGCTGGCGCCGGATCCGGCCGACCCGCCGGCCATGATCGCCGACGCCGCCGCCGCGGTCGACCTTGCCCGGGAGGCCTGGGACCTCGCCGAGCCCATCCAGCGGGATGCGGCACGGGCCTGGCGGAGCCATGGAGGCCGGCAGCTTTGCGCGACGCAATTGGCGTGCGTGAGCGTCCGCGACATGCTGCCGCGCATGGCGCGCGAGGGCGCGGAGGTCACGGCGCCGCCCCCGTAGGCGCGGGCCGGTCGGCTGGCGAAATCCCCGCGCATGGACCTCGCCGACCTGCTGCAGCAGTCCCCCTACCACCGCTGGCTCGGTGTCCGCCTGGAGCAGGCGGATGCCGCATCTGTCGCCATCCGCCTCCCCTACCGCGAGGAGTTTGCGGGCGGCGCGTTCATCCATGGCGGCATCATCGCCTCGCTGGCCGACATCGCCGGCTGCTTCGCCGTCATCGCGGCCGTCGGCCGCGATGTCCCCACCCTCAACCTGCGGGTCGACTACCTGCGGCCGGCGTCCGCCGGATCCGGCCTGGTGGCGGTTGGCCACACCGTCCGCGTGGGCCGCACCATGGGCGTCGCCGACGTCGCCGTGTCGACGGACGGCGGCGTCCTGGTGGCCGTGGCCCGCGGCGACTTCCCCACAGGGGGTGCATCCGCATGAAGGCGGTGCTCATCCGCGAGCACGGCGGCCGCGAGAAGCTGGAGCTGGCCGACCTCCCGCGCCCCCGGCCCGGGCCCGGGCAGGTGGTGGTCGCCGTCCGGGCGTGCGGCATCAACCACCTCGACATCTTCGTCCGGCGGGGCATGCCGGGCGCGGCGACTCCGCTGCCCCACATCGGCGGCGGGGACATCGCCGGGGTCGTGGACGAGGTGGGCCCCGGCGTGGAGGGCGTGCCGCCCGGCCAGCGCGTGCTGGTCGACCCGCTGATCGCCCTGCCGAACGGCCGCCTCGGCACCCTTGGCGAGAACGTGGATGGCGGCCTCTGCGAACTGATCGCCGTCGATGCCGCCAGCCTCATCCCCCTCCCGGACGACGTCGCCTTCGAGCAGGCCGCGGCCCTGCCCATCGCCTACGGGACGGCGTGGCGCATGCTGATCACCCGCGGAAGGATCGCGGCCGGCGAGCACGTGCTGATCCTCGGCGCGGCCGGGGGCGTGGGCACCGCCTGCGTGCAGATCGCCCACGCGCGGGGCTGCGTCGTGTACGCGGCGGCCAGAAGTCAGGAAAAGTTGAATCGATTGAAAGACCTTGGCGCCGACGTGCTGGTGAACTACACCGAGCACCCGGAGTTCCACCGCCGCATCCGCGAGCTGCGCGGCGGGCCCGGCGTGGACGTCGTGGTGGACTACACGGGCGCCACGACCTGGGTGCGCAGCCTGAAGGCCCTCAACGACGACGGGCGGCTGCTCACCTGCGGGGCCACGTCTGGCTACGATCCCCGCACGGACATCCGCTTCATCTGGACCCGCGAGCTGCGGATCATCGGCTCGGACGGGTGGCGGCGCGGCGACCTCGTCGAGCTGGTCGAGGCCGTGCGGACCGGCACCGTCCGGGCCGTGGTGGACCGGGTGCTGCCGCTGGAGCAGGTCGCCGAGGCGCACCGCCTGCTGGAGGACCGCGAGGTCTTCGGGAAGGTGGTGATCCGCATTGGCTAACTTCGGGGAGGTCATCGGGCGGGCCGTGCGCCTCTTCCCGGGGCGGACGGCCGTCGTCCAGGGCGAGACGGCCCTGACCTACGGCGCCCTGGAGGGCCGGGTGCAGCGGGCTGCCGCCCTGCTGGCCGGGGCGGGCGTGGGCCGGGGCGACCGCGTGCTGATGCTCTTTCCGAACGACTTCCGCTTCGTGGAGGTGCTGCTCGGGGCGCTGCGCCTCGGGGCCATCGCCGTGCCGGCGAACGTCAAGCTCGGGGCGGACACCCTCGGGTACATCGCCGACCACTGCGACCCGGCCGCCATCGTGGCCCACGCGGAGATGGCGGAGCAGGCGCACCGGCTGACCAAGTCGGGGCGGCGCTGCTGGCTGGTGGGGGGCGAGGCCCCATGGGCCGAGCCGTACGACCTGCGATTGGATGGCGTGCCGGCGGGCTTGGCGACGGTCGAGGTCGCCGATTCGGACCCGGCCATGCTCATGTACACGTCGGGGTCCACCGGGCGGCCCAAGGGCTGCGTGCTGACGCACGCCAACAAGTGGTGGCAGGCGCGGTCCACGGCGCGCACCATGCTGCTGGATGAGCGCGACCGGGCGCTGGTGATGGGGCCGCTCTACCACGCGAACGCGCTCTGGGCCTGCCTGCTGCCGATGCTGCTCACGGGGGGCCAGGTCTGCGTCCTGCCGGGGTTTGAGGCCGTGGCGGTCCTGGAGGCCATCGACCGGTACCGGCCCACGTTCACCTCGGGCACGCCGTCGATGTACGCGCTGATGCTGGCGCAGGGGGAGGCGCTGGCGCGGTGCGACCTGTCGTCGCTGCGGCTGCTGATGTGCGGGTCGGCGCCCGTGTCCGAGGAGCTCATGCGCAAGATCCACGAGCACTTTGCGTGCGAGGTGGTCGAGACGTACGGCCTGACGGAGGGCGGGGCCAACGTGCTCACGCCCCGCTGGGGGATCAAGAAGCTCGGCAGCACGGGGCTGCCGGTGCCGGACGTCGAGGTGCGGGTGGCCAGCCTGGACGACCCGGGGCGGGACTGCGGGGCGGGCGAGGTCGGCGAGCTGTGGTCGCGGTCGCCGGCCAATGCGGCCGGCTACTTCCGGCAGCCGGAGGTCACGGCGGAGCGGTTCACGGCGGACGGGTGGCTGCTGACCGGGGACCTCGTGCGGCGCGACGAGCAGGGCTACATCTACTTCTGCGGGCGGCGCGACGACATGATCAACTGCGGCGGCAGCAAGCTCTATCCCAAGGAGGTGGAGACGCTGCTGCTCGCGCACCCGGCAGTGGCTGACGCCTGCGTGGTGCCGGCGGGGCACGCCACCAAGGGCGAGGCGCCGGTGGCGTGGGTGGTGCTGCGGGACGGCGCGGGGCCCGTCGAGGAGATGGATCTGCGGCGGTTCTGCCTGGCGCGGGGGCCCGCGTACGCCCACCCGCGGCGGGTGTTCTTCGTGGAGCGGCTGCCCGTGACGGGCACCAACAAGGTCGACCGCAGGGCGCTGCGCGAGGAGACGTTGCGGCGGCTGCCGGCGGGGCTGGCAAGCGGGTCGTGAGGGGCTAGCCGAGGCCGGCCGGGTCCAGCCACGGCGCCATCTTCGCGCGGTCGACGATCACAAAGCCGTCCTCCGTCCAGCGGATGGCATCGCCCTCGCGCAACTGCTGCAGCATGCGCGTGGCCGTCTCGCGGGAGATGCCGGCCAGCTGGCCCAGCTCGCGGTGGGTCAGCGGCACATCGAGCAGGTAGCGCCCGTCGGGCAGCGGTTTGCCGTCCCGCTCCGCCAACTGCAGCAGGGCCGAGGCGACCCGCCCGGCGGCTGAGCGGAGGGCGAAGTCGAAGATCCGGCCCTGCGACCAGCGCAGGCGCGCGGCGAGGGCCTCGATCAGCGCCCAGGCCAGACTCCCGTCGGCCCGCACCAGGGCAGCGAAGTCGGGGGAGCGAATCTGGCCGATCTCGCAGTCAGTCACGGTCTCGGCCGACGCGGCGTAGGCAGCGGGGCCGGCCACGGCCGCCAGGTTCAGCGTGTCGCCCTGTCGCATGAGCTGCAGCGTCTGCTCGTGCCCGTCCGCCGTGTCGCGGAAAATGCGCACGGTGCCCGCCAGCACGAACGACACGGCCTCGACGGGCTCGCCGGCCGTGAAGACGAGCATGCGGCGATGGTAGTGGCGCACGTGGAGATGGCCCGCGGCGGCCGCCAGGCTGGCGTCGGGAAGCTGGGCGAACAGGTGGATGCGCCGCAGGGACTCCAGGTCGGCCGTCATCGCCAGATCCGGACGCGCGCCGAGCCGTCGGGCTGCGGGAAGGTCTCATAGCGGTAGCCCCGCTCCACGAGGTGCGGGTACAGAAACTGCGGCGCACGGTCGTTGTGGATCTCCAGGACCGTGCCGGCTGCCAGGCGGCCGAGGGCCTCCAGCGTGCGCATCATGGGCTCGGGCGGTGGCATCTCGCGGTTGTCCAGGCGGACGTAGGGCGCCTGGTCCTCCGCGGGCGCGACATCGGCGGAGTTCGGGACCGGGGGCTTGGCAGCCGGCGCGGCCGGCTCGATCACCCCGCGGTGAAAGCGCACCTCCCAGTCGCCCTCGGGCAGGCGGCGGGCCTCGTGCCGGAAGCCGCGCAGGCGCATGACCGCATAAAGCGGCACGGGCTCGAAGGTCGCCAGCACGACCAGGTCCTGCCCCCGCGGCAGACCGCGGGCGGCCTTCAGGATCCGCCCCATGGGGCGGCCGCCCCGTCGCAGCTCCTCACGCACGTCCAGGACCACGGCCGACACCCCCGCCTGCATCGTCGCAGCCCCGCCCGGCGGCGCGCGGTGACGGCCGTCACCGCCTCCGCCGCCGCACCGGCTGCTGGGCCGTGGGCAGGGCGCGACCGCAGGGTCGCGCCCGCACGAATCCGCCTGTGGCGCCAGCGGACCGCGCCGACCCTGATCATGCCCGCAGCGCCCACGCATGCCCTGCGTCGGGTGATTCACGAGCGGGTATTGGCTGACCTGCGACGCCAGCCCCCACCCTGTGCTCGCCCGCTGAGCCCTACGCGCCCGCCGGCAGGGCGTGCATGTCGACGAACAGCTTGGCCAGGGTACCGGCTGGCGTCTCCCGCAGCAGCAGGGGGGTCACGAAGCTGTCTTCCTTGTGGGCATGGGCCCGGAACAGGGCGCGCACCTCGTGCGCGAGCCCGACGTGGGCCACCCGGCCCGAGCGCTGCCCGAGGTCGCCGGCAAGGGCGCCGCACGCGCGGATCAGGTCGCGCAGCACGTCATGCTCCTCCGTCAGCGACTGGACGAGCGCACCGTTCAGCGCCTCGGCCACCGCGTACAGCGTGCGCTCCTCGCCGGTGGCGTGGGGCAACACGCTCTCCTCCAGGAGGATCTGGAAGCGGGCCGCGGCGTTGCGGGCAGCCGCCGCATCGTCATCCAGGCAGGCGCCCTCCAGCTCGGCCACCGCATCGTCCACGGCCGCCACCAGCTGCACGTGGTGGGCCTCCATCCGCTGCTGGGCTGCGTGATCCGTCAGCTCCCCCACCGTCGACATCCCCTTTTCCTGTCGGGTCAGCCAACCGCGACCGAGACCCGCGCCACCTCGCCCACCAGGTTGGCGAAGCGGCGCCCGGCCTCGCTGCACGGATGAAAGGGCCCACTGCCCGGAAGCGTGGGGCCGCCAAGGCCGATCCGGGCCAGAAGCGGCACGGCCAGCGCCCGCGCCGCCCACTCGCCCCCGCCGGCGCCGAAGGGCCGCGGGAGCTCACCGCTCACGTTCTCGACGACGCCGAGCACCGCGTGGCCCGCGTCCAGGGCCGGCCGCCCGCCACAGTGGATGGCCATCCGATGCGGCGGGCCGTCGCGGGGTCCGGCCAGTGCCCGGATCTCCACCGGCGCGATGTGCCGACCCGCCGAACCCGCTGAATCCGCCGAACCCGCTGAACCCGCCGAATCCGCTGAATCCGCCGCTGGATGCGACGGCCCGGTCCGCCAGCAGGGTGCCGGGCGGCTACGCCTCCAGGCGGGCGCAGGCATCCGCCACCTCCTGGCGGTCGTCGGCTGTGAGGACCCGCTCCGCAACCGGGAAGAGGAGGAGGTTCTCCTTCTGCATGTGGGTGCTCAGGAGGCCGCGGGCGGCCCGCGCCGGCGCGATCCACGCGGCTGCGGCAGAGTGGCCGCCACCAAGCCACAGCCCGGCCTCGGCGGCAAAATCGTGCACATGGCCGCGAATCGCCTCGTGCTCGCCGAGCAGGATGTCCAGAAGGCCGGGCGGCAGGGGGTGGCGGCGCAGCACCGGGAAAAGGCCGAGCTCCTCCCTGTTGCTGTGCACGTCGACCTCGTCCCGCAGGCGGTCGATCATGGCGCCCAGGGGGGCAGCCAGCTCCACCGGCCGGCTACCCTGCTCCGCCCGCCGGCACAGGCCCTCCAGCTCCTCCAGGCGCAGGACCAGGTCCTCGTGGTCCGCATAGAACGCGCGCACGGGATCCACGGCTCGCCCTCCCTCGGTCGTCAGGCCCGCGGGGTCCGGATGTCTCCACCGCGTGGGCCGACCGCACCCGCCCTGCCCGTCCGGCGCGGCTGCGGGCCCCTCCCCGGCCTCAGCGCGCGTCCCTATCGCACCGGTGGCAGCCCGGGTGCCTCCGTCGGGTCGGCCTGCGGCGAGCGCAGAGCCGCCGCCACCGCACCCGCCCTGCCCGCCCGGCGCGGCTGCGGGCCCCCCTCCCCGGCCTCAGCACGCGCACCCGGTCGCACCGGTGGCAGCCCCGGGCGCCTCCGTCGGGTCGGCCTGCGGCTAGCGCAGAGCCGCCGCCACCGCACCCGCCTTGCCCGCCCGGCGCGGCTGCGGGCCCCTCCCCGGCCTCAGCACATGGACCAGGTTGCTGAGCAGCAGCGCGGCTCCGGCCAGCAGGGCCACAGCTCCCGTCTCGGTCAGCACGGCCGAGCCTGTTGCGGCGCCCAGGGCCAGCAGGGCCGGCGCCGGTGCGAAGAGCCACAGGTTGGCCTCACCGCGGCGGGCGTCGTACATGTCCCGCAGCAGCGGCACGGGCTGGAGGCCGACCCGGCTTCCGTATCGGTCGTACCAAACCAGAAACGGCACGATCTTATAGAGCTGCCCATTGATGAGGCAGCCGGCCCAGCCGAGCAGGGCCAGCTCCACCAGCGCCGCGGGCGGCACCACCACCCACCCCGCCAGGTCCATCCAGGCCAGCAGGCCCGCGGCGGCGAGGTAGGCCAGGGCCACGACGGCGAAGCGGAGGCCGAGGTCGAGGCGGCGGCGCATCCTGACCCGCAGATACATGGCCTGATCCAGGACAAAGAGCAGGACCCCGGCCAATGGCACGGCGGCCGCCGCCAGAACCGCACCGGGGGCCGGAGCGACCGTCAAAACCGCAAGCAGCAGTACGAGTCCACCGGCAACCAGGCCCAGGACGACCCGCCCCCACCCGTCGCCCCGCCCGTGCGATAGCGCGAACATCGGGGTCAGCTTGTAGGCGACGCCCATCGCCAGCAGGGTGATCCAGCCGACGACGCCCAGCAGCAGGTGGAAGACGATGTGGTTCACCGGACCCTGGCCCAGGAACGGGTGGACGATGTCGGCGGCCAGGGTCAGCCCGTAAAGGCCGACGGCGACCAGAAATCCGGTCGCGACGGCGAAGAACGGCCCGTGCAGGCCCCAGACGGACACGCGCGCCAGCGTCCGGACCATGTTGTACGCATATGCGACGAGGCCGCCCACGACCAGGGCCCCGCCCGCCGCCAGCAGGGGCGGCCAGAAGATCCAGAAGCCCACGACCAGCGCGAGCACACCCGGCACGTAGTGCCAGAAGGCGACGCGCGCCACCCGCTCGCTCCAGAGGCGCACGCCGAGGACGACAGGCACCATCTGGTAGCTGGCCCCCATGATCGTCAGGGTGATCCAGCCCAGGGTCACGATGTGGGTCAGGGCCAAGCCGCGGGGGGTCACCGGATCCCGCAGGACGGTGGGTGCCAGCCCCACCAGCAGGGCCGCGGCCAGGAGCAGGGCCACAGCCCCCGCCATGAGGTGACGGACGGGCAGGTGGACGTCGGGCGCATTTCGGGTCGCCAGGTCGCTCAATGGCGCTCCACCCCGTGTCCTTGATGGTACGGGCAGCCGGGCCAGCGGGTGGTGATGCGCATCACCACCCGGACCCTGGCGGGTGGGCCCCTGACCGCACCCGCCCGCTTCGCACATGCCCGCAGCCGATTCCGTGCCGCGGGCCTGCACCGAAAGCGGCACCACCCATCACTTTCGGTCGCGGCGGCCTCCGGCTGCGCTCACCCAGCGCGCCGCGGGACCGCGTTGAGCTCGCGGATCAGGCCGGCCAGGTCCTTGAGCCCGCACCCCTCTTCGGCGTCCTCGGACGGGGTGTTGTCGCGCCCGACCGCGCAGTCGCAGCCGGGGTCCACGTTGTGGCGGCGGAAGATGTCCGCGGCCTGCGGGCGTGAGCGCCACGCCTTCACGACCAGAGTCCCGCTGTCGATTGTCATCGCGGGTACCTCCCCTGGTTGTCGGACCCCAGGTGAGGGTGCGGGTGCGGGCGGGGCCTTCCGCCCACCCACCCCGTCCGCGGGTTGCCGACGTCGATGGATCCCTTGGGCGGTGGCGGGAACACAGTCGCGGCGCCAGCGGCGAGCCAAGTTCGGGAAGCGGCGCCCCTCACGCGCGGGCCTGTCGCACCCACGCTCCAGCCTCCGCGCCGCGGTCGCTCCGGCGCCGCCGGCGCACGGCATCAGGACTTCCGTCGACCGGGGCCCTGCCGCGCCCGCCACCCCCGTCGCGGACCCTCGCCCGGCGGATCGATCCGCGCCCCCATCGTCCGCCGGCGGTGGTGGCGAGACCGTGACGGCGATGCATGGTGCGACGTGATTTGGATCACGGCGCCGATCTTGATCAGGGTGGACCTGATGATGTTGGAAGTCTTCATGCGCGGCGCGGAGTGATCACCAGCAAGCGATGCGCGTCACTCGCGCCGACGGGTTCGGCGCCGTGGACTGGCGCACGCGGGTGGGCGGCATCGTCAGCGGCGCGCACGCCCCGTCCGCAGGCCCCGGATCGCGCAGCCGAGCCGCCGCTGCGCCGGCGCCGGACCGCTGCGCGCGCCACCTCCGCCGTGCGGGCTTGCGCGCTTTGCCAGGGTCGATGACGAAGTCGTCCGCCCAAGCGTCGGCAACCGTCCGACGGCCACTGGTCAGCTCAGCGCACGGACTGGCCATCACCGGAACGAACGCTCGTCGTCGCCGCCTCGAGCCGCCGCCCCTGTGAGAGCTCGTCCTCCGAAGGCGGGGGCGGGTGCGCTCGGGCCGGCGGGATCGTCAGGAGGGATGGGCAGATGCCGCCGACGATCTTCACCATTGGCCACTCCACGCGCTCGCTGGAGGACCTCATCGCGCTGCTGCGGGTCCACGGCGTAACCGGCGTGGCCGACATCCGCAGCGTGCCCCGCTCGCGCCACAACCCCCAATTCAACCGCGAGACCCTTCCCGAAGCGCTGGCCGCAGCCGGCATCGCATACCGGCACGTGGCGGAGCTGGGCGGGCTGCGCCACGGCCTGGGTGCCGCCTCGCCCAACGCGGCCTGGCGGCATGCCTCGTTCCGCGTCTTTGCCGACCACCTGCAAACCGACGAGTTTGGGCGCGGGTTGGCGGCGCTGCTGGAACTGGGCGCCCAGCGCCCGACGGCCATGCTGTGCGCCGAGGCGCTGCCCTGGCGGTGTCATCGCTCGCTTGTCGCCGACGCGCTGCTCGCGCGCGGCTGCCGGGTGCTGCACATCATGGGCCCCGGCGCGGCCTCGCCCCACCGCATGACGCCCTTCGCCCACGGGGAAAGTGTCCGGGTAATTTACCCGGCTCCCCCAGGCTGAGTCCGCCGCCTCGCGCGCAGCACGTGACAACGCGGCTCCACGCCGCAGGGCGGGAAGGGTCCGCCGCCCCCGCCCTGCGCACGCCACAACCGCGCGGGCGACCTCCTCGGGGGAGCGATCGCATCGCCGGCGAATTGAACCTGGATTTCGCAATCGACTCGGCAACTTCACCGTACGACGTGGGATTCAGCCCGTCGGTTTGTGACCGCTCCAGGGAAGATGGCACCGCGGAAACCCTTGCGCGGCGGGAATTGCGTCAGAGCATTGCGAAATTGTGGTTGAAGACCACGGTCTCTCCATGACCCCATTGGAAGGTCCGCAGTGACCGTGGTCACCGCGATGGCAGACCGACACGGGTTCAGATGGATCGGGGGGGCATGTCGCGATGACGAGCACCTTTCATGCGACCGGCACCTG